>JAJZQG010000176.1 GCA_021847645.1 Myxococcales bacterium
GTCCTACGCTGCCGAGGTTGTCGCGCACGGTCACACGCGAGACCATGTGCTGCACGACCGGCACCTTGCTGTTCCAGGCCGCCCCCGCGCGCTGCGCGGCGAGCATCGCAGCCGTGCTGGTCGTGTAGTCGATGTCCGTGCTCTTGCCCAACCCGTTTTCCACGTGATTCAAGAGCCAGGGACGCTTGCCGCCGGCCAGGTCGACATACTTGTAGGCGAGACCGGACGCCCACACGATGTCGGTCGTGCCAGAGCCGTTCATGTCCGTCAGACGCACGCGCTTGCCGTAGTTCGACGTGTCAGGCGTGTTCGTGATGATCCTGCGCGGCTGCCAGGAGGTGCCGTCGACGTTGTACCAGACGTCCACCTCGTCGGTGCGAATCTGAACCATGTCGGCCGTTCCGTCGCCGTTCACGTCATCCAGGCGCACCAGGTCCGCGGTCGGCGCCGAGTAGTCCGGACTGCCGCTCATCAGCACGTAGCTGTTCTCGCTTCGCGTGCCACCCGCGCAGCCCAGCGGTCCGGTGCCGAATGTTCCGTCGCCCCGTCCCGGCCAATAGCGTACGTCATTGGGCCGCACACGCACGATGTCGGTCAGCCCGTCGCCGTTCATGTCCGCGAGCTTGATCTCGGAGGAGCCGAACACGACCGAGCCCGACGACCAGGGAACGCAACGCAATGCTGGCGCCATGCTCAGCTGTGCCGTGTTCGGTCCGCTCCAGCTCGCCTGGCCAAACAGCCCATCTCCGCCCGGGTAGCGGCCCAGGGCGAACCAGACTTCATACGACTCGCCTGTCTTCAACACGTCGACAAGGCCGTCGCCGTTGATGTCGACCACGCGCAGCAGCTCGGCGTCGTTGGTCAGGTCGATTCGCGCATCCAGTCCGTCAGACGTCGCCACGCTGCGACCGACCCAGTTGTACGCGTACCCGCTGCCCTTGGGCGTGAAGACCGAGTAGGTCGTTTCCTGCGGCATGTGGACCAGGTCGATGGTGGCGTCGCCGTCCAGGTCGAGCGCAGCTACCACCGGACTGCTCTTGGTCAGGCTCGCCGCGGTAACGCCGTTGACGCCCGCCACGCCCATCGGGAACGCCCCGGTGAACTTGTCCTCGATGCCTTGCGCTCCCTGGAACCAGACCGCATGCTTGTAGCCCACATTCGCGTTGGCTCCGGTCTGCACCACGTCGGGCAGGCCGTCGCTGTTCACGTCGTACAGGTCCGTGTAGGTATCGTCGACCGAGTACTCCGGACTGCCGCTGATGGCTCGAACGGTCGTGTCGAGCTGCTCGAAGCCATTGTCCAGCGTCGGGTTGCCCTTTGCGTCGGTCGCGACGTGGGTGTAGCCGAGCTCCATGGCTGGAAGCCGCGGGCAGGCGCTCGCCGGCAATCCGCCGCTATCGCTTTCGAACACGGCCCGCGGGCAGCGTCCCTCGATCTGAACCGACTGGAGCAGCGAGGCGTGCAGGCCGTCGAGGTACGAAAGGTGGTAGCGCCGTACCAGCGCACGAGGCTGGAGCGCATCTTGCCCCTCGGAAGTAACATCGATGCTCGAAAGCCGGAGCGCCCTGGTGGTCTCCCAGCCGCGCGTGAAAGCGTGCGTCACGTCGGGCCGCGACTCGTAGACAAGCCGGGTGTGGTGCGCCCAGTGTGCGGTGATCCCGGGCGCCGAGCCTGCTACTGGTGGCGTGTCGTAGATGTCCGAGAGGTACGCCAGGTTCCCATCGTGAAGGTAGGAATACCTGACCTCGTTGCCATGCGCGTCCACGGAGCGCTTGAGGTTCCAGCGGAACACGCGCTGCGGCTGGCCCGGATCCGATTCCAGGGCATCCGTCTGTCCGTCGACCATGCCGAGCTCAAGCACCGTTCCGCTCTTGTCTTGCACGCGCCAGAGCTGGGCGGTCGGGTTCCAGAAGAAGCGCAAGTAGCTTCCTTCGACCCGGGGACGGAAGTATTGCCAGCCAGCCGAGGCCCAGGAGGGCAGCGCTTCGCCTGGCCCCAGGGCGCCGATCGGCACGAGCTCCTGCCCGCCGTTGTAGACGAACCTGTCCTGGCTCGCTTGCCACTGGGGCTGGTCGTTGTAGGCCGGCAGTCCCCGGTCGGTCTGGCGAGCGATGAACGGCACGCCGATGTCCCAGCCGATCCCGGCCGGTCCATTTCCTGATGACGAGCTATACGCCAATGCGAGATTGGGCTGCACGGCGCCGCGAGCGGCCGGAAGCGAGATGGGAACGCTGAAGGTGGCAATCCCCGTGGAGGCCTGAGCGCTGAAGCTCTCGCCCATTCCCTGGATGGTCCCGGGCCCCTTGGGAACCGAGATGGCCTGCGCCGACACGCCGGACTTGTTCTCTCCGTTGACCAGCGACATCGGGTGAAGCTGGCCCGCGGTAGTGGCGGTGAAGCGGTTGGCCGCGGCGACATGCGGGGCCTTGGTGGCGGCCTTCCCGCTCGCGGGTTCGGCGCGACGGCGGGGAGCCTCGCGGTCGGCGGCCGACACGGCTGGCTTGGCCGCCTCGTGGGCGGGCGATGCGCTCTGCTCGACAGACGGCTGATCCTTGACAGGCTCGGCGGCCAGGGCGAGCCGGTACGGCGCAACCAGGCTGCACAGGAACGACAGCAGGGACAGCAGTGCCACCGGGCCGCCGTCGCGTCGAAGGCGGGTGATCGTCGCTTTCCCCTGCGGTTGCCTGGCTCGAATCCGCGCCCGCGGCCTGGGTGCTTCGGCTTCGATTTCGAACGGCTTTCGGACATCACCTGGGGTCATCGTCTTGCTCCCGCCACGACTCGCATCCAACCGACACACGTATCGTCCAGAGGAGCCGCCGCGAGCCGGACGCGCGCGGCGGCACGCGGCTCCGCAGGGTCAGGTGGGTCCTGATGAGCTCTTTTGGATGGCCGACCAGTACCGATACTTGAGCACGATCTGGACGTCCTTGAGACGGTTCCACTGCAGCCCGGGGCGGTCCCAGATGCGCAGACGATAGGTGCCGTCGAGCGGACGGCCCATGTACTCGGTCTTGGTCACGCCGTCCTGCTGCAGCAGTGCGTTGTATTCGGCGGTGACCGGGGTCTCGATCTCGATCTCCGAGGCGAGCGCGCGGCCGTCGTTGATGAAGGCCTCGCCGAAATTGAAGTCGCGCAGAGCGCCATTGACCCCGCGAAACTGGATCTCGAATGCGTCGTGAGCAAGCCGGTAGTCGACGGTGTTGGTGTCGCGGCACGTGGCTGGCTGACCGCTGCAATCCACCAGACCCGTACCCACCAAGTTGAGAGCGAGCGTCACGTGCCGGTAGTTGAAGTTGCCCTCCGCGAGCTTGCCATTGAGGTAGTCGGGGTGACTCTGGAGGTCCTGCGTGTCGAGCGTGATCGGGGCACGCAGTTCGTAGAAGCACTGGCCGGTGCTGTCGCACTCGTAGTCGAACGCATTCTCCACATCTTGGCTCGTTAACACGCAGCTCTGGCTCGGCAGGCTGCGCGTGGCTCCGGTATCTTCATAGGCGGAAGGCGGCGCGCTCGCCGACGCTGTCTTTTCGAGCTGCACGCCAGCGATGGCAACGGTCGCTGGCTGGTCCGCCCCGAGCGACACCGAAATACTCAGCGTGTAGACGCCATCCTGCGCAACATAGAACCCGAACGACCGCCTCGGGCTCCACCCTGCTGCTGCGGCGTCCCCGGCATCAGGCTCACCGCTGCTGACTCCCGCCGCGCCCTGCGGTTGACCTTGCCACATGCCAACGGACTGCCCGCCGGCATCGGAAACGGCCACGGTCATCGTGCTAACCTGTTGCGCCAAGTCGGAAAGCGAATCGGCGCTCGTGCGAGCGCTGTCCCACCACGAGAGCACATAGCTGCCCGGCGCCAGGTGCATTTGCTGGTTGACGGTGCGCGGTTCGAATGGCTGCGCCGTGCCCACGTTCGCGCCATCGTGGGCGCCGCCATCGGCCAAGCCTCCCGCGTCGACTTCGACCGTTCGCGCAGGCTCCTCGGTCAGTACCGAGACACCCGCATTCGGAACGGGCGGATCGATGATGCCCGCCAGGCCCGAGCTACCCATCACCCGAATGCACCGCTGAACCCCAAGGTCGCAGCTGTCGGTCTGCCATCCGAGCACCTGTCCGCTGCCGTCAGCCGCAAGCGCGCTCCGGTCCAGGGCTCCCGAGAAGTACAGCAGGTTGACCGAGGGCTGGTAGCACTGCTTGTCGCGCGTGAGCAGATCATCGCGCAGCGACAGCACCGTGGTGTCGTCGCCGTCGTGCGACGGGTACTCGGTGTTGTAGTACGTCACGAAGCTCTCCAGCTTGGAGACGTAGTCGCCGATGTACTGCTTCGAAAGATCGTCGATGACGTTGTCCTGAGAGAACAGCGCGAGAAGGTTCCTTCGGTACTTCGGGTCGAGAACCGATGGCGGGATGATGATCTTGCTGCCCGTCCCGCCGTCCATCGAAGGATTCTCCTTGGCCCAGTCGGGCAACGGGGCGTCCTTGTACTTGGAGAAGTCGATGCCCGTCATGTGGCAGACATCGTCAGCCCAGAGGCCCGGCGACTCGAGCGGGCCGGTGGTCGTTGGGAACGACACGGCGTCGAGACGCTCGCCGAGTCGTTGCTCAATGGCCACACGCGAGAGAAACGCGAGATACCGAGCCTGGGCGAGGGCCTTGCGGTAGCGGTTCCGGGTGACGTCATATTGCCGGTTGAGGACGGTGTTGACCGGGATGGAAATAGCGTTGCCGTCGCTGTCGCGGGCGAAGTCCGCGCCGGCGGCCACGGCCGCTTCGTACTGGGCGGTGGACGTAAGATTATCAATCTGGCTCGCGGACTGCTTTTGGGCAGCGACTGCGGCCTTAAGCGCGCTGAGCGAGTCCTCCAGATCGTTGGTGCGCGTGAGGAGCTTCGACTGCAGGTCGTTGAGAGTCTGGGCGACGGAATCGTTGTACTGGTTCTGGGCGTTGACCTCCAGCGCACTGATCGCGTCGTCTACAAAGCTCGCGCGGAGAACCTCGACCTCAGCGACCGCACTTTCGGCCGCCGCACTTCCTGGGTTGAACAGCGTCGTGGGCGCAAACCAGGCTCCGATCCCCCTGGCTACCGCCTCCTCGGCCTGTGCCAAGGAATTGATTCTTGCGATTGCGTTGTTGAGGCTCTGCTGGGTGAGCTGTTCTTGCGCCAACTTGCCGGAGATCCGCGCGCCCGCGATATCGTGTCCGATCAGCGCGAGGGTCTCGCCCACATGGCGCCAGCTATCCCTGATCTGCTGCAGGCTCGTGCCCATCTGGAGCTTCGCCTGTCCAATCGTGCCAGCGTTGCTCCCGGTCCCCACGGTCCCGTTGCCAAAGTCCGTGAGCACCGAGCTGGGGACGTCTTCGACGTACATGTGGCTCGCCTGGTTGGCCATCCGAACACCGAGCGCGTTCACCCACGCACCGAGCTCCGCCAGGTGGTCCAGTCCATCCTGCCCCTGAAGGTTTGGCGGGTTGCTCAGGTCCGCGGGCGGCGGCTGCCCCTGTAGCTCGCACGCTAGGCCGAGCGCGGCGACGAGCTGCGCCGCGGCGTCACACGCCGTCGCGGGTGGATACGAGTTGATGAACATGCGCGCGCGCGCGCCCTTCGAGCAGTTGTCCGGTCGCAAATACCAGGGGCCAAGCGCGAATGCTCCTTTGTACGGATCGGCCGGATCCCAGCCAGCCGCATAGTCGCAATTGCCTTGTATGGTCGGCGCGCCGTTGCCTTCCAGAGGTGCCGCCAGCTGCCCGCCAACCCAGGAGTTCAGGCAATCCGACGTCATAGCCACATTGCCGTACTGAGTTCGCTCGGCGCACGCGTTGCCAACCCACATGTACCACCAATGGGACAGCCCCTTGTCCGGCGCTCCCGGAATCGTGGGCACCGGGGCCCCGGTCGGGAACAAGTCGTTGGAGGTTCCGTATCCCGTAACGTTTTCGGTGCACTTAGTTGCCAGAACTACGTCCTGAAAGACGACCGCCACATTCCGCCCACCGGTCGCGACCAGCGTCAACGGCCCTTGCTTGCCGCCGTTGGGGGGCCGGCAGATGCGTCCCCAAGCGTCTCGCGCCGTAGTCTTGATCTCTTCGAGCTTGGCACGCGCCGTCTCGGAATCACTTCCGTCGGTTCCCGGTTCATCGAACAGGAACCCGGGGCACCTCATGTGGTTGAATCCAGCCGCCATCTTGTCGATGTCATCGCTCAGCGCGGAACGGCCTCCGAGCGCGACTTCGTCGGAGTCGCCAGAGGTAACCGTCAGGTACGCTTTCCCCCCGCTGGCCTCGTTGCTGGCCTGGGCCTTGGACCAGAACTCGGTGAGCCAAGTTGGCTGCAACGATGGGTCTGGCGCCGGGTTGGTGAAATCCCCGGGATAGGCGTACGCGGTCCCGAAGCGATTGTTGGCCACGTCCTCCGGCACCACGCTGGCCGTTGTCTCCAGCTTGAAGCCGGCGCCCACGCTAGCCAGGGTCCCGATGCCGTAGATCGCCGGGACCAGAAGCGACTCACCATTGGCTGCGGCGTTGAAGTTCGCGACTGGCAATCGCACCGTGAACATCCCCTTCGGAACCGTGCCCGCCATCGCACCGATCGTCCACAAGGCACCCTGCACCCGCCACCCAACGGTGGCGATGTCGCCAGTGGTCATCCCTGTCTTGCTGTCCGTGCCGAACATCTGGTCGAATTTGGCCGTCAAGCGATCGTTCCAATTGCACGTTCCGCCGAGCTTGCATCCCGGCCAGATCGTCTTTTGCTGGCCTTGGTCCGAAGCATTTTCCGGTAGCCCCGTACTGCTCATCAGCGTGGTCGAGCGATTCCACAACACGTACCACTCCGTGTGGCTATCCCCATGGGGGATGTCCTCGACGTATTGCAGCGCGTCGGCCAAGCCCTGCAATCGGTCGGGGTCGCGCCAGTCTGCGGACTTCACCAGCTCGAGCGTTGGTCCGGGGAAACCGCCCCGCATCAGCTTCGCAAGCACGTCCGTCGCCGAGCACTCGAACGAGTCCGATTGGTACTCTCCCAGATCGGGCAGCGCAAGCTCGCCGTAGCTCAGCGTGTCATACGCGCACAGCCCGCTCTTGTTCTGCGTGGGGTTGTTTCCGTTGCAGTTGAGCACGCTGTTCTTCAAGTAGTCCGTCACGTCGGCCGGAGTCGTCGTCTTCTTCAGGTCGTCCGGCGCCTTGCCCAGGAACACGACGTTCTTTGCGTCGTTGTTCGTGCACGCCGCCAGCGGTCCGTCCGTCGGCCCGGCTGAGACGTCACCGTCGTTGAACGTCGTGTCGTCCACCAGCCCGTACGAACCACACACATCCGCCAGCTTGCTGTTCGCGTCCTCCCTGCGCATCTCCGTCTGCAAGCCCCAGTCGAGCATCTTGTCGCCGAGTTGGTCCGCCTCCGCCGCCGCGTCCTTCGCCTGCTGCAGAAGCGTCTTCCAGCTCGACTCGTACGGGTCGCCGTCGCTCGTCAGCTCGTTCTCGAGCGGAACGAAGATGTCGTAGGGCACGCCGGGCAAGCAGTACTTGTCGCTCTCCGCAAGGCTGCGCGCGCCGGTGAGGGTGGGGCGCAGCAACCCGTTGTGGTTGATCCCGAACACCGCGTTGTACAGCTCGCGCTGCATCTTGCTCACCACCAGCGACGTGTACTGGCCCGGCTGCCGCAGAGAGATGGCGCCGAGCACCTTGCCCGCGCCGCTCGGCGAGTTCGGGTCGCTGGTCACCACGACGTACAGGCGCCGCTGAGTCAGGTTCGAGCCCGAGAAGGTTGGGTGGAATTGGCTGCCAGTCGTCCCGACCTTGCTCGGGTTGGCCAAGTCGAACACGAACGAGCCCCACGTTCCATCGACGCCGTAGAACTTGCGAGCGGTAGCGACCGACTGCAGTGACATCTGGCCGCTCGAGTTCGGCACAGAGACCGTCGCGTTGTCGTTATCGCTCGACAGGGAGACCACCGTGGTTTGGGATGGCTTGGCGACATATTCGTCCACGTTGCTCGGGCAGGTCGTTCGCAAACCTGCTGCACAGTCTGCGATGTACGGCTTGCCCCAGACGAGCTCCAGGCGGTCGGCCATCTCTTCGGTCGAGTCCGCTCCGAAGTCCTTGGGTTCGAAGCCCAGGGTCGTCAGCTGGATACTCGCAACGGGCGATCTCCTGCCCGGGAGCACAAGCCCGCCGGTCGCTACGGCGAAGATACGGCCTTCGCCGCTCCAGGCGCGAACCTCCGCCGTGGCCGCATCCGCTACGGTCTTCGCGTCGGTCGAGGCTGTCGCCGAAAGCTCCCGCAGCTTGACCAGCCGGCTGTAGAGCGCTTGCCCCATCGAGAACGAGTCCTGGGTCGCGAACTCGACGTCGTAGTCGGTCCCCATGGCCAGCGGGTTGCGAACCGTCTCCGTACATTGCGATACGGTCTGAATGCCACCCAGCTTGGCGGTCACGTCGATCGCGAGGTCGGTCTTGACCAGTGGATCCCGAAGCACATGCATGCCTGCAGGATTCGTCGACAAGAGATGGGCCGAGTCCATGTTCTCGCTGGCCGTCGCCGTGCTGTCCCAGCCAGCGGTGCCCGCGTTCGCGAGGACGCGATAGCGGTCCTGCACCGTCTTGGCGGCAAACAGGAAGTCCTGGTCGGAGACACCGTCGAACGTGGCGAGCATGCGTTGGCCCGACGGACCGTTCTTGTAATCGCTTTCGCTAGTCGAGCTGGCAAGGCCGCTGTCCACGTATGCGGCGTGCACGAGCTGGTTGAGCACATCCTGCTTCAGGTTCGAAGCGTCAGCTCCCTGCAGCGCCGTGTCGTCGAACACGACGCCGGTCCGGTCCAGCCGCGCGATGGCGTCGCTCCGGGAATCTGTGGTGGCCGGCAGGCTGCCGACGCGAGCGGTGTAGTCATCGCCGTAGACCTGTTCAAGAGCGTCTTGAGCCAGCGGAATCGTCGAACAGGTGGACGCCGGCACGACGTTCTGCCACGGAGCCAGCGACGAGACGGGAAGCTGCCAGCGCTGGCTGAGCACGCGAGCCGCGTGCGCGAGCGAGTTGTAGTAACCGTCGCCGAAGTTGCCCCATAGCGCCCGCAAGCCGCGAGCGAAGTCGCCCTGCGCTTCCTTGCGCTGGGTCGCGCCACCGAGGTCGGCATATACGCTGTCGGTGACGAGCTCCGGGATCATGCGGGCCGCGGCCCGTAACACGTGAGCCTTGAAGGCGAGGCGTTCGGCGGACAGCGTCGCGATGCCAGCGGTGCCGGAGAGCTTTGCCGAATCGAACGTGGGGAGGTTCGCGAGCAGCGCACTGCCCGCCGTGCTGATCCCGAAGAGAGAGGGCAGGTCAGCCTGGTTCGGGCTGGCGGCATCCTTCGCATACAGGTCGGTGCACGTCGTGCCAGTCGCGGTGCCCGTTGGCTGCAACACATCGAGCCACACCACATGCGCGAGCGTGTGCAGCGCCAAGTCACGGAGTATGAAACGCGCCGTAGGGTCTTGGGGCGGGAAAGTGTACGGCCCTGCCGCTGGCAGTATTATCCCGGTATCGCTGCCCACTCCAGCAACCTGCCAGACAACGGGCGCCGTGCCTTCGCTGACTTCAGCCAGCTTGTCCGCCGCGCAGACGAGAATCTGTTGCGCCTCGAGATAGTTGTCGCAGAAACTGCGCGGCAGCAGGTTCTTCATGTGGTAGAAGCTGGTGCTGTCGGGGAATTCCCCTTTGGCAATGCTGGTGGCCTTGAGACCGCACTCCACCATCGCCGCGATGACGATGGACTGGGGAGCCAGCGTACCTGATTGCGTCTGGACGCCATTGGTCTGGCTCTGGGTCGTGGTTCTGAGCGACATGGTGGTGCCGCCGGCCGATGGAGCCCCCTCCGGCTGCTTCCATATCGTCGAATCCGGACCGGCCGTGACCATCTGCGTATCCGCGCCCGTCCCGGTGAAGAAGCGGATCTGGTAGTTGCTCCCTGTCTCGCCCTGCAGCGACGGCCCATTTTGCGAGCCGCTCGGAGCGGCGCTTCCACCCGAGCATGCGCCGGCGGCGAAGATGGTCAGCGCCGCGAGCGCTGCGTTGGCTGTCTGGTTCCAGCATACAGTCCGGCGTTTCATTGGCATGCCCCGTTGTGGTCGATTTGCTCGAAGAGGTGAAAGTTGCGCGCCGGCGCGTCGGGGTCCCACGTCTCGATGATGACGTCAATGGACTTGATGCTTTGCGCGTAGTAGCAGCCTGCAGCGGTGTTGGTGCGGCAGAGTGGGGGCGGGTTGTCGTTCTGAAGAACGGATATCCTCCACGGATCAACGGGGTTATTGCCGTCCTCGTGAATGACTTCCAGCGCGGGAAAGAAAGTAGTGCTGATTCGGATCGGAACGAGTATTTTCGCGACTGTTCCTGGTGTATAGCACCCGCTCTCGCAATCTGGATTCGCACCAGGATGAGACGGCGTGCGCACCCACGTTCCGCCGCTGGAAGGATCGTTCGGGTTCGGCAGTGAGATGTCCTTGTAGTCCAGCGCCGGAAGCACCACCGTCCCCGGCTCCGTCGCATCGCAGATACCGGCGGGCTTGTAGTCACCACAAGCCTTGTCGCCGTTGATGATCACCTGGGCCCCTGTGATGCAGGTGTCGTCGTTCGGGTCCGGAGCCGGGATCTCTTCCTGCGCATCGCCGGCATCCTGGTCCGCGCTGCCTGCAGTCCCCGCGGAGCCGTCCTGCTCCGTGCCGCCTTGCCCTCCTGCTCCGGCCGCTCCCCCGCTCCCGGCGCCACCATCGTCGACGGGCACGCACAGCTTCGTGCCCGGATCCATCGTCGTGCCCGGCCCGCAGCCGCTGAAGTTGTTCGTGGTGTTCGAGTCCCCGCCGCATCCGGTCAGCACGAGGATCGTCGATGTTGCAGCCGCCCACAGCCCATTCAGATAACCAGCTCTCATGGTTCCGCTCCGCCTTTTCATCTCACGATCGCCACTCACAACTACTCTTTCGCTGTCATCGGGGTCGGCAGCAGCGACAGCAGGACGTCTCCATGCGGCGGGCTGCCGGCCCGGCTTGTCAGGTCATTCCACGCTGCCACCAGCGCCCCCGAGGGCACGAACGGCTCCGAAGCCAGCGCCGGCCGTGTCCGGTCTCCCTGCAGCAAGGGATTGGGACGGGGAATCGACACCGGAGCTCCGATCCAACTCAGCGCGGCGCCGTCCCACTCGGCCTTCTGCACCCACACGTCGTCAAGGTAGGAATCCGGCGCGGTCGCCGGCTCGCGCCACGCCAGGTAGATGCCGTCGTCGGTCTTCGCGAGCGACGGCTCTACGCGGTGAAGCATCGGCGCTGGATTCAACTGGTTCGGCGAACCCGGCCCGACGGCGCTGTCCACGATCGTCGCCATCTGGCTTCCCCCGGTATCGCTGTACACCATCAGCAGGTGGCTGGCGTCCAGCTCGAGCAGCGCCACGGGCTCCGCGGGACCAGGAAAGCCAGTCAGGGCGATGGCCCACTGGGAGCCGGCGTAACTCAATTGAAGAGTTGCGCTGTCCGTCGTCTCCTCGCGCCAAGCCATCGCCGTCCCGCTCGACGTCGCGGCGTAGGACACGGTCGAACGATTGGCCCCGGCCGTCCACGCGCATTGATCGGTCCCGAGCGGCGACAGGTTCGCCGTGAACGCCCGGCTGCAGATGCGCCGCTCCCAGGACTCGGTCATGCTGTCGTCCTCCCAGCCCACCAGCAGCGACGTGCCGTCCCACAGCACATCCGGCGAATGCTGGCTCAGCAGCACCGTGGTATCCGCGGCCACCGGACCAGCCAGGATGCTGCCGTCGCCACCCAAACGGGCGAGGGCGATCCCAAGGCCATCGCCATCTATTGTGAGGGCATTGAAGGCCACGACGAAGCCGCCGGGCACTGCCGCTATCACCGGGTCTGCCTCGTAGGGAACCCCGTCGTAGCGCCAGAGTCCGAGCCCAGTTCCACCAGGCGAATACGTCGCAACCCCCACGCGCGCCCCGCCGCCTTGGAGCGCTTCGACGAACGACACCGCGAACCCCTCCTCCGAGGCAGCAACAGGATGCCGTCCATTACCCAGCCGCCGCTCGTCCACCAGGTCATCCTGGCCATTGACGCGCGCTACCGCAGATTCGGACAGCAGTGGGCCCACGCAACGCGCCTGCCCATCACAGAGCATGTTGATCGTGCCGTCGTCGCCCACGCACGTCGTGCCTGCCATGGCAGGGTCGTGGCGAATACCAAGCTGTGGATCGCAGCTGTCGACGGTGCAGCCGTTGCCGTCATCGGTCGGCAGCTCGGTGCCGACGCACGCGCCGGCTGCCGTGCACCGATCTTCCGTCGTGCAAGCGTCGCCGTCGTCGCAGGACGCCAACGCCTGGATGGTGTTGACACACAACCCCGTGTCCGGCGCGCACTGGTCTGCCGTGCATGGGTTGCCGTCATCGCAGGAGACCGCGGAGCCGGAGCAGCTGCCGTCGGCCGTGCATGAGTCGTTCGTGGTGCAGCGATTGCCGTCATCGCACGGAGCCGACACGGCTACTGTGCTCTGGCACGTTCCGGTTCCCGGGTCGCATTGGTCCACGGTGCACGGGTTGCCGTCGTCGCAGGAAATCGACGAGCCTGCGCACGTCCCGCCCGCCGTGCACGCGTCGCCCGTCGTGCAGGGGTTGCCGTCATCGCAGGCCGCACCAACCCCCTTGTTCTTGTGCACGCAGCCCAGCAGGGGTCGGCAAACATCGACTGTGCACGGGTTGCCGTCGTCGCACGCGGTCGGGTGGCCTACGCACTTGGCAAGAGGGATTCCGATCCCGGGAATGGGATGCACGACGACCCCGGCAGCCTGGGTCGTAGACCCGGGATCGTCCGGCGGGGAGCAGCTCGCGGCTCCGCAGAGCAGGGCGAACGCGAGCAGGGAAACCCTGCCGAATGTGGCCCTCATCACCAGCGATTGTTCTCGTGGGCTTCCTCGAAAGCGACAACGATCACATGGCATACGATGACTCCCCTTCAGCACGGCAAAGCTGCAGCCCTACGCCTGGCCCGGGCCCTTTCCGGAATTGCGCAAGAATGCGAGCGAGAGTGGTCTTGCTGTTCATCTTCCTGTTCACCAGCGGCATCCCTGCAGCACCGTCCTGCAAGATCCCTATCGGCATGCGCGCGTCGGAGTTTCGTCCTATTTTCGTGCGCGTTGCCACGAAAAGGACACGAATGCTGCGCCGAGGCAGGCGAGCCGTGTTCGGCCCGGCCTCGGGCCGTCCTCATGAACCGGTGCTCGACGTTGAGCACACGAGCACTGGCCCTTGGCGCGCGCTGCGCAGAGCCGTCCACGCGAACCTCGCATTCTCTCCGCGGCGCAGGAAGTCCCGCGCCGATCTTCAGCCACGCCTCTTGTACGCGGCGGCACGACCCAGCGTCAAGAATGAAAACGGCAACAGACTGGAGCTTGTCTGAATTGGCAGCCTACCGACGTCTGCCATCGTGGGCGTTCGAACATTCGCCTGTTGAGACGACTGCGAAGCTGCCCGTTGCCGGCCCATCTCGTACGCGAATCGCTCGACCAAGCTTCCTCCATCCGGTGCGTCGATCGCGGGCTATCGGCCGACATGTCTTCTTGCCGGTCCGAGGATTCCGACTCTGCAAGCCCCCGGTTCTGCCGGCGGGGGCGGTGATTGCAGGCGATCACGCGGTCTTCGCGGGGTCGTTCCCGTTCGAGCGGGGTCGTTCCCGTTCGAGCGGGGTCGTTCCCGTTCGAGCGGGGTCGTTCCCGTTCGGGCGGGGTCGTTCCCGTTCTGGCGCTCGCGCTTGCTACTCGTCGCGCTCGCCGCGGGGTCGGCTTTCACCCCTTGCTCCGGTAAACCCCGCGGCAGGTGCGCTCGCAGAAAACCCCGCTACGCGGGCTCAGCGTGCCTCGCGGCTTGACCTCGCTCTGCAGCCAAGTCCGCGTCCGCGTCCGACATGCCCGTTGAGCGCCGAGTGACCCCCTGTCCCGCCCGCTGGCCCGGCTACAACCGTGTTGCGCGACCAAGGCGCCGCGCACTGCCGATCGGCCCCAGTGGAGTAGCAAGCACGCGCCCGCGCACTTCTGCGCAGCTGCTCAGGTCTATTGCGAACGGGCGGGAGTCCCACCCAGTCCGGGGCTTGACGCTGCCCAGTGCGCGTCTTCGTTGGCGCGCTCGGCGCTGCCGTGGTGAACGGGCGCGCGAGTTCGCGTTAGACGGGGGTCGGAATCGGTGCTTCTCGGCCACATTGAGTCGATGGACCGGGACACCCCGTCAAGCGCCCGCGACATCTGCGAGCCTCCGCGACATCTGCGGCTGCCTCCGCCCCCCCGAGCTGCCAACAGTCATGAGCAGCGCTCCGGACGTTCGCCGCACCTCAACCCGTACAGCGCCCCATCAGCTCGACCATCGCGCGGTTGAAGACCTCGGGCGCCTCGAGGTTCGACATGTGACCGGCGCCGGAAACTGCCACATACCGCGCACCGCTCACCCGCTCGGCCATCTCGCGCATCACCGACGGTGGCGTGAGCGTGTCGGCCTCGCCGCAGACGAACGTGGTTGGCACCTGGATGCGGCCGAGCAGCCCCGAGGAATCCGGACGGTCTCGCAACACACGCAGCGCGGCCGCCACCGAGATCGGATCCTGCTCCAGGATGAGCCGCCGCAGCTCCAGCTTGATCGAATCGGGGCACGACGGCGCCGCCAGCGACGGGATCATCTCGTCGGGCAGGAACCCGACCCCGTCGCGCTGCAAACGCGCAATGCGCTCGTCCCGGCCCTTGCGCGTCTCGGGCGAGTCGGCCGCGGCCTTCGTGTCCGCCAACAGCAGCCCGGCGATCCGCTCCGGCGCGAGACGAAGCATGCCGAACGCGATGTAGCCTCCCATCGACAAGCCCACGACGATGGCGCGCGGCGCCGACGCTCGATCGAGCAGCTCGAGCATGTCGCGCGCGTGACCATCGACCGACTCGGGCAGCATGCACTGGCGGTTCCTGCCGAAGCCGCGCAGGTCGGGCGCGAGCACGAGTCGCGTGGAGCCGACAGCGTCGAGCTGCGGAGCCCACATGCGCGAGTCGAGGGGAAAGGCGTGAATGAAGAGGACCGGAAGGTTCGGCATGGCAGTCACCCCGGCGCGCATTGTAGCGCGACGCGTCGGGAGTGCACGCGGCCGATCGCGTCAGAATTGTGCCAGGAAGCGCGGATCGTTCTCGAACAGCAGACGGATGTCCGGGATGCCGTAGCGCAGCATGGCGACGCGCTCGATGCCCATGCCGAACGCGAATCCCGTGTAGCGATCCGGGTCGATGCCGCAGTTCTCGAAGACCTGCGGGTGGATCATGCCGCAGCCCAGGATCTCGATCCAACCGGTGCCCTTGCATACTCGGCAGCCCGGCCGGGTGCCGTCGGGACGCGCGCAGAACACGCAGCCAACGTCGAGCTCTGCGCCGGGCTCGACGAACGGGAAGTAGCTGGGGCGGAAGCGCACGGGCACGTCCGCGCCGTACAGCCGGTGGGCAAAGGCCGTGAGCACGCCCTTGAGCTGCGCGAAGCTCACGTTCTCGTCGACGATGAAGCCCTCGATCTGGTGGAACATCGGCGAGTGCGTGACGTCGTCGTCGCGACGGTAGACCACGCCGGCGCTGACCACGGCCAGGGGCGGAGTGCGGCCGGACATCTCGCGGATCTGGACGTTGGAGGTGTGGGTCCGGAGCAGCACGCCGGGCTTGATCCAGAAGGAGTCCTGCATGTCGGTGGCAGGGTGGTCCGGAGGAAAGGCGAGCTTGGTGAAGTTGTTCTGCTCGAGCTCGACCTCGGGACCGGCAGCGATGACGAAGCCCAGGTCCTTGAAGATCGCGAGCATGTCGTCGCGCGTCTGCATCAACGGGTGCACGTGGCCGCGCGGAGTCGGCACGCGCCCCGGCAGCGACAGGTCGAAGAAGCGCTCGTTCAGCTCCTTGTCGCGGCGCGCCTTGTCGATGCGGGCGAGAGCCGCGGCAAAGGCCTTCTCGATCTCGGACTTGAGGTCGTTGACGAGCGCTCCCACGGCCTTGCGCTGGTCGGCCTCGATGGAGCCGAGGCGCTTGAGCAGCGCCGTGACGTCGCCCTTCTTGCCCAGGAACCTCGCGTTGGCGTCTCGCAGCTGCTGCTCGGTCGCGCACTGCGCGAACGATGACGGATAAGCGCTGCGAAGAGACGCGATGGTCTGTTCGATGTCTTGTCGTGCGTCGGTCATGCGACCGCACTTGTCGCGCGTCGGCGGCCGAAGTGCAAGGGGGGTGCGGCGGAAGACTCAGCCGACGGCGGTCTTGACGATGGCCGAGAAGGCGCCGGGATCGGCGATGGCGAGGTCAGCGAGGATCTTGCGGTCGATTGCGATGTTGGCCTTCTTGAGGCCGTTGACCAAGCGCGAATAGCTGGTGCCGTTGATGCGAGCACCGGCGTTGATGCGGGTGATCCACAGGCGGCGGAAGTCACGACGGCGAAGGCGACGGCCGATGTAGCCGTAGACCCAGGCCTTGCGGACGACTTCCTGAGCGAAGGCGAACAGCTTGTGCCTCGAGCCGAAGAATCCCTCGGCATGATTGAGGACCCGGTTCTTGCGACGGCGTGCTTTGAATCCACGTTTTGCGCGCGGCATGGCTCAGCTCCTTGTGAATCAGCCGTAGGGCAGGAGCGCCTTGAGGCGCTTCTCGTGCTCGTGAGCGACCATGTCGTTGTCGCGCAGGCGACGCAGACGCTTGCGGTTCTTGTTGCTCAGGCCGTGGTTGCCGCCGCACTTGGTGCGCCGGATGCGGCCCGTGCCAGACAGCCGGAACCGCTTGGCGGCAGACCTGTTGGTTTTCATCTTCGTCATGGCAAGCCCTCCGAGGGGAACTGCGCGAGGCGTTGAGGCCCCGCTGGGCTACTCGCTTCGAGCCGGCCACCCCTGCGCCTGGCACAAGCGCCGGTCAGGGGCTGTTGGAGCCGACAGGAAAGCGGAGCGCGGTTTATGCTCGACACGCCCCAGCTTGTCAAGGGAAAGCGTGGCACGCTTCCTGCTTCGCCATGGCGTGAGGCCAGTGGGACACTCGGCGCGACCTCGCGTCATCGAACGGGAAGAACGGGCTGCCCGAACCTGTTGTTGCGGTCACTACATCGTACAGGTCAGCGCACCGCAGGCTGACCGACCTTCCAACAAGCTGCGGAAACCGACTCTTCCAAGGCTATGCCCATGACAAGCTCCCTGCTCCGGCCCCGCGTGACCATCGCCGCCGCCTGCGTCGCCTTGATGGCCCTCGCCACCGGCTGCCGCCGCCGCTCGATCCCAGCATCCACCAACGATTCCATCGGCGCCGCGGACAACAGCCCGGCTACGACTCCGCCGGTTCCCCTGCCCTCGCCCAACGCCAAGCTCGAAGACGAGCGCAACACCATGAGTGTGTTCGACGCTGCCGCGCCCGCCACGGTGTTCGTCACGCAAAAGCAGATCGTGCGCGACTGGGCCATGCGTCCCCTCGAGGTGCCGGCAGGCACGGGCAGCGGATTCGTCTGGGACAAGCAGGGCCACATCGTGACCAACTTCCATGTCGTCGACACCGGAGGCGCGCAGGGCGCGTACGCGGTCACGCTCTACGATCAGAAGACCTACGAGGCGAGGCTGGTGGGCGGTGAGCCCCACAAGGACATCGCGGTGCTCAAGATCGACGCGCCGGAATCCGAGCTGATCCCAATACGTCTGCCGCCCAAGGGCATGCAGGTCCAGGTCGGCCAGAAGACCCTGGCGATCGGCAACCCGTTCGGGCTCGACCACACGCTGACCACCGGTGTCGTGTCCGCCACCGGGCGCGAGGTTGGTGGCTACGGCGGAGTGTCGATCCGCGGCATGATCCAGACGGACGCTTCGATCAATCCCGGCAACTCGGGCGGGCCGCTGCTGGACTCGTCCGGGCAGCTCATCGGGATGAACACGATGATCTTCAGCAAGAGCGGCACCTCCGCGGGGATCGGGTTCGCGGTTCCGGAGAACACCATCCAGCGCATCGTGCCCCAGCTGATCAAGAACGGGCACGTGGAGCGCGCTGGCCTGGGCGTACAGCTGCTGCCCGACGGCTACGCCAAGCGGGCCCACGTCCAAGGCGTCATCGTGGCGTCCGTGCAGCCAGGCTCGCCGGCGGACCAAGCCGGGCTCAAGGGCCTGACGCAGACACCGATGGGCGACCTGGTGATCGGCGACGTGATTGTCGGCATCGACGACCACGGGGTGAAGGACTACGACGATCTGTACAACGCGCTGGACAGCTACAAGGTGGGCGACACGGTCAAGGTCAAGCTGCGGCGCGGCAAGGACACGGTCGTGGTGGAGATGAAGCTGGCGGAAGTGGGTTGACGGGCGGCAGCAGCGGATTCACGCGCACCGAGGCGCGAGCAGAGGCAGCTGCCGCGCGCGAGCGAGCCGGAGGCGCTGGGGGAACTGCGTTGTAGCCCCGGAGCGGTTTCGACACACGCCACCGTCCGCCGCCGCTGCATTCCCTGGCCCCTGGCGGCCGCCACAATTCTGGCGCTTCCGCCACCTGCGCGAGAATCCCCGAGCAAACCTCACCACGGCGCTTCGATCGCCGGTTCCTGGCCTGGCGGGCCGCCACCTGCGAACCCCGGAATCTACGGGACATTCGCGTCCTCGCCCCTGGCATGCATCGCGCACCGGCGCCCGGTCATGCTCCCGCTCCTCGATCCCAAGCTCGACGTCGTCTTCAAGCTGCTGTTCGCCGCCCCGCAGAACCGCGAGCTCCTGG
>JAJZQG010000400.1 GCA_021847645.1 Myxococcales bacterium
GTCGCCAACCATGTCGGCTTGCCAAGCCCCGCGTCACGCGATAGCCTTTCGGTACCGGGCCCATCTGGCGCTCCGGCCCCTCATCCGCTTGCGGAATTACGCGGCAAGATCTTGGGGATCATCACAGATAGATAGGGAGTCGAGGAAATCGAACCAGCACGGTCGATTCCGTGGAAGGCGACGGACGGCAAAGCGATCACTCTGCGCGACGTCGGCGGCGCGGGCCCGGTGCCAGCCGCCGGTGTGATCCGCAACGCGTCGCAGGGAGATCCTCGGAATGAAGCGTCGTCTGCTGAGACAGTGGGTTCGTCGCGTAGTCTTGGTGCTCGGTGTTTCGCTCGTTCTTGGCGCTTGCGGTGATGGGGCTGGCCCTCAGGAACAAGAGGACGTGAGCAGCTCCCGTCAGGCGTTGACTGGATGGGTGCAGAACTCGCGCGTCTGCACGCACGATGTCGTGAGCGACGGCTGCGCCGATGTCCCCCCGACGCCAGTACCGGGGTGCTCGAGACCGGTGTGCCAAGTGTCGTGTTCGAACGGAGTCTGTCCCCTGCCCAAAGGTATCGATGGCGTTCTTTCGCCCCACGAGTATGATGGAGCTACTGAGCTTCCCTATACCGACGAGGGGCTGCACGCCGAGGCCACCGTGCACATCAAGGCATTCCAGTACGACAGTGGCTTCAAGGTCGGCCGCGGCTACATGAACGTGTTCCTCGAGAACATCCCCATGATCGACCGCATCCCGGCAGGCGACAAGACCAGCCCGGGCATCAACAGCACCTTCGTGGTGTACGTCGACTTCAACCGCTTCACCGGTGTCAGCCCTAGCGTCGGCCCGGAAGACCGCTTCTTCGTCATCGATCTGCGCGGGATCAACCCGGCCGGCATCTTTTCCTACTCATCGGCTGGGACCCTCTCATACCTCGGGCGCGCGGCCTTCCACGCCGGAACCTGCGGTCCGGACCCCTCCACGGGGTTTGTGCTGCGTTGCAACGGCGAGCTTCGGATACCGATCGACGGCAACGACATGAAACCGTTCCCCTCGCCGGACGACGACGTCGACCCCGGCGTGGGGTTCGCGCTAGTCCCGTTCCCCTCGTATTTTACCGACATCAACAACATCAACAACACGTTCCTGGCTGGCGTGCCGGAGGTGAGCCTCGTCGGGAAGCTTCCCAAGCAACTTCGGGACGATCGCGGGTATGCGTTGTCCCTGCTCTTCGCCAGGCCGAAGGGATTCAAGGCGCAGTTCATGACGTGGAACGTTCGCCGGTCGAGCATCAGCAAGCTCGCGGGGCCGTTCTCGCAAACAACGGATGACGCCGTGGGCACGTGGCTTGCGGACAAGGCAGACGTGATCGGGCTTCAGGAGGGCTGGAACCAGGTCATGATGGCGCAAGTTGTAAACAGGGTGACCATCCAACGCGCGCAACTCGGCCTGGAGCCGTTCTACCTCTATGGTCCGCCGGACGTCGAGGGGGGTTGGTTCAAGGACATGCTGAGCAACCTCGGGGGCATCGTCGCAGGCGGAAACGAGGGCTCGAGCGGAGGAACGTGGATCCTGAGCAAGTTTCCCATCGGACCGCACGGCTTCCACGTCTACAGCGCCGACGCTTGTAAGGGTGAGGACTGCTTCAAGGCCAAGGGGGTGCTGTGGGCACGGATCATGCTGAACCCACCAACGCCGGCGAACACGAATTGCTCAGTATTCAAAGGTGGAACCTGCGGCCCCCCGCCCAGCGGCGACGACTTCGTGGACGTATTCGACACGCACCTGCAGGCGACCAACACGGACGTCTGCAGTGACCAGACGACGCACGACTTGCTCATGGCACGCCTCGCCGACTACCTCGCGGGAGCCGCCGTCCTTGAGCCGTGGCTCGTGTTCGCCCGGGCGGTACGCGACAACGACCTGAACTGCGGGGTGAGCGACCAGGAGATCCAGCGGCGTCAACTCGACGAACTGAACGCTTTCATCGAGTCGCACATGGCCCACGACCGCCCGGCGATCGTCATGGGTGACTTCAACATTGACGGCAAGGAGCTTGGCGATTCCGGTTCGATGTACCGCGAGATGCTCCGGCGCCTGCACATCGGGCCAATCAACCCCCAAGCATACGGCGGCAATGCTGCTCTCGACAACGATGACATGGAGAATCCGTGGCCGCTCGACTTCGACTGGGATGTAGACCATGGTGACCTCGCGCGCCAGTGGCATACGCCGTGGCCCAGCAAGACGGAAAGCGACGGCAACACGACCTACGGAGAGTGCATGCGCACCGTTGTCGGGGACGAGTCGTCTGGCGTTGCCTACGACGCCAACTGCCCCGAAGGGGACTATGCGGACGGGCACGCGCGATACGATTACATTCTCGTCCGCCCGCCGTACCAAAGCGACGAGCCGAACTTCATAGCGCCTCAATGGGTTGCGGAGACGATCGACGGCGACCCGTGGCGATCCCCCTATCCCGGTTCCCCGCCCAGCGGAGTTGACGGCAAGACGTTTACCGGCCCGCCGGATCGGCTTTCGGATCACAAGCCGGTGACGGTTGGGCTCGAGCTTGCCAAGCTCGAGCATCTGCCCAAGTTCCATCCGACGTGGAAGCACGATCTGGAGTTGGGGGTGGCCAGCTATGACGCTTCCAACCAGGGAGACTGTTCCGGCGCCGTCGATCCGTATGCTTCGATGTGGGCAGGGTTCGTCGATCAGCAGGGCCAGAAGAACTGGGATATGCAGGGCAACCGGAGTTTCGTATGCCAGGATACGGCAGCGGCATCGTTCCCCGCTGACTCATGCATGGTCAATTGGCGTTATGAGACGATCGAGCAGGGGACAGAGCAGGCTCACGCCCTCGGGACGGGGCTGTGGGATCAGGACTCGAGCAGCGGAAATGATGAGCTCTGGCTGAACAATGGTGGGACGTGGCCCACGATGTGGGTCAACTGGGGCAATCCCACTACGCTCGCTCTGCTCGGCTGGCAGGGCCAATCGATCGGCGTCAAGCCTTGGCAGGTCAGTGATACCGCGCCGGTTCCACTATCCACGATTGTGCCGGGCGCGGGCGGCCCCACGGACATGTGTCTGCAGTTCACCGCAACCGAGCTGCCGCCCGGAGAGCAGTTCTGAGGTCCAGAGAACGCGAGGAGGCAAGACATGAAGCCGCTCTTGTACGTAGCTATGGTGGGTGTCGCCCTCTCTGGGTGCTCGACGAGTCAGTCTTCCGGGCCATCGACCCAAGCCCAGCAGACTCCGTCCGATGCCGGCGAGACGGACCCGCTCGCCGCCAGCCTCTGCCCGCCCGCGTGCGACACCGT
>JAJZQG010000177.1 GCA_021847645.1 Myxococcales bacterium
CCATGGGGGGGGGGGCCACGTCGGGCGGAGATCCCTCAGCGCTCGCCTTTCGCCTTCGCGTGCTTGTGACCACCATGCCCGTGCCCGCTCAAGTCCTCGGGAACGACGTGCAGCGCTCCGTGCACCACGCCACGCGTTGCCAGCAAGCGTTCTGACTCGACTTGCATCTCGCGTGAGTTCCCGCGCAGCACGACGACCTCCATGCAATTGTGGTGGTCGAGGTGGATGTGCAGCGAGCAGAGCACGCGCTCGCCGAGCTCATGCTGCAGGTCGTTGAGCCGCTCGGTGAGGTCGCGGACGTGGTGGTCGTAGACGAAGATCAGCGAACCGACCGCGGGCACGCCCTGTTGTGCCCTGGTGCGCGCGATCTCGGCGCGCACCAGGTCGCGGACGACCTCCGATCGGTTGGCGCCCCTGCGCTCAGCGAGCTCGTCGAGGTCGGCGAGCAACGACTTCTCCATCGCGATTCCGAAACGGTTCAGCTCTGTCATCGGGCCACGAATGATAGCAGGGACGCGCGATGGACGACGCCAACAGCTTGACCGCGCCGTCGTATGGAGGTAACACGAGTTTCAACATTCGTGTTACTACTCGGAGCCCCAGGCATGACCTTCTTCCGCGCGCTTGCGCCACTTCTTGTCCTTGCCGCGATCCCGCTCGGCGTCGCTTGCAGCAGCAGCGATGACGCCTCCGATGTCGCCCACGTGCAGCTCCAAAACGACTTCAACGACCCGAAGATCACCGGCTTCCAGCCGCCGTGGACGATCTGCAAGTCGAGTTACCAGGGCGTGGAGTTCGGCAAGATCGAGATCGGCAAGACCAGCGACGTGCTCGATGTGCCTGCTGGGCTCGACTACGTGCTCATGGTCGCCGCCTGGGATGATCCCACCTGCAGTCCAGCCAAGAGCCTCCCCATCGCCACCGCGAACAGGGAAGAGGTCGTGAGCGGGCAGACCCGCACGATCGCTGTGGCGATGACGAACCACCAGGGCCCTTGCCCGCCCGAGGGCGTGCCTCCCATCCCGCAGGAGCAGTACGATCGCATCCTGAAGCTGTGGCCGGAGTACAACTTCAAGGCCTACGCCGACCGTGCTCTGAACTCGCAGTGTGCGGGCAGCGGCGGAAGCAGCGGCGACGGCGGCACCGAGGGCGGCTCCGAGGCGGGCGCTGACGCTGGCGACCAGTGAGGCCCGCCGCTCTCACGACCATCTGCACGGGTGCGCTGATCACGTTTGCGATGGCCGGGTGCGACAACGCCTATCCCGAGGTTGTCGTGACGAACAACACCGGCGAGAGCGTGCAGCTACGCGACGTGAGCTTCAACGGCTGCCTTTGGACCGAGGTCCTTTCGTACGGCGAGACGACTTCGCCGCAGAGGTGCCCCACGGGCACCGACCGTGTGCACTTCAAGAAACTCGACGCCGCGAAGTACAGCGGCCAAGGGGCTCCCCTCTGGTTCAACTACCAGACCATCTCCGAGCACTCCGCGGGCTACGGCGACTTCCAGCGTATCGAGATCACCCTGACCGACATGGAACAGGACTTCTCGACGCCCGGCCCGTACGGGCACTGAGCGCGAGACGATGCGCAAGAAGACGCTTGTTCCCCTGGTCCTCGTAGGTGCTGCCGTCGCCAGGTGGAGCGTCGCGCAGCAGCCTGCGCCCGGCGCTACAGCGGCATTGGCATCTGCATCGAGCTCCGCGGAGGCGCCACCAGCGTCGTCCTCGGCACCGATCGAGGTGCGCGTCGTAGGCGATCGAAAGCAGCGGCCCGACCGCTCCGCCGACACGGTGCGCGTGGGGGGCGACAAGCTGAGGGAAAGCCCCAAGTCGACGCTGGTCGAATCGCTGGCGCAGGAAGCCCCTGACATGTACGTGCCCGCGCGCGGCGTCGGAATCCATGGCGTTGCCTCCGGAGGCACCGGGGGAATCCACATTCGGGGCATGGGCGGCAGCCCGAACTCGCAGGTCGTGGTCATCGAGGACGGCGTGCCCGACTACCAGGGCTTGTTCGGGCACCCCATTCCCGACGCCTACGTGCCATTCCTGCTCGACGAAGCGATCATCGTGCGCGGTGGGGATTCGGTGCTCTACGGCACCAACGCGCTGGGTGGCGCGATTCTCTTGCGAAGCCGGTGGCGCCAGCAGGATGGATGGGAAGTCGAAAACGACTCGGCGATAGGCAGCTACAACACCCTTCGTGAGAGCGCCGCAGTGCTGGGCAATTCTGGGCGATTCGGCTTCGCTGGCGCCGTGCATGCGCTTCGAACCGACGGCCACCGCATCGGCGCTGGTGGCAGCGATCTCATCGGGCAGTTCGGTATTCGAACGCGGCTCGGTTCGGGCTGGGAAGTCACACTTCGCGAGAAAGCCATGCACTTGACCGGAGCCGATCCTGGTCCGGTCACCCACCCCAACGACAATCACTTCTTCGATGTCTGGCGCGATCGCCTCTCGCTCCAGGCGAATTGGCAGTCGGACGCCGTCAGCATGCGGGCGCAACCGTTCTTCAACATCGGGCGCCACGAGCTCTACGACGGATTCCGCTCGGTCGACACGACCAGTGGCGCCATCCTGGAGAGCGACTTCAAGCTCCATGACCGGGTGAAGCTGCTCGTCGGCTCGGCCGTCGATCGAGCCGACGGCTCCGCCGAGAATCGCGTGACAGGCGAGCAGATGCCGGTGCGCGCGCAGCAGTCGGCGTCGTGGTACGAGCAGCTCACCGTAGAGCCTCTGAAAGGGCTCCAGCTCATCGGCGGCACCCGCGAGGTCGCCAGCGCCAACTACGGGTTCGTGTTCCTGTACAAGGGCGGTGTGCGCTGGTCGCTCGGCAAGGGCTGGTACGTTCGTGGGCGAGCGGCGAAGAACTTCCGGCAGCCCACGCTCAGTGAACTGTACCTCCCATTCCCAACTGCGAATCCGAACCTCAAGCCGGAGCGCTCGCTGACCACCGACGCCGGGCTGGGCTACGGAAGCCAGCACTTCGAGTTTTCCGGCACCTGGTATCGAAACGACGTCGACAACATGATCAAGTACTTCGGCGTCTGGCCCGCGGCCGAAGTGGTGAACATCGATCACACGACCGTCGTCGGCGTGGAAGCGATGGTCGCGGCGCGAGACCTCGGACCCGTAACACTGCGGGCTGGCGGCAACTGGCAGGACGTCGGGCGCTACACGAAGCAGAACCCGTCGGCGCGGGGCGTGTTCGCGATCGAGCTGACGCAGCCCGCGGGCTCGTGGATGCTTCGCAGCGTGCTCGAAGGAGAATGGGTGCACGGCCTGTACATGAACAACTACAGCCAGGATCGGATCGACGACGTGTTCGTGCTCAACCTGGCTTTGCGCGCTCGCCACGAGATGCCCGAGCGCGGGGTGGTGATGGAACCGTACATCGCGCTTCGCAACCTGCTCGACAGCCGCTACGCGTACGTCAAGGACTACACAATGCCGGGTTTCAACGCCCTGGCTGGACTGAGGCTGGTGCTATGAAATCGCGCGACCTCGCTTACTGCGGGCTCTTCGGCGCTGCCGCGCTGCTGCTGCCATTCCTGTTTCATCTGGTCCACCTCGGACACGTGTTCATGCCCATGTATCTGCCGTTGGCCGCGCTCGGGTTCTTCGCGAGGCCCGCCCCGGCAGCGGTGACCGCTCTGATCACGCCATTGCTCTCCGGCGCGGTTCTCGGTATGCCGCCGTTCTTTCCGCCCATCGCCCCGACGATGGCGATCGAGCTGGCGGCGATGGTCGGGCTGATCGCGCTCGTGAAGCAACGCTGGCCCCGCGCCAACGAGTGGGCGGTGCTTATCCCCGTCCTGCTGGTTGGCAGAGTCATCTACGTTGCGCTCGTGTACGGCACCTCGATGTTCATCAAGTTGCCGCCGGCTTTCATGGCCGGCATTTCGCTCATCAGCGGCTGGCCCGGGCTGATTCTGATGGCGGTCGTAGTGCCGCCAGTGGCAAGGGTGGGACGCAGCATCATTCGCCCGGTCGCGGGCGCAGAAAGGAACACGCCATGAGCAGCGCGAAGGCCGGCTTCTTCGACGGCATCGCCGACAAGTGGGACGGCTGGGACGACCTCGAGGCGCTCGCGCGAAAGTTTGCAGCCGGCCTCGAGGAGTTCGGTGTGGCGCCCGATGAGACCATCCTCGACGTGGGTTGCGGCACGGGGAACCTCACCAAAGCACTGCTCGAGCGTCTGGGGCCCAAGGGACGCGTGGTCGCGGTCGACATCTCCCCGCGCATGATCGAAGTCGCCAAGGCCAAGGTGCGCGACGAGCGAGTTTCCTGGCACGTCGTCGACGCCACGCGGCTGCCGATGGACCCGCGGTCGTTCGATCGGGTCGTATGCTACTCCGTCTGGCCGCACTTCGATGATGCCGCGGCCACGGCGACCGAGCTCGCGCGAGTGCTTCGCCCGTCGGGGAACCTGCACGTGTGGCACCTCATCAGCCGGGCCAAGGTCAACGAGATCCACGCGTCCGCTGCGCCCGCCGTTCACATGGACGTGCTGAAGCCGGCCGAGGAGGTGGCGAGCCTTCTGGCATGCTTCGGTTTCAAGGTCACGCGGACGGTGGACTGCGACACGCACTACATCGTGTCGGCGACCAAGACGGAGCGGTAGGAGCCGATGCGCGTTGCGCTTCACGACGTGTGGGGATGCGCGCACGGGCCGGTTTCCCGGCTCGCTCCGCAGACCCGTATCGTTGTGGGTGCGGCGCTGTTCGCGGCCTGTATGGTGGCTCCCGCTGGGTCGCGCGCTGGCCTCGTTCTGCTCGCGGCAGCAGCGCTGGGATGGCTCGCCGCATGCCGCACCCCGCTTCGCATCGTCTGGAGTGCTGTTCTGCTGGGGCTCGCGGGGTTCTTGCCCTATTTCCTGCTCGTTCCGGTGCTTGCCGGCGAAACGTCCTCGGGCACCTGGGCTGAGGCTGTCCGTGTGCCTTCCGCGGTTGTGGCGCGAGGGATGGCGGGAATGCTCGTGTCGATCGCCACCGTCACTGCGCTCTCGGCCAGCGACCTGCGCGAAGGGCTCCTCCGCCTGCCCATCCCCACCATGGTCTCGGCCATCCTGCTGCAAGTTGTTCATCAGACGGCGGCCTTGGGGTACGAAACGCGCCGGATTGCCTCTGCGATGGCCGTGCGCGGGGCATCGGGGAAGGGCGTCGCCGCTCTTCGCGTGCTTGTCTCGCTCCCACAGGTCTGGCTGCCACGAGTGCTGATTCGAGCGGAGCGCGTCGCCTGCGCGATGGATGTTCGGGGCTACTGCGAGCAGGACATGCCGTCTTTCGGGGCCGCCGGTTTCAGCGCACGGGATGTGCTCGCGTTGGCGGCTGGCGCGGCAGCGCTCGCGCTTTCGATTGTCGCCCGCGTTCGAGGACTGCCATGAGCCAGCCAGCCCTCGAGTACGATGGCGTCACGGTGCGCTACGAGCACCACGGCCCACCGACCGTGGACAACGTGTCCTTGTCCGTCGGCGCGGGCGAGCGCGTCGCTCTCGTCGGCCTCAACGGCTCGGGCAAGACCACGTTGCTGACGGCCGCGGTCGGGCTTGTGGAGCACGCTGGCGCCATCCGGGTCTGCGGCCAGGCCGTCAGCCCGCGCACCATCCAGGCCGTGCGAGGCAGCGTCGGGTTCCTGTTCAACGTGCCCGAGGACCAACTGCTCTTCCCCAAGGTCGTCGACGATGCGGCGTTCGCCTTGGTCCGCAAGGGGATGAAGCCGAAGGAAGCTGGCGCGAAGGCGAGGGAAGTACTCGAGCAACTCGGCGTGGGAGCCGTGGCAGACTCGCCGCTGCATCACCTGTCTCACGGGCAGAAGCAACGTGTGGCGCTCGCAGGCGCACTCGTCACGAGCCCGCCGCTGCTCCTGCTCGACGAGCCGTCCGCCGCTCTCGACCCGCCAGGGAAACGCAACCTCGCTCGGCTGCTCGCATCGCAGGAAGCCGCGATGGTCATCGCCACCCACGATCTCGAATTCGCGAAGGCGCTCGGCACGAGGTATGTGCTGCTCGAGGGCGGGCGGATTGCCTATGACGGCGCCGATGGCGCCGAGGTCGCGCAGCGGTTGTAGGTCGGCGCCTCAATTGCCGTGCGAGTGTTCGTGCGGCTCCTGTTCATGACCCGCGTGATCATGGGTGTGTTCGGGCAGCTCCTGGTCCGCGTGCACGTGGTCGTGCCCGCTTCCGTCGGCATGCTGGTGGTCGTGTGCATGCAGATGGTCGTGCTCATGGCTGTGATCGTGCCCGTGAGCGTGGGAATGGACCTGGTCGCCATGCCGATGCTCATGCTCGTGTTCGTGATGGTGCTGGTGACCGTGCTGGTGCGTGTGGTCGTGGGAGCCTTGCATGTGGTGATCTCCGGGAGGCGGCACCTGTTGATGGCGCGGAGCGCCTGCCTCGGCAAGACGGCCGCAGCCTATTGCCAGCGCCGATTGGGTCGGCCCACCGCAATTTTCGGCGCCGCACCGTTTCGCACCCAGTCCAGTCGCTAACCTCGGCTCAGTCTGCGCGAGTACGAACGCCTAACATTGGATCCGGGGCTTGACAACTAGGTTTCAAATGCTAACATAGCATGGAGAATGGAGGATCGTATGTCAGCGCGCCGAACCCATCGCACCGTGGGTACCTTCGCCGGAGGCGGGTACGCCCTTGCCAGAGCACGCCACCAGCCAACCGAGCACGTCCTCCTAGAGGTGATCGGTGGGCTGCTTGCCGGCGCCTTGGGGGCCCGACTTCCGGATGTGTTCGATCCACCGATCCATCCCGGGCATCGCGGGCTTGCCCATGGCGTTCTCCCGGTGACGGCCGCAGGCGTCGCCGCTGTGACTGTGCTCAATGGGTGGCAGGACCGGTTGCGGGCGGAGGCCGACCGCAGGGCTGCCCTGCGTGCGTCCGCTGCGACGCCTCTCGAACGCCTTTGGCACGGTCTTCTTGCATGGCTCTCCCGGATCGGTGCAGGCGCTCTCGCTGGCATCATCGCTGGCTACGGCTCGCACGTGATACTGGATGCTGTCACTCCTGCCAGTCTTCCACTGTTCGCGTGAGGACACGATGCCGATCACCCAGCAAGAACTCGGAAGACGAATTCGAACCGCTCGCGAGTCGTGCCGGATGACGCAGGACGACGCGGCGAAACATCTCGGCGTGTCGCGGCCGACCTTCGTTCAAATCGAGGCGGGCAATCGCACGGTATCGAGCTTGGAACTCGACAAGCTTGCGTTCCTCTTCGGCCGCGACATGCGGGAGTTCGTCGCAGATTCCTTCCAGGAAGAGAACTCGCTCGCGGCTCTGTTCCGCTCCCAGGCAGGAATTGTAAGCGATCCCACGGTGCTGGAGAAGCTCCGTGAGTGCATGGCACTCGGACGTGAGCTGACCAACCTAGAGCGCCTCGTCGGCATCGACCGTGACCTGTCGGCGGTGGCGTCGTACCCATTCCCCAGCGCGAAGACCCGCTGGGAGGCAATCCAGCAAGGGCAGAGGCTTGCTGAAGCAGAGCGCCGCCGACTCGGGCTCGGCGAAGCGCCTCTCCCGGATTTGAGCGCGCTACTCGAATCGCAAGGAGTGCGAACCGGTCTGGTCGACCTGCCCGACGACGTGTCCGGGCTGACGCTGAGCGATCGCGATGTAGGGCTCTTCGTCGTCGCGAACTGCGTGCACCACTACCTACGACGCCGTTTCTCGCTCGCCCACGAGTACGCGCACGTCGTCGCGGATCGGGATCGCTCCGGCCTCATTAGTCGGACGTCAGAGCGTGACGATCTCGTCGAGGTTCGGGCCAACGCATTTGCGGCCAACTTCCTCCTCCCGGAGGAAGGCGTGAGACAGTTCGTTGCGGGGCTCGGGAAGGGCAAGCCCAGCCGCTCCTTCGCTGAGGTCTTCGACGAGGCTGGCAGCCTGAACGTCGAAGGCCGTTCGGAACCCGGAACGCAGACGATTCAGCTCTACGATGCGGTCCAGCTCGCTCACCATTTTAGAGCCAGTCGGCTATCGGTTCTGTTCCGACTTCGGAACCTTCGTCTGTTGACCGAGGCCGAGTTTGATCGCCTCAAGTCCCTGGACGAACAGGGCAAGGGCAAGCAACTCGCCGACGCACTCGGTCTAACCGAGCCCGATCACGCGGAGATGCGTAGCGAGTTCAAGCGCCGCTTCCTCGGCCTTGCACTCGAGGCGTACCGGCGTGACGAAATCTCGCGCAGCAAGCTGCGCGAGCTTGTGACGATGGTCGGTCTTGCTGCTGACGACCTCGATCAACTCCTCGATGACGCCTGCATCGACGTCGACAGCGATCCGGCGCCGTGAATACACCCCTCCTTCGCATAGTCGTTACCGACGCCAATGTGCTCGTCAACCTGATGCGCGTGTCGCGGCTCGACCTGCTCGGCAAGATACCGAACTACGAATTCGTGGTCCCCGAACACGTGCGCGAGGAGATCACGAACGACGAGCAGCGTGCGGAGTTGGACAGCGCCGTCGCTGATCGCTGGTTGAAGCTTGCGCCAATCACGGACCTGGTGGCGATTGAGCAGTTCGCCGAGCTTGTCGAGCACATCGGCAGGGGAGAAGCGGCCTGCCTGGTGATCGCTGCCTTGCAGGGGTGGTGTGTCGCTTCCGACGAGAAACGGCGATTCCGGCGCGAAGCCGTTGCCCGAGTCGGCAGCGATCGAATCCTGGGAACGGTCGACGTGTTCGTTCTGGCCATCAAGGCAGGGCTGATCACTGTTGACGAGGCTGACGCAGACAAGGCTGCACTCGAACTCCGCAAGTTCAAGGTGCGCTTCGCGTCATTTCGGGTACTGCTGGGTCTTTCAAGAGGCAATGGAGACAGCAAATGAGCAAACGTAGGACGTATGAAGTCAACCCGAAGGGCAAAGAATGGACCGTGAAGGAGCGCGGGGCGCAACGCGCGGTGGGCACCTTCGACAACAAAGCCGAAGCCGTTGAGCGTGCGAAGGAGGTCGCGAAGAACCAAGCGAATTCGCAGGTGGTGGTGAAGAAGCAGGACGGTACGATTCAGACCGAGTACACCTACGGCAATGACCCCTATCCGCCGAAGGGATGATCATGCCTGCGGCGCCGACAAGGACGTTGAACCCGCTCCCGTTCCAAGACCTCGAACCTCACCGCTTCGAGGACTTGGTGCGCCAGCTCGCTTACGATCTGCGCCGGTGGAAGTCACTGGAAGCCGTGGGGCGTGGTGGTTCCGATGACGGACTCGACATCCGGGCGACAGAGATCGTCGCCGCGGATCCGAGTGACGACGACGAGCAGGACGGGGCTTGGACGCCGCATGCGGTCGGCGAACATCTCTGGATCTTCCAGTGCAAGCGCGAGAAGACTCTGGGGCCGAAACATGTTCGGGAGGTTGTGGAAGAGAGCCTCATCTCCCTCACCGCCCCGCCGCACGGCTTCGTCCTGGCCATCGCATGCGATGTCTCGAAGAAGACCCGGGATGCCTTCCGCGAGGAGATGGTCGCACGGGGGATAGAGGAATATGCCATTTGGGCAAAGGGAGAGCTCGAGGACATGCTCTTCCAACCCAAGAACGATCGACTGCTCTTCGCGTACTTCGGCCTTTCCCTGACGACTCGCAGGCGCAACTTGTCGACCCAGCTGCGGTCTTCGATCGCCAAGAAGAAGCAGCTGTTTGCCATGCTTGAGAGTAAAGATGACACCTACGACGGCAGCGACGGGAAGCTTGTATTGTTGCGCGACCCGTCGGACGATCGATACCCGACTATCCCGAAGGTGGGCGAACCCCAGGCTCGCTGGCTGGTCTGCCGCGCAATCTCGCTGAAGAACCCCGACAGCCTCACAGTCTTGCGTCGGGAACACCTTGCCGCGGTGACTCCCGACGTGGAAAAGTGGGACGCGATTCTCGACTGCGATGTGTTTGAGCAGCTCGCCGAGGGTGACCTACGTTCGAGGAATGCCTGGGGATACGCCGATAAGGAACCCAACCGCCGGACCCCGCACGGTTTCTGGAACGAGTGCATCGCAGAAGAAGACCGCGCCTTTCTCAAGATATATCGGACTGTTCCCCTCGACCGGGTCTTGGCGCTTGATCCCCTCGGGGATGGGTACTTCCCCGTGCCGCACATCCTTATCGACTTCGATGAAACGAACGGACCGTTCGACGCGGGCGAGATTGCCGTGCTGGACCGGCCTTCGCATCACGCGGCTGCGTTCGACCTGCGCCCGAGTAGGGACAACCGCACGGAGATCTTCCCCAAAGCGCTGCCGGCCGAAGACGATCCCATCCCCGTCCGTTTCGACCAAACGAGCACATGCACACTCCAGCTAACAGACGCCTCCGGCGCGAAACTCGCGAGCCTGCTCGCGGCGACCGCCGCAGGCAGCGTGCCCGCGGACGCGAGCGATCAGCAACCCAGTGGGATGGACAAGACTCGCGAGAAGCTTCGAGCATTCCGAGAATGGCGCAACGCGGTCGGGTTGCCGGTGTTCTCTGAAGTCGTCTCGCGATTGCGTGCGGCAGGGCACACGGCGCGGGTGGTCATACGAACGGTAGAGCACGGCGCGCGCCGCCAAGAAGCACGTGAATCCATCGAGCTTCGCTTCCAGCTCCGTATGGGAATCACTCAAAATTCATACCGCCAGTCGGGGCATGTTCGGTTGTCGGTATCGGAGTACGCCGGCTGGATGCTCGATGTATCTCCACGCCGGGACGCATCCATGAGCCGAGGATCCCCGCCGGTTCGGCAGCAAGTCGAGTGCATGGTGCAAAGCCAGCTCGAGGAAGAGGTCCTCGCCACGCTGGAACGTTTGAGGGACGGTCGCTACTGAGGCGCACGCTGACGTGCGCGGAGCACGCGGGGCGATGGAACAAAGCAAACCGAGCCGCAGGAAAGCGGCAAAGCCAACGAAGAAGTCATCGGGCACGAAATCACCGGCCGCCGGGCGCGGCGGCACGAAGAAGAAGTCTGCGCGGTCAGAAACATCTACGAGATCAACCCGCGCGAAGAAGTCGCGACCTGAGGCGCGATCCGTCAATCGCGAAGGCCGGAAGCGAGCTGTTTCATCATCCGTTGCGAGAGTATCAGACGTGCAAGCTGGAACTGGCGCGGACGGCACTTCGGATATCTGGAAGTGGGTATTAGGCTTGCTTGCCGTGGGCGGGGCGGCATTCGGAGTGGTGAAAAGCGTCGAAGCCAAACAGCACGCAGTCGCCGCTCAAGTCGCCGAACGGCAAGCATCGAACCATCGTGCTGAGGCGGAGGCAGCATCGCGCCGCGCCGCCGATATGGAGCGGCGGGCTACACGCGAGTGCGGGCGGGCGGACATCGCTGAGAATCGCGCACGAAAGCTGGCAATTGCAGTCGCCGAAGCGGCCAATCGACAGATCGCTCTCCTGCGTCGCGAAGATGTCCCAACTCTGAGGTTCGGTGGATGTGCGGCCGCGGCAGCGAACGGTCTTGGCATTTGGGTCGACGTGGACTGGCTCTTGAGCGGAGTCGTGGACTCTGCTGTTGACGAGGGCGCAATCTCAGGGCGCGTGATCGGCGTTGTAGCCCATGAGTGGTACCACTTCCTCGACACGCAGAGAGGTACGCGCCACTCGCACGAGGAGGAACTCTGCGCAGACGGCTTCGCTGGACGACAGCTCGCACGACTGGGTATTCCACCGCACCACTTCGCTGACTTGCTTCGTCAGTATCCACAATCATCCACTCACCCTGCGGGGCAACGGCGTGCAGAAGCCGTGCTCGACGCGTGGGAGTCAGAGCGGCGGAAGTCGGCTTCGTAGCCGATAGTCGACGGCGGCCTCGCACCGTCGCGCTTCCTCGAGTTCCATACGCTGTACGTTGACAACGCCATGGACTCGCGCTTGAACGCGCGCCCCGTGCTGTTCCTCGCCTTCCGCACCTTCGAGTTTCTCTTCTACCACGTGCTGCTGTCGCTCGTGGATCGCGTCGCGCGCCTTCCACGCACCACGATGCTGCCCGAAGCAGCGCGCCTCTACCGGCAGAACATCGCGCTGAAGGCGCAGCTCGACGCGCTCGAAGATCATCTCAACCGCGTAGAGAACAAGCGCAGGGCGAAGCCTCTCTCCGTGCGCGCGGCGCAGGTGTTCGCGCTGCTGCTCACGCGCGGCGACGAGCAATTCCTCCGGTACTTCTTGTCGTCACCGCGAGCAACGATCGAGCGGTGGCTCACGCGGTTCCGAGCGCTGCGGGGGCGATCGCTTGGTGGCCGGCCGCGCACCGACGTCGATGTCGAAGATCTCGTCGTGACGTTGAAAAAAGAGAACCCGAGCTGGGGTCAAAGAAGGATCCGCGAAGAGCTGCGGCGCATGGGCATCCGCGTGAGCGAGCCGACCATCATGCGCATCCTGCGCGAGCACGGCTTCACGCCGCACCCGCTGCGCAAGCTGTCGTTCGAGCGCGTGCAGTCGTCGATCAAGGACGCGCTGTGGGCCGTCGACTTCTTCGCCGTGAAGACCGCGACCGGCGCCTGGCTGCAGGTGCTGATAGTGATCGACGTGCACACGCGCGAGCTGCTCGGCATGCGCGCGTACGACGGGTGGGATGTCGACTCGTACTGGACCATCCGCGCGTTCAACGCGATCGCCAGCGCCGTGAAGCGCGTTCCGCAGAAGATCGTGCACGATCACGGGCCGACGTTCTTGGGTCAGTTCGCGCGCCAGCTCCGTGTGCTCGGCATCGAACGCGAGCTCACGCCCGCCAGGATGCCGTACATGAATTGTTACGTCGAGCGATGGATCGGCTCCGTACGCCGGGAGCTGCTTCGTCACGTGCGCGTGCACGACGTCACCGAGCTTCAAGACTGGCTCAACGAGTACCGCGACTACGCCAACCTGGAGCGCGCCCACCAGGGGCTCGACGGCCGCACGCCCGCGGAGGTGGCGCGCGGCCAGCCCGAGGCCGAAGTGCTCGACCTCGCCGAGGTGCGATCGCGCAAGCTGGTGCGGCGCATGTACGCCAACGGCTTGCTGCAGGGGTACTCGCTGGTCGAACGTGACGACGGCGTTGCCCCCGACCGCGAGGCGGCGTAGCGTCCGCTTCGGCGCAGGTTGGCCCACGACGGCGCCCGGCTCGAAGCGCGAGCCGAAGGGCGAGGTGCGCGTCCCGCGCGGTCCGAGGCGCCACGCTGGGCCCGACGTGGGCGCTGGGCACTGCCGCGGCGGGCTCGGCCTGCCCGAAGGAGGTTCTACTCAGGAAGAACATCGGTCATTTTCACGAAGCGCGGACGGGCGATCCGCTCGCTGGAGGCCTGCTGAGCACCACGGTCGGGGTTTCTTGGGATCGGGTTGGCGGGGGTTTTCTTGGCGGAACGATGGGGGGGGCGCGCTTGGCAGTCCGTCCGCGCCTGGACGGCGCGAGCGAACAAAGAACGGCCGGCGGTCGAAGCGCTTTTCGGCTGGCCTGGCCTCGGCTGGCCACCGCGATGCAAGTTGGTGTGGCCGAATTTCTCTCGTAGAAACGGCCTCGTAGGCGCTCGCAGACCCCGAGCCACTGGCCCTCCTGGGCCAACAAGAAAGCCCCGTTGGTGAACACACCGCGGGGCTTTTTTCGTGGGTTTCGCGTCGCGACGCCTTCCTGGCCAGAGCGCGAGAGTTCGCGGAGGCGATCGGTTCTTGGCGTTCTGGCCATGCCCGTGACCGTCGAGAGGCCGAGAGGGCGACCCGGTGGTTGACACAGCGGGCAGAAAACGAGGGCGGGGTGACCGGGTGGTGAACACAACCCGACGCAAACCCAGCCACGGGGCCCTTGGCGCCTCGCCCTCCAGTGCGAAAGCGGAGGTGAGCGTTGCACCCAGCCTTTGCGAGAAAGCCGTGTGCTATCCTGGGACGCCCGAGGATGACCACCGACGCCGCCCCACTCCTTCTCAGCACGGTCGATCATGCTGACCCCGGGGACGAGACGTTCAGACGTTACCGATACCAGGCGACCTACGCCGCGATGCTCGCGGTCGGACTTCTGGAGGAGCGCACGGACGTCGCGGAAGTCTACTGCGAACAGTACGAGGACATCCTCCTGCATCTTCAGACCGGAACGTTTCGTGGCGTACAGGTCAAAACCAAAGCAGACGGGGGAGCACCGCTGCGCGCGACGGATGAGCCGATCCTTGATTCGCTGCTTCGCTTCGTTGAGCTCGACATGGCGTTTCCCAGGCTCTTCGAGGGGTTCACTCTAGCGACCAACGCGGCCTTCGACCGGGCAGGAAAGGGGGTCGGCAACCTGTTCTCCCTCGTCGAAGAAGCCCGAGTGCATGCTGCGGATTCCGCCGCCCCGTGTTCGAAGGCGTGGCGGTTCAGCAAGACGCTCGTCGACCGGCACAAAAAGAAGCACCGAACCGGGAAGCTGCCCAAGAGCCGCAAGGTCAAGACTGGCTCCGTGAACGCGACGCCGCAGCCGTCGAAGCCGGGCCACTGCGCCGCAGCCCCGCACCCCACACAGACCGACGTGCTTCAGGTTCTCGCCAAGTTGGACGTGCGCGACGACCTTCCGAAGGTGCCTGATATCCGCAGCCGTCTGCAGGAGCGTCTCGTCGCTCTCTCCCCGAAGGTCGCCGCCTCAACCCTGCCCATCGTGAACCGCGTGGTCGATGCTCTTGAACACGCTGCTTACCTGGCGGCCTCCCGCGTCGACGAGGATCGCAATGGGCGCAATTGGTTCGTAGCGGATCCGGCGAAACGCGCCTCTCTGAACTGGGCAGACGAAATCCAGGCAAAGCGACTCTCCCGTGAGGATGTCGAGTCAGCAATCAACTCGCATTGCTCTGGCTCTCTCCTCATCAGCGCGGAGCCTGTGACCCCTGAACAGATTCCGGACCATCTGCCCATTCTGGAGAAGAAACTCGTCGCCGGGGGCCTCTCGGTTGCCACCCTGAGTTTGGCACGGGACGCCGTAGCGTCCGTCGAGGAGTTCGGCACCCAGATGCTCTATATGTACGACCAGGAGGAAGGGCTCCGCCGATACAACCACGCACGCGCGGTCGTGAAGAAGGAATGCGCGATTGCGTACGAAAGCCAAGCCGCAGCGGGAGAGGTCAACGGTCCCAGGATGCTGGCCGAAGTCGATGCTCGACTGAAGCAGCGACGCGCGGACGACAGAACCGGAGTTCTCAAGGAGTGCGAGGAAGAGCACCTCCTCGGCCACGTGTTCGCGCTCACCGGCGAGTGTATCGTTTGGTGGAGCACCTCGAGGGACCTCGGAAGGCCGCAGGGCCCCAAAGCACCCAAAGGAGGCGACGATGAGTGACACCGTTCAGCGACTCGCAGCCTTGGAGGCTACCAGCATCAATCACGAGGGCCGCCTGCTGATGCTCATCGACACGTTCTCTTCCGGGCCCGCGGGAGAGGGCATTCACGGATTGACGAAGCTGGCGAAGCTGGACTTCTTACTTCGCTACCCAACCTACCTCGAGCGAGCATTGAAGGCGCGCAACCGACCGACACACGCGGTTCGCCTGGCCGATTACGAGCGCCTGAGTGTCGAGTCGCGAATGGTCAGATATCGATTCGGTCCGTGGGATCACCGATATCCTGAGGTGCTGCGTCGGTTGGAAGCTCGCGGGCTCGTGTCGCTGAGAAAGGACGGCCGGGCAGTCGTAATCAAGGCCACCGAGGCTGGAACCAAATTGGCAGCCAAGTTGCGCGCGACTCATAGCTTCGATGATGTTGCGGACCGCGCGGCCGCGCTTCACACGCATATGAACCTCACGGGCACGCACCTCATGCGGTTTATCTACGATACGTTTCCCGAGGTCGTGTCCCTTCGTTCAAACAAGGAGATCGGGGTGTGAAGATCGTCCTTCTACGTCTTGAACTCGTCACCCGCCAAACCACGGAGGAGGTCGGATTCACACCGATTACGTTTCTTCATGGCCCGATTGGGTCCGGCAAGTCGACCGTCGCCCGGCTCGTGGACTTCTGTTTCGGAGGCGACCTTGTTGAGACTCCAGCGATCCAGAAGGAATTCGTCTCCGCGCGTCTGTTTGCCAACATCGGCGCCCACGACGTTGTGCTGGAACGCGACAAGAACTCCTCGGCCGTTCGGGTCTCTTGGCAGTTGACCTGCGATCGGGCGGGGCAACAAGTCCCGAGCGCGACCGACATCGCCGACTCCGCCCCGAACGCCGGCACGCCGGAGTCCACGGCAAATGATGGCAGGATCCCGGCCGGCGGGGCGGTCGGTTCCGGCGATGCAGACAATGCCACGCCGGAGCAATCGGAATCCATCGGCGAGAAAGGCAGCAGCGTTCCGGAAGAACCGGGGCCTGTCGGCGATGCGGCCACCCCCTCGTCTGACGAGCCGAAGCCGAAAGATGCCTCGCCGAGTAGCCCGCGATCAGAATCCGTGCTGGCTCCAATCGAGGCGCGAGGCGCTCCGATTGTTGAAGGATGGGATGATGTTGAAAATCTAAGCGACTTGATATTCCGATTGTCAGGCGTTGATCCGATTCGCGTTCGAAAAAGCAAACGCGACCCGGACTCAAAGCTCGTGCGCTTGAGTTTTCGCGACCTTCTCTTCTACTGCTACCTCACGCAGGACGAGCTGGATTCATCGTTCTTCTCCTCCGATCACCCATTTAAGCGTCAGAAGAGCATCGACGCGATGCGATTTGTCTTCGGGTTTCATTCCGAACGATTGAACGACCTGGAGCAGCGGCTGTACCGGGCCCTGGACGACCAACGCACCAGGCGGGCAACTGCGGAGCAGCTTGAGAAGATACTGAAGGACCTCGACTTCGACAGCGAGCTCCAGATAGTCGGACACCTGGACAAGATAGGTGAAGCGCGCTCCGGCTTGCGGAAGGAGCTTGCAGAACTTGAAGCCTCGCGGAAAGTGGCCACTCACCCGCTAGACCACTTGCGAGCAAGGCTTCGCGAGCTGAACGCGCGCCTCTCGACAGAAGAGAACTCCCTCGCAGCTCTTCGGGACAAGCTCGCAAAACGAGAATCGCTCAAGGCTGAATTGCTTTCCGCCAAGGTGAAGGCACTGCGGACCGAGGCCGCTCAGCGGGTGCTCGGGCAAGTCGAGTTTCAGCAGTGCCCTCAATGTGAAACACCACTTGGAGCGGGACGTCGCGAGGATGGACACTGCCTTCTTTGTGGCCAAGTCCCGGAGCGACCGCTGGCATACGAAGACCTGGCCAGTGAATTTGACGAAAGGGCGGATGAGCTTCGGGATCTCATATCTCGGCACAAGCGCGAGGTCTCCAGCCAGGAGAAGCGGCTTGACTCGCTCAGGACGGAGAAGTCCCGGTTAGACGAACAACTCAACGACGAGGCTGCGTTGTACGACGCGCCGTTCGTGGCGCGATTGCGCGAACTTGAGCGTGGAATAGCGGAGATCGGCGAACGTGAGAAGCACCTCCGACAACTGCGGCGTATCCCCGCGAGGCTTGAGCGGCTAACGCGTGAGGCGGCAGAGCTGCAAGGCGAGATCGACGTTGTTCGAAAGGGCGTCGAGGAGGAAAATCGGCGCTTCAAGAATGCGCAAAACTTCGTCGAGGAACTCAGCACGAATTTCAAGCAACTTCTATTGCGGGTGCGGTTCCCAGGTGTGTCACAGACCGACGAGGTAGTCGTCGACACGCACACTTGGCAGCCGCGCGTACTCTCGGGAGAACTCGAATGGGGGTATGCTGAAGCAGGCAGCGGCGGCAAGAAGGTCCTCTTCAAGGTCCTATACGCACTTGCGCTTCATGAACTCGCGGCGCAGCGCGGGCTTCCGCTTCCGACGTTCCTCATCGTCGACAGTCCAACAAAGAATATCAGTCATGATGTGAACCCCGAGCTCTTCAAGGCGTTCTACCAGGAGGTGTACCGCGTTGCTCAAGTGCACCGCTCAGCGCGGCAGTTCATTCTTATCGACTCCGCTTTGGTTAGGCCGGCGGAAGGGCTCGATGACATATTCTCCGAACGGCTTCTCGATCACAGTGACGAGGCTCCACCGCTGATATCCTACTATCGCGGTCCGTAGGGCGCCGGCTTCAGGACAGTGAACTGTCGGGCTGACCGGCTTGCGCTGATCGGTGATCGGACCACCAGGCGGACGGTTACACTCGGTACATCTCTGTCCAAGGAAGCACGGCGATCTCCTTTCCAGCGGAGCGCGGTGCAGCGTCGACGATCCGGAAGCGATCCCCGGCGCTCAGGGATGGCAAGGCGCGTCCCACTGCGGCATCGAACACGATCGAGACGTCGTCCCCCTTCGAACGTGCGCCGAGGAACCCCGTTGGCGTCGGATCGGACGCGATGGTGACTTCGATGTCGATGGACCTCCCGTTGGGGGCCGCACGCGGCGCTCGCTCCCCCCACGCCCACCCCTCTTCGCAGCGCGGTCTGACCGGGCACCACGTACATTCCTGGCCGGGACTTCCGGAAGCGGGGCGGGCCTGGAGTGCCAATTTGCAGAATGAAGGGACCACCCCGTTT
>JAJZQG010000178.1 GCA_021847645.1 Myxococcales bacterium
TTCCAAGGCACTTCGACGCCGAACCCAGAGAATGATCCTACAAAGTAAGCACAAACGCACACGGTGCTACAAAGTGCGATCGGTGGGATGACGCGCTGGCCCTGGTCGAGAACCGGCGTTGCTCGCGGTCGCGCGCTGCCTGGTGTACAGTCGGTCGATGACCAGACCTTGGCGATGGATGACGGGAGCAGCGTACGCGGGAATGCTGGTATCGTGCGCCGGCTCCCAGCCCGCGCACACGTCCGGCTCCCAGCCCGCCGACCCGGCGCGGTGCTCGGCGCTCGCCCGACCGGCGATCGACCAGGCGCTGGCCGAGATCGCCAAGCACACGGCCTGCACGACAGACGCCGACTGTGTGAGTATCGGGGTGGGGTCTGCCTGTTTCGACGTGTGCAACAGGGCGGTGAGCAAGAGTGACGTGGACGCGGTGAACGGGCTCTTGAGCAAGGCCGACTGCCAGCAGTTCCAGGCGGCGGGATGCCGTGTCACGCCGCCGCCCTGCGCGCCGCCGCAGCCGCCCAAGTGCAGCCAGGGGCACTGCGAGTAGGTCCCCGGCGCCGGACATCCTTGTCCTCGGCAGCACACCCGCGACGACCTGGGTTTGGGTCGGGCCGTCGGCCCGGAGCGCGGGCCGCAAGGTTAGCCACAGGGCAGCCCTTGCGTCACTGCGCCTCGGCGTCACCGCGTTGAAGTTCTGGGGGAGGAATCGACGAACTACTTCAGCAGATTCTTGAGCGTCACGCCCATGTCCGCCGGCGTCGGCGCAACGGCCACGCCCGCGGCCTCGAGCGCCGCGACCTTCTCCTTCGCGGTGCCCTTGCCTCCGGCGATGATCGCGCCCGCGTGGCCCATTCGCTTTCCGGGGGGCGCGGTCGCCCCGCCGATGAACGCCGCCACCGGCTTCTTCATGTTCGCCTTGATCCAGGCCGCCGCGCGCTCTTCCGCGTTGCCGCCGATCTCGCCGATCATGATCACGCCCTCGGTCTTCGGATCGTTGTTGTACTCGGTCAGTACATCGATGAAGTCCATGCCGCCGACCGGGTCGCCGCCGATGCCCAGGCAGGTCGACTGACCAATCCCCAGCGCCGTCAGCTGCCCGACTGCCTCGTAGGTCAGCGTGCCAGAGCGCGACACCACGCCGATGGGCCCCGGCTTGTGCACGTGCCCCGGCATGATCCCGATCTTGCACTCGCCCGGCGTGATGATTCCCGGGCAGTTGGGCCCGATCAGCCGCGTCTTCTTGCCCTCGAGGAACCGACGCGCCTTGATCATGTCCATCGTCGGAATGCCCTCGGTGATGCACACCGCCAGGGGCACGCCGACGTCCGCGCACTCCATGATGGCGTCCGCCGCACCGGGAGGCGGCACGAAGATCAGCGCGCAGTCCGCGCCGGTCTCCTTGATGGCGGCGCCGACCGTGTTGAACACCGGCACCTTGCCTTCCCACTTCTCGCCGCCGCGGTTGGGCGTCACGCCCGCCACGATCTTGGTCCCGTACTCCATGCACTGCTTCGCATGGAACGATCCCGCTCCGCCCGTGATGCCGAGGACGACGACACGCGTGTTCTTGTTGACCAGGATTGCCATCTTCGACCTCTACTTGCCCGCCGCCGCGACGACTTTCTGAGCGCCGTCCTTCATCGACATCGCGCTCTCGATACGGAGACCGCTCTCCGCGAGCATCTTGCGACCGAGCTCTACGTTGGTGCCCTCCAGGCGCACGACCAGCGGCACCTTGAGCCCCACCTGCTTGCTAGCGTTGATGACACCGGCCGCGATCACGTCGCACTTCATGATCCCGCCGAAGATGTTCACGAAGATCGCCTTGACCTTCGGGCTGCTCAGGATCATCCGGAACGCGGTGGTCACCGCCTTCTCGTCCGCGCCGCCGCCCACGTCCAGGAAGTTCGCAGGCTCGCCTCCGAAGTACTTGATGATGTCCATCGTCGACATCGCCAGCCCCGCGCCGTTGACCAGACAGCCGATGTTGCCGTCCAGCGACACGTAGCTCAGCCCCGCCGCCTTGGCCTCGAGCTCCACCGGATCCTCTTCGTGCACGTCGCGAAGCTCGATCCACTCCTTGTGGCGGAAGTCCGCGTTGTCGTCGAAGTTGATCTTGGCGTCGAGCGCCAGCACGTGGCCGTCCTTGGTCACGATCAGCGGGTTGATCTCGCACAGCGAGCAGTCTTCCTTCACGAACAGGTCGGCCAGCTTCGTCGCGAGCTTGACGAACTCGGCGACGGTCTCCTTGCCGTGGCGCTGCAGGTCGAGGGCGAACGCCAGGTGCTTGGCCTGGAAAGCGCCCAGCCCGATCGCGGGGTCGATGTGCACCGTGTGGATCTTCTCGGGGGTCTCGGCGGCGACCTTCTCGATCTCCATGCCGCCTTCGGTCGACGCCATCATGGCAACGCGACGCTTCTCGCGGTCGACCACCATGCCCAGGTACAGCTCGCGCTCGATGGGCAGGCCCTGCTCGATGTACAGGCGACGAACCTTCTGGCCTTGCGGGCCGGTCTGGTGGGTGACCAGCTGCATGCCGAGCATCTTCTCGGCCAGCTCGCGCACTTCTTTCGGGCCGTTCTTGGCGAGCTTGACGCCACCTCCCTTGCCGCGGCCACCCGCGTGGATCTGGGCCTTGACCACCACGACCGGCGTGCCGGTCTCGTCGATCAGGCGATGTGCGTTCTGCTCCGCCTCGTCCAGCGACATCGCCGGATACCCCTTCGGGATCGGCAAGCCGTACCGGGCGAAGATCTGCTTGGCTTGGTACTCGTGGATCTTCATCGTTTGTCCTCTTGGCGACCGGGCGGACGCTACCACCCGTCCGGCCGTCACGGATCGAGAAAAACGCGTGTGAGAAGATCAACGCAGAGGCGCAGGGGCACAGAGGCGCGGAGCTCGCTGTTGCTCCGGTTCGCCCCAATCGGGGAGAGGGCCGGGGATGGGGGCCCCAGACGCAGGCCCAGAATGCACCTCAGCCCGGTGCGCCGATCGTCCGCCAGAACGCCGCCGGCATCACGGGCGTCTGCCCCAGCACCGCGTCGTCCATCCATGGCACGAAGTCGTCGGACCGCAGCTTGAGCTCCCGCACCTGGTCGTAGGGCACCCACGACGCGCCCATCGAGTGCTGGTCCTCGGTGAGCTTCAGCGCCCCGCCGTTGGCCTGCGCTCGCACGATCACCCGCAGCTGCCCCGGGAACTGGCCCACCGGCGGGTTGTGCTCGATGCCCATGATGCCCATCGGCTCGATGGACAGGCCCGTCTTCTCGGCCGTGACGCGCCAGGCGATGCGCAGCGGATCCTCGCCCGGGGTTCCTCGTCCCGCGGGCACGTAGAACTTGCCGCGGCAATCCGGGCGCGCTTCGCGCACGAGCAGCACCCGGTTGGACGTGTCGAGACAGATGGTCAGGGCGACGAACGTGTACAGGAAGGGCACCTCCCAAGCCTCGCCCATTCCTGCTCAGGATTCCAGCCTTGCGAGTACGGCCAGGCGTGTCATCCTGTCGGGCCTCCAAACCCGACACCCTTCAGCCCCGCAGCCCCCCTGCACCGCTTGACACCTGAGCAGGCGGGCGCGTAGGTCAACGCTTCACGATGAGAAGGCAGAACCCAAACGCCTCGTCGCCAGGCCAGACGTCGATCCCGGTCGGGTCCCTCGACGGCGGCCTGTCCACCGCTGTTTCCAGTCCGCCCGGCGTGCCGCTCGACGACGCCGTGCAGGCGTCGCTCCAGATCGACGGCCCGCCGTCGGCAGAGCCGGTGCCGTCCTCCGCGCCCGACAGCGGCGGCAACGGCGGCAACGGCGGCAACGGCGGCAACGGCGGGAGCAGCGAGGCGCACGTGCACAAGCCGCCCCGACGCGCGACGGCCGAGATGATGGCCGCCAAGCAGCGCGAGATCAGCGTCAGCGAGTTCTTCACCAAGAACCGTCACCTGCTGGGCTTCGACAACCCGGCCAAGTCGCTGCTGACCGCGATCAAGGAGGCGGTGGACAACTCGCTCGACGCCTGCGAGGAAGCGGGCATCCTGCCCGACATCATTGTGGAGGTCGACGACGTGGCCGACGGCCGCTACCGCGTGGCGGTGCAGGACAACGGCCCGGGCATCGTGCGGGCGCAGGTGCCCAAGATCTTCGCCAAGCTGCTGTACGGCTCCAAGTTCCACCACCTCAAGCAGTCGCGCGGCCAGCAGGGCATCGGCATCAGCGCCGCGGGACTGTACGCGCAGCTGACCACCGGCAAGGCCGTCGTCATTACCTCCAAGACCGGCCCGGGCCGTCCGGCGCGACGCATCGAGCTTCGGATCGACACGCGGCACAACAAGCCCGAGGTGCTCTCGGATGCCGAGATGGACTGGGAGATCGATCACGGCACGCGCGTGGAGATGGAGCTGGCGGGCACCTACCGCGGCGGGCGCACGAGCATCGACGCGTACCTCGAGCAGACGGTCATTGCGAACCCGCATCTGAAGCTGACCTACAAGCTGCCCAAGATGGAGGCGGCGGTGGTGTTCGAGCGGGCGGCGCACGAGCTGCCGCGCGAGCCGTTGGAGATCAGGCCGCACCCGCACGGCGTCGAGCTCGGCCTGCTGATCCGCATGATGCACGAGGCTGGATCCACGCCCGTTCGACGCGTGCTGGTCGAGAGCTTCTCGCGCGTGTCGGCGTCGATCGCCGAGCAGGTGTGCGAGGCGGCGGACGTGCCCCAGTGGACCAAGGCCGGCGCGCTCAAGGGCGATCAGATCGAGGCGATCCACAAGGCGCTGGGCGCGGTCAAGGTCATGTCGCCGCCGGCGTCGTGCGTGGTGCCCATCGGTCCCGAGCTGCTCGAGGCCGGCCTTCGCCGTCGCTTCGAGGCGGACTTCTACTGCGCCGTGACGCGTCCGCCGTCGGTCTACCGCGGCAACCCGTTCGTGGTGGAGTGCGCGCTGGCGTACGGGGGCAAGCTGCCCTCGGACGAGCCCGCGGACGTGATGCGCTTCGCCAACCGCGTGCCGCTGCAGTACCAGCCCAAGGCGTGCGCGATGACCGAGGCGGTCTACCAGACCAATTGGAAGGCCTACGCGCTTGCGCAGCCCAAGGGCTCGCTGCCCATCGGTCCGCTGGCCGTCGTGCTGCACCTGGCCAGCGTCTGGGTGCCGTTCACCAACGAGGCCAAGGAAGCCGTCGCGCACTACCCCGAGCTGCTGCGCGAGATGAAGCTCGCGATTCAGGAGGCCGGGCGTCGTCTGGCGACGCATCTTCGCGCGCGTCATCGCGCGGAGAGCGAGCGGCGTCGTCGCAGCGTGTTCGAGCGCTACATTCCCGAGCTCGGGGCGAGCCTGGCGAAGATCCTGGCGGGCGACGAGGCGGCGATCACGCAGACGCTGCTCGATGCGCTGCCGGAGTTCGTCAACACGCCGGGAGCGTCGGACGACGACGAGAGCGAGGAGGTGTCGCAAGCCGACGCCGCGCCGATCTCGGAGGAGCCGCCGGTTCCGAGCATGCCGCCGCCCGCGGATGTGGAGGCGGACGAGCCCCCGGACAGCCAGCGCGAGCTGCAGGCGAGGAAGCGCGCGGCCAAGGCCGAGCCCGAACCCGAACCTGAAGAAGAAGAGCCGCCGGCGCCGGTGAAGAAGCCGTCGCGCAAGGAAACGCTCAAGCTCGAGGCCGACGAGCCGGAGAGGTCGGAAGCGGCGAAGACCAAGGGCAAGCACACCGTCGACAAGGCCGCGCCGGCCAAGGGCGGACCCAAGGCGCACGGGCACGGCAAGCGCGACGACGAGCGTCAACCCAAGCTGTTCAAGTAGACCAGGGACCAAGCGCCAGCAGGCGCGGAGATCGGACATGGCAGCACGTCGACCCAGGACGCCCCAGGAGCGGGCAGACCACACCATCGACAAGATCGGCAAGCTCGCGGCGGGTGCGGTCAAGCAGGTGAAAGCCAAGAGCAACCCGGCGATCGAGATCCCGATCCGGGCGCTGTCGAACGTGGCCTTCAACGAGCAGAGCCGGCTCATCGAGCTGGGCGACAGCAAGCAGTCGCGCGAGTTCTTCAACGTGTCGATGGCCAAGAAGTACATGCAGACGTTCCTGGTCGCCGAGAAGTGCAAGGACCTGCTGACGAGCGGCAAGACCACGAGCATCCGTGACCTGTTCTACATGGCGAAGCACACCATCAAGGGCGCCAAGGAGAACACGTTCGACGATCAGACCGAGAGCGACGCGGTGATCGAGGATCTGGAAGTGACGCTCGACTCTCTGCGCGAGGAGCTGCACCTGTTCGCGGCCAAGCGCGGATCGATGGTGGGCCCGATGGTGATCGTGGACGCGGGCGACACGATCAACCTGGGCCGCATGGGATCGGGCGGCTGGAGCATCCCGAGCATCACGGAGGAGAACGTCATCCAGTTCAAGAGCTGCGAGGCCGAGTACATCCTGCTGGTGGAGAAGGAGGCCGTCTGGCACCGGCTCAACGAGGACAAGTTCTGGCGCAAGAACAAGTGCGTGCTGGTCACCGGCAACGGCCAGGCTACGCGCGGCGTTCGCCGCTTGATGCAGCGCATGCACAAGGAGCTGAAGCTGCCGGTGTACGTGCTGGTCGATAACGACCCCTGGGGCCTGTACATCTACTCGGTCATCAAGCAGGGATCGATCTCGCTCGCCTACGAGTCGATGCGCATGGCGGTGCCCGACGCGCGCTTCCTGGGGCTGCGATCGAGGGACTTCAAGCGCTTCAAGCTCAGCGACGACGTGCGGATCGACCTCAACAAGGAGGACGAGAAGCGCGCCAAGCAGATGCTGGCGTATCCGTGGTTCGAGGCCAAGCAGTGGCAGGAAGAGATCACGGACATGCTCAAGGCCGGCTTCAAGATGGAGATCGAAGCGTTGTCGAACAAGGACATCAGCTTCGTGACCGACGTCTACATCCCCGAGAAGATCGCGAAGAAGGATTGGCTGGCCTGAGCCGCCCGCGCGCGGCGATCGGGCTCCTGGCTTTCCTCGCCGCCGCACACCCGATACCATCGGTGCGTGCTCTCATCTCGCGTCCGATTCGTCGCTGCGAGCTTCGCCGCGGGCATGGGCTGCCTGTCCGGCGGATGCGGTGGGGCCGCGGCCATCCAGGCGACAGCGCCGCAGATGCCTAGCGACGGCCTCACGCGTTGCACCATCGCCAAGGGCGAGGACAACCCGCTGGTGACCGAGTGGACCGCGTCGGAGAAGGCGAGCCTCGAGACGCAATTGCAGCGCGGAGCGGTGGTGGTCGCCTACCACGGCTGCGAGATGCGCATCCTGACCGAGTGCCCGGTGCGGGGCGCCTATGCGTGGAAGCGGACCACGACCGCCACCGACGTCGTCGACATCAACAACGCCGACGAGCTGTACTCCAAGCTGCCGCTGGGCGCGCTGAAGCTCGAGGGCGAGCTGCAGCGCAGTGGACGGCTCTCGGTGCAGACCACCGTTGCGGGGCAATTGGTGCTGCAGGGTTGGGAGCTGGCCGACGTCGCCCACAACCCGGCATGCGTGGGTGCGACGCACGTGATCGGGCAGATTTCGGTCGGCACCTTCAAGCTCAGGTCCGGCGGTGCGGTGAAGGCCGGCGGCGGGGTGAGCGTGCCGGTGATTGGCGGCGGAGGATCGACCACGAGCGAGCAGACGGTGTTGCGCGAGGCGGGCGACGCGGACAAGTGCAAGCTGGCGACGGACCAGGCGCCGAATGCGGAGTGCGCCTCGCCGATCCAGGTATTCCTGCAGCCGCTGCCCTCGCAGCTGGCGGACCGAGGGCCTCCCGGCACGGTCAAGGTCAGCTTCGTCGCGGGCGAGGGCGGCGCGAAGTGGAGCGTGCAGGTCGGCGATCGCAAGCTGTGCGACACGCCCTGCGAGCGCTGGGTCGATCCGGTGATGCCCTACACGATGCGCAGCGAAGCCGGCTTCCTGCAGAAAGACAACGTGGCCGACGTGCCCGATCTTCGACAGCAGCTCGGAAGCGGGCCGTTCGTGGTGCGGGCGCATCCCCGGTCCATCGCCGCGCTGGCGGGCGGGGTGACCGCGACGACGTTCGGCGGGCTGGGGTTTGCCGCGGGGGTGACGCTCATGACCGTGGGCTGCGGCAGCAGCGAGCACAAGAGCATGTGCACGGCGGGCGCGATCACGGTGCCCGTGGGCGGCCTGGTCACGGCGGGCGGCATCTACCTGATTGTCAACAGCGGTGAGCGCGCCGAGATCGTCCACGGCAGCGCCACGCCTCGATTGGGCGTGGGCGGCAGGTTCTGACGCGCATGGCTCTTGATTGGCAATCACGGGTCCGCCGCGCTTGGTAGAACGCTCTATCCCTGGCGCCCGGGCGCGACTACGCTGGGCCGCATGGTCCGGCGCATCGAGGCCACACGATGAGATCCAGCGGCGCGATCGCGGCGCTCCTCGGCTTGCTGCCGATCGTGTGGGCCGCGGCGTGCGTGCGCGCCTCCGTGCCGCCCCCCAGCTCCTCGCCGCCCGAGGCTGCCTCCACCGCCGCCGCGCCGCCGCAAGCCATATGGGACTATCACCCGCCGCACCCCAAGCGCCTGCGCGCCCGCCTCGACCTCGGCCCGGGCGTGCGGCTGTTCGTCGGAGACGCCGGCGAGCGGTGGCTGGTCGACGCCCGCCAGGGCAAGGCCGAGGCCGCCTCGAGCCTGGCTGACGAGGACCTGGTCGCCGTGGCGCAGCCGTCGCCCGGAGTGTTCGCGTTCGTGGGCGCGGGAGGCACGATCTATCAATCGAGCTCGCCCCTGGGGCCGCTGTCCACTCTGTCGCGTTCCGACCCGCCTATCTGGGGAACCGCCGCCGCGGGCAAGCTGATCCTGGGCATTCGTTGGGACGGCACCGCGGTGCGCTCCGGCGACGGAGGAAAGACCTTTTCGCCGGTCCAGGGCGTGTCCGCGCGGATCCTGGACGTGGACGTGGCGCCCGACGGTCGCGCGATGATGCTCGGTTCGCCCGAGTCGCTGTGGATATCCAAGGACGGGGCAGCGTCGTTCTCGCGATCGCAGGTCGAGCCGGTGGGAGCCGCATATGTCCTGCTTGAGGCGGGAGGCTCGCTGGTCGCACGCGGAGTCGACAAGGCCGTGATCTGGCCGTCCACGGGCGAGCCCGAGGTCAAGACTGTCCATTACGCCATCGAGGCCCCGGCCCTGGATCTGCTCACCGATGTCGAGCCCGGGCCCAGCGCCCGAGCGGTCGTCGCCGGTCGCGCCGCGATTCTCGACGGCCGCTACTACGAGGCAGTCCCACCGCCCAACGACAAGGGCCCCTGGGAGCTCGCGTCCGGCGGCCTGGCGGGGCGCACGCAGCGCTCGCCCATCGAAGGAACCAGCGATTGCCGGCGAATACTCGTCAGCGGCGGCCGGCGCACCGTGGCCCTTGTGTGCCTGTCGCGCGCCACGCGCCAGGACAGCGTGCTCTTTCCTCCGCTGCGCCTGATGGTGAGCCGCGACGCGGGCACCACCTTCGACAACGTGACGACCGGCTTGGTGGCCGACGAGGAAGACACCCACGTTGCCGTCTCCGCGCGAGGTACCTTTCTGATCACCGGCGCCTGCAAGCCGATCGACCGAGGACTGTGCGTGCCAGGCGCGCCCATGCGCCTCGTCCCGTCCCCGGGCACCAAGCGCCTGCGGTTCGCCACCATCGAGCCCTCCAAGCTCCCTCCGATTCTCGGACGCACCGGCCAGGTGCGCACCTCGCCCGACGGAAAGCGCCTCTACGCCACGGCGACCTTGCTGCCCGATCGGCGTCCGGCCGTGCTCATCTCCGACGATGACGGCGAGTCGTTCCGCGCCGTTCCTATCGATCTGCCGGCCCCGCAAGCGGACGGCGGAACGCCGGACGGCGGTACGGCTGCCATGGCCGGGATCGTGGCTTTTGCCTCCGATGCTCTGTCCGTCGATGAATCCGGCCGGCTGTCGATCACGGTACCGACCGCGTCCGGCGCGCTCTGGTTGGTGCTCGACGCGCAGGCACGGCTGCTGTCTGCCAGGACCCTGCCGGCCGACTATGTGAGAGTCTCGGTGGTCGGGCCGCGCGGTCTGGCCCTGTCGCCCGCGACCGGAGAGGTGTTCGAGAGCACCGACGGCGGCGCGACCTTCCACCCTGCCGGCCGCTTGCCCAAGTCCGAATCCTCGGATGAGGTGCCCGCGCCCGTGGCGTGCGTCGATCAAGGATGTCTTGTCGGCGACTCGTTCTCACGGATCGGCTGGGGCCCGAGCGTCGGCGGTGTTCTCGCTCCTGCCGAGGCGCCTCCATCGCCGGCTGCGCCTTCCGCCACTCCCATCGTCTGCGAGGTGCAGGACGGTATCGGCGGGGATCTGCCCGGGGCCGGCCTCGAGGTGGACGCCTTCTCGGCCGATCGAGGCGATGTTGCGTGGTCCACCTATGTCGTCGATCGCGCCAAGGCCAGCGTGGAGGAGGTTCACGCCGTGGCCTCGCCCGTGCAGTCGGTCTCGCGCGTGACGCTGCTTGCGCCGACCACGGGCGAGGGTGTGGCCTACGCCGTACGCAACCAGGCCGAGGGATTCGCGGCGCTGCGGTATCGGTTCGCGCGCAGCGCGGATGGACGGGCCATGGCCGGCGCACCCATGCGCCAGGTGGAGATCGCCTGGGACCACCAACTCGAGGGCCGGGTCTTCCGGGCGACCATTCCGGACGCCGGCCCGCTCGACGATCGGGACGTGGGAGACGTGCGCAAGGGCGAGGCGTCCGCGGCGAATATCGACCTGCTGTCGGTGAGCGACGACGGCATCTTCGTTTGCCCGCACGTGAGCTGTGGGACGGACGGTCGCGACGCCGTATTCGCCGACGAACGCGGGCGGCTGCGCAAGGTGCGGCTACCGGATTATCCGTCGCGCGGCTATGGCGACCGGCCCTTGTCCTCCCGATCCCACGTGATCCGGGCGGGGGGGGCCGACGTGTTCCTCGACGTGATCCTGGACAGCGGCGCGGTGCTGCGGGAGAGGCCGAGCGAGCACAACGCCTGGAGGATGGATGCGTTGAGCTTGCTGCCGACCGTGGCGCAGGCGAACGGGTTTCACGGCACCCTGACCTGGGCATACCAGGGCAGCGCGCTGGCGGGCATGCTCTTTACGGCGTCGCATCCGTCGCACCCGGGTTTTGCGGAGCTGCTGCGCCTCGCCACGCCCGGCGGCGTGGCTGCCGCCGAAGTTGCGGCGACGCAGTTGGATCTGGGCGATCCGCCGCGCGCCTGCCAGCCGGCCGACAAGAAGAGCGCAGTCCGTTCGGTGGTCCCCCCGCAGCTCGGCACGCGGCACCCGGTGATCGTGCATGGCAAGGGCGGAGCCCTGTACGTGCTGCTGACCGACTACGCGATTATGTACGGCCCCAAGGGTGGGACGTGCACGTCGACCTTGGACACGATTCCGTCGCCCGGCAGCTACTCCCACGTAGCCGCACTGCTCAATGCGTCGGCCATGGATCGCTCGTGGCTCTTCATGCCGGCCCCGAAAGGCGGCTTGCGCTGGCAGGGGATGCGCTGTCACTACGAGCCGGGGGCGGTCATCCCTGAATCCCGCGCGCCCGAACCCGGGCCCGAACCCGCTGGTGCGCAGAGCGCCCAACCGACCTCCGCGGCCACACCGCCGCCGCCTCCTGTCCCCTATCCTCTGCCCGGCGTCCCTTTGGGGGGCTCCGCACCGCCCGGCATCCCGAGCGCGGTCTGGGCCCTCTTGCAGTCTGCCGGCGCCCTGTCCGCGCTTCCCTTCGGCGTGGCGCCACCGACGCTCAGCGCCAGCGGGCGTCCGCCTCGGCCACCGCGCCCGCCGTCGAGCGCTCACCGCGCTTTGCCCCATAGGCCCTGACGATCCATGCGAGTCGCCATCGCCTCCATGAGCACTGGCGAAGTCGCGAGCTTCGGGATCATGTACGTCTCCGCGGCCCTGCGCCGCGCTGGGCACGACGTGACGCTCATCGAAGCCGAGCGCATCGAGCCCGTGCTGGTCGAGCTCCGCCGCCATCGCCCGGACGTCCTGGCCTTCAGCGTGACGACCGGACTGCATCGCATCTATCTCGCCTGGGCCCGGGCGGCCAAGCGCGCATGGCCCGAAATCACGACCCTCATGGGCGGGCCTCATCCCACGTTCTTCCCCGAAGTGATCGACGAGCCGGCGATCGATGCGATCGTGATCGGCGAGGGAGAGAGCACCGCGCCCGACCTGCTGGAAGCCATCGCGGCCAGGGACGGCCGGGTGGTGGACGGCGCCCGCTACAAGCTCGACGGCAAGGTGATCGTCGGCACGCTTCGCCCCCCGGAGCAGCAGCTCGATCGTCTGCCGATTCCCGACCGCGAGCTGTACTACAACGCAAGCCGGTTCCACCGCACCTTCCCGGTCAAGCCCTTTCTGGCCTCCCGAGGATGTCCCTATCGCTGCACGTACTGCTTCAACCGCACGCTCAATGACATGTACCGCGGGCGCACCAAGGCCGTGCGCGTGCGCAGCCCCGAGGCCGTCGTCGAGGAGATTCGGCAGGTCGGCCGCCGCTGGCCCATGAAGCTCGTGTGGTTCCTCGACGCCAACTTCGTCGTATCCAAGGCCTGGGTCAAGGAGCTGTGCTACCTGCTCGCCCGCGACATCCGGCTGCCGTTCTACTGCAAGGTCAGGCCGAACCTGGTCGACGCTTCGCTGGCGCGCATCCTGGCGCTCGGCGGCTGCACGGGCGTGGGCATGGGTATCGAGTGCGGCGACGACCGGCTGCGCAACGACGTGCTCGAGCGCAATGTCTCCCGGGACATGATCCTGGAGGCCTGCCGCCACCTGCACGACGCCGGTATTGCCGTGATGTCGTTCAACATGGTGGGGCTGCCGGGCGAGACCTACGAGATGGCCCGCAGCACCGTCGACTTGAATATCGAGGCTCGCGTCGAGTACGCCATGGCGACCGTATTCCAGCCTTATCCGCGCACGGTCCTGGCGCGGCGAGCGATCGACGAAGGCCACTTTCACGGCGACTTCGACCGGCTCGATACCAACTACTACTCGACGTGCCAGATGCGCGAGCACGTGCCGGGTGATCGTCGTCGCATCGAGAACCTGCAGCGGCTGTTCGGCATTGCGGTAGCGAACCCCGGAGTGCGGCGTCATCTGGACCGGCTGGTCGAGTTGCGGGCCCCGCGGTTCTATACGGAGCTGTTCAAGCGCCACCACCGCCATAGCTTCTACCGTCAGTTCTACGAGCGATACCGCAATCCCAAGGCCGAGCTGCTGCGGTCGCGCGCGGGGTTGTGATCTGCGTGCCCGAGGCGTAGCATCGCGCGTGGAAAGGAAGTGAGGCGATGGCAGTGGTCCGTTCCGTGGCTCGGTGGGGCTCCCTGGCCGCCATGATCGTCGGCGCCGCGGCTGCTGCCGGGATTGCCGCGCTGGTGCAGGCTTGCGGCGGTGACGTCCGGACCGGCGGCGGCCAGACGGGCGACGCCGACGCGCAGGACGGCACCGCCGACGCCTCCGACGGCGCGAAGGATTCGTCGGTCGTCTTCGACGCTCAGCTGTCGGATCAGCAGTCCGAAGACGTCGTGCCTTCGAACGATGTGTCGCTGGACACGGTCCCGGCGGAGTGAACGGCGTGCCGGGCCGGAAGCTCGCGCTGGCGGTGCCTGGGGGCATTGCGCTTGCTGCCTAGCTGGACTCTCCCGTGGGAGAGGGGCCACGGGAGAGGGGAATCTGATCAGAGTCGTCCAAGGGCGCTTTGGGCATGCCGACTCGGCAGGCCTCAGGCTCTCTGCCGGGGGACGTGGACAAAAAAACAGCGCCTGGCGGGGAGGGGGGGCACATCCACCAGGCGCTGGAAAGAGGGTCAACGCCCGCGATAGGGGGGCTATGTTCGCGGGCGTTGGATAGATGCCAACGTCAGGGACCCGAAACTGCTGGGCAACGTCCGACGTGGTGCCCGACAGTAAAGCAGGTATCGGGCCAAGGATTGGGAACGGGATTCCGAGCAGTTGTGAACTCGTGTTCTTCGGCCGCCTGCAGGCATGAAGAGCAGCCTTGCGTTTTGGACGAGCGTCTTGGTCTGGGAGCGTTCCGGTGTTCCTAGTTCCTCCTTGGCGACCTGTCCTACGCACGTCTGGCCTCACATGGACAGCCCATTCTCAAGCTGCCACGCAGAAAGGACGGACACTGTGCGGCGTGGAGCTGATGGACTCAGCCCGTGAACGGATACCACGCGGACCTGGTAGGGCTTGCCGTCGGGCAGGGAGAACGCGCTGCCCACGAAGCGGTCGGAGGCGGTGCGGGAGAGGCGGTGTGCGGGCTGGAAGCCGGCTCCGTCGACATCGACCTTCAGCGCGGCGGCGGCGTTGTTGTCGTTGTCGCCGGAGATGGCCCCCGAGATACCCACGTTGTGGAACGTGGCGTGGTTGACGAGGGAAACGCCCGTAACCGCGTCCTGGGCAAAAGCGGCGGTAGGGGCAGGCAGGGCCAGAGCAAGCCTCCTGGGGAGAAGGGACTCCCGAGAACGTCGGCCAGCTTGTGGGTGTTGCGCCGTGGTGTCAAGGCGGGGGATGTCGGGTGCAGAATTGCCCCATCCCCCTACCTCCGAAGCGTCCCCCGCATCCAACGTTCATCGGGGCGCTACGGCATCTGCCACGTTCGCACGACCGTACGCGGCGGCCCCCAAAACGGGTGAACCCGCGCCAGGCCGAATACCTTGTTCAGGCAATCCCCGGTCGCGTCGTCTATCCGCGCACGCTCCTGGACATCCACGTTGGCCGCTTCGCCGCTCGGGTGGAACGTGACCCGCACGGTCACCGGCCCCGCGCCGAGCCCTGCCGTGCACACGCCCGCGACGGCTCGGATCTCGTCGAGCAGCGCCAGGGTCCCAGCCTCGTCGAACTCTTCCAGCGATGCGTGGCGCGCCTTGGGCTCCGGGGCGCCCGGCGCCGAAGCCTGGCTCTGCGCTGCAGGCGCAGGACCCCGGCCGCGTTCGTGCCAGCCAGGCGATCGCGCCGTCCATCCCAACGCCAAGGCGAGTACGAGGATGCCGAGCGTGACCAGGCTCCGCGGCCAGACGGCCTGGAGCCATCCGCTTCGGTGGCCGGGCTGGGAGGCTCCGGCTTCCGGGAGCGTGGTCATCGCGGCTCGATCGGGCAACTGTCGCATCTTCATGACGCTCCGGTGGGCAGTCCGGTCGGGGCGCCCCCGAGCGCACCACGCCGCTCGCGGAAAGGCACCGGCCCGCCTCCCCAAGGTGCGCACGATGCGTGCGATTTGCTCGCCCTGGGAACCAGGACAGGCGCGCTGCGCCGCGCTATATTGGATTGGCTGGCATTGCGCCGCAGCCGGGGGAGACGCACCATGTTCGACGGCCTGACGGATGCAGAGGCTGCGCGACGTCTTGCGGAAGAGGGCGCCAACGAACTTCCCTCGGGCAAGAGGAAGGGGCCCGCGCACATCGCCCTGGAGGTGATCAAGGAGCCCATGTTCATGCTCCTGATCGCGTGCGGCTCGCTGTACCTGGTGCTGGGTGACCTCAAGGAAGCGCTCCTCCTGTTGGGGTTCGTGTTCGTCGTGGCGACCATCACGTTCCTGCAGGAGAGAAAGACCGAACGCGCCCTGGAAGCCTTGCGGGACTTGTCGAGCCCCCGTGCGCTGGTCCTGCGCGACGGACGAAAGCAGCGGATCCCCGGCAGCCAGGTCGTGCGCGGCGATATCCTTCTTCTGTCCGAGGGAGACCGCGTTCCCGCCGACGCGCTCGTGCGCGATTGCACCAGCCTCGCGGTCGACGAGTCCCTGCTTACAGGGGAGTCCGTCCCGGTCATGAAGACCCCGACGTGCCAGGACACGGCACCGCAGCCCCCCGGCGGCGAGGGTACCCCCTTCGTGTTCTCCGGTACGCTCGTGGTCCAGGGCCAAGCCATCGGCGAGGTGTACGCGACCGGTCCCCGCACCGAAATGGGCCGGATCGGCAAGGCCCTGACCGAGCTCAAGGGCGAGAAGACACCGCTGCAGCGCCAGACCGCCCGCTTGGTCACGCTCTTCGCCGCCATCGGCGTCGGACTGTGTTGCGCCGTCGTCCTGGTGTTCGGATTCGCAAGAAGCGATTGGCTCGGGGGGTTGCTGGCCGGCCTGACCCTGGGCATGGCCATGCTCCCCGAAGAGTTCCCCGTGGTGCTCACCATCTTCCTGGCCCTCGGCGCCTGGCGACTGTCCCGCCACAACGTGCTGACCCGGCGAATTCCCGCCGTCGAGACCCTCGGCGCGGTCACCGCCCTGTGCGTGGACAAGACAGGCACGCTGACGCTCAATCGCATGTCCGTGGCGGAGCTGGCGGCGGACGGCCAGATCCACCCCATCGATCCCCAGGGCGGCTCGCTGCCCGAGGCGTTCCACGACGTTGTCGAATATGCGATTCTGGCGAGCCCCGCCGACCCGTTCGACCCGATGGAAAAGGCAATGCTCGAGCTGGGCGAGCGAACCCTGGCCGGCACCGAGCACCTGCACCGCGATTGGCAGCTACTGCGGGAGTATCCCCTGTCGCGCGAGCTGCTCGCGGTCTCGCGCGTGTGGCGCTCGCCCGACTGCAGCGAATATGTCATTGCCTCCAAGGGCGCCCCGGAGGCTATCGCGGATCTCTGCCACATGGACGAGCAGCGGCGTCGCGGCATGGATCGGGCCATCGTGGCCCTGGCCGACAAGGGCCGTCGCGTGTTGGGGGTAGCGCGCGCCTCGTTCCGCGACGGGCAGTCCTTTCCGAGCCAGCAGCATGACTTCGCATTTCAATTCCTGGGACTGCTGGCCCTGGCCGACCCGGTGCGGCCGGGCGTGCCCGAGGCCGTCGCCGAGTGCAGGAGAGCGGGCATCCGCGTCATCATGATTACCGGCGACTACCCGGGCACGGCCATGAGTGTGGCCCGCCAGCTCGGGTTGCCGGGCGCCGAACATGTCATCACCGGTCCGGAGCTCGACAGCCTGCCCCAAGAGCAGGTCACGCGACGGATCGCGGACGCCAACCTATTTGCCCGCATGGTCCCCGAGCAGAAGCTGCGCCTGGTGCAGGCGCTGCAGCGCAACGGAGAAGTCACGGCGATGACCGGCGACGGTGTCAACGACGCCCCGGCGCTCAAAGCGGCGCACATCGGCATCGCGATGGGAGGCAGAGGCACGGACGTGGCCCGGGAGGCCGCTGCCATCGTGCTGCTCGACGATGCGTTCGAGTCCATCGTCAAGGGCATTCGCACGGGCCGTCGCATCTTCGCCAACCTCAAGCGGGCGATGCTCTACATCTTCGTGGTGCACATCCCGATCGCCGGGCTGTCGCTGGTGCCCGTGTTTCTGGGCTGGCCGTTGGTGCTGCTGCCGATTCACGTGGTGTTCCTGGAGCTGATTATCGACCCGGCGTGCACTATCGTCTTCGAGGCGGACGAAGACGAGCGCGATGTGATGCAGTCGCCGCCCCGGTCGTTGAACGAGCCGCTGTTCGGGGCGAGGGCGCTGGTGACCGGGCTGGTGCAGGGCGGCGCGGAGCTGGCGCTGGAGCTGGCGCTGCTGGTATGGGCGCGCGGCGTGCTGGGCGACAACGAGGCCCGCGCGGCGGTATTCACCACCATGGTCCTGTGCAATCTGGGCCTGATCTTCGTCAGCCGCGCCTCCACGCGGTCGCTGCTCGACACGCTGCGGATACCCAACCGTCCCGAGGCCTATGTCACGACCGGCGCTCTGCTGTTCGTGCTGGCCAGCCTCACGATCCCGCCCCTCAGGGAGCTGTTCCGGTTCGATCCCCTGCCGGTGCAGGGCCTGGTGGCCGCGCTGGCGGCGGCGGCGGTCAGCCTGTCCATTGCGGTGCTGGCGCGTCGGTGGATTCTGTCTCCTCCTGCCGGTCCGGGCGCCGGTCCACGCTGGCAGCGAAGCGCGTGGCGACGGTCGTGATCGCGCGGCAAACGCGGCTGGGGGAGGCCGCGGCTGTCGACACCATCGAGTCCGACCGCGTGCCGCTCGCGAAGCACGGTCGTCTCGATCTCGCGTCGCCAATAGCTCGCGAAGCCTTGCATTCGCGGGCACCGCGTCGAGGCCGCACCCAGGCTGGGCTGTGCTCGGTTGGGCGAGCGGACGCTGACAGCCATCGCCGTGCCATTATCCGTGCTGCCCGTCGTTGGTCGTGACTCGCTAACGTAAGTGGGAGATCCCCCGGCACTGCCGGGGAGGCCTCCGTAGTTTGACATTTCCGGAAGTCATCCGGTGAACTCCAGGCGTGAGCCGGCCAAGGCACATGCAAGGAGTTCACATGGATGACATCGAGAGCCTGAACCACAGCGTCTGGGACTGCAAGTTATGCTTCGTGACGCATAACTTGCATTATGCGCTGGTGGTCGTTATGCGCGAACGAGCTTGTCTGTGCCTGGATTTGAAGCACTACCACAGCGAGGCATGCGCATAATTTTCGGCTCAGA
>JAJZQG010000179.1 GCA_021847645.1 Myxococcales bacterium
GGCTTGCCAAGCCCCGCGTCACGCGATAGCCTTTCGGTACCGGGCCCATCTGGCGCTCCGGCCCCTCATCCGCTTGCGGAATTACGCGGCAAGATCTTGGGGATCATCACAGGTAGCCGCGCTGCGTTGCGTCTCCGCGCCACGGCGCGAACCGGTCCTCTTCTTCGATCCTGCGCGCAACGCTCGCCTTGCCAGTGCGAATGCACTCCCCCGTGGGGCCGCGGCCCCGATCCGCGTCGGACCAGCGGATGTCCGCGGTCGCCAGGTATCCGTCTTCACGCCCGGCGCTCGCCGCCACGCGCACGTGCTTTTCTTCGTCGCTCTGCGCCAGCCCGACCCAGGCCATGCGGTAGCCGCACGTCTGCACGATCACCGCGCAGAGTTCCTCGAGCATCCTGGACTCGTCGGCCGCGTGCAGCACCGCCGCGCTCGCCTCGCTCAGCGCCGTGAGCGCGCGAAGTCGCCGCGCCTCGCGCCGGCGCGCCAGCATGGGCGCCCGCCCGTCCCGCACCACCACCGCCCAGCCGCCCCCTGGCCTGACACCCACCCTGACTTCGACCACAACCTCCTTGCCATCGTCGCGACGCACGACACATGCGACCGCGTCGCCCTGCACGTCGGAAACCGGCGGCAGCAGCACGCCCGCGGCGCGTCCCACCAGCTCCGCGCGGTGCTTGCCGACGATCTCGCACGCGCGCTCATCCGCGTCTTCGCAACGCCCGCTCCGATCGAACAGGATCAGGCCGTCAGACGTCCGCTCCATCCAACGCTGGAGTGCCTCGCTCTGGTCGGTTGGGTTGCCATTCATCAACAGAAATGCACTCGCGCCAAGCGCGTGCCTCGGATCACGAGGTTAGCGGCCTGCGCGAGCACGGTCAATGACACGGTCGCGCGCTCCTTGAAGCTGTCGTCCAGATCGTGGACCGGCTCGTGCGCCCGCGTCCTGGGACAAGCCAAACCTAGGCGCGGTCTGTCTCCAGCGCGGTGTCGAATGCCTCGCAGCGTCTCGTCATCCCCACCCGATCTCGCATCTAGCCAATCCGCGTCACACCTCGGCCTCCGCCTCGACACCGTCGTTGCGCCCGTGTGCCGGATTCGGACGCCGCGCACTCTTCGCGTCCGCTCGATCCTCGAACACCTGCGCCATGTCGACATTCCGGCCGACCATCGACACGCGGTGTGCGCTGCACGCGGCGAGCAGGTCGTGACGCTGGCCCGCCCGAGAACTTGACGCGCTGCTCTCATCGTGGTTCGGCTGTCGTGACGTGACCCGCTCCGACTCGACCACCCCCCGAAAGGCATTGGGCGCCGCACTGCTGGTCGCCGTCGTGGCCGCGACGAGCCTGGCGCTTGGCCAGGTGGTTTCCTGCGCGAGCCAAGCTCAGGACCCGGAACCGTCGCCTCCGGCCGAACCCCCGAGTTCCGCCATTTCCGTTCCCCTCGCGCCAACCGCTGCTCCCTCGGCGGACGACGACGTGTGCGCCGATCCGGTCGAGGGGACTTGCCAGGTCGTGCCGACGAATACCACGCAACTGCTGCTGGTCACCTCGGGATCGTGGAAGGACTTCGAGGGAAGGTTGCAGCGATACGAGCGGCGCTGTGCCCGCGCACCCTGGGTACCCGTGGGAGAGCCGACCGAGGTGATGCTTGGCCGTCACGGCATGGGATGGGGCAGGGGGCTTCACCCCGACGACCAACCCGGTCCGGTCAAGGCGGAGCACGATCAGCGATCGCCGGCGGGCGTCTTCGATCTGGGAGAGGCCAGGGGATACGCAACGGAGCCTCCGCCCGGGACCACGTGGCCCTTCCAGCACTCGGGCTCGGCGTGGCGGTGCATGGATAACCCGGCGTCGGACGCGTACAACACCTTCGTACCGACGGGCGGCATGATCTCGCCGACCCCTGCGGGGATGGCGCCGCGCGAGGTGATTTTCGATCTGATGGTGTTCGTGTTGCACAACACGGACCCGGTGCAGCGGGGAGCCGGTTCGTGCGTGTTCCTGCACGTCTGGAGCAAGCAGGGCGTACCGACGCAGGGCTGCGTGGCGATGCCGCGGCCGGCGCTGGGCGATATCCTTGCGTGGCTGTCGTTGGAGCGCCGTCCGGTGCTGGCGCAGATGCCGCAGGACGTGCTCGACGCGGTTGCCCAGGCCTGGGGACTTCCTGTCGCAGTGCGTTGAGAATCGGGGTGCATTCGCCTCGTTGCGGGAGTAGCCTGCGAGGCCCGAGCCGAGCAGGAGGTGCCGTCTATGGCGAGCTTCGAGATTCGCGATCCCCGCACAGCAACCGTGATCACGACGATGCAGGAGACGCCGGTCGAGGTGGTCGATCGCATGGGCGCGGCTGCCAAGGCAGCCTGGGGCTCCTGGCGGGCGCTGGGCGTGGCCGAGCGCGCCGTGTACCTGCGCCGGATTCGCCGCGCGTTCTACCAGCGTCGGCATGAGCTGATCGACCACGCCTGCAGCGAGACGGGCAAACCCGAAGCCGAGGTGCTGACCGCGGGCATCCTGGCGAACCTCGATCTCATCAGCTACTTCTGCAAGATAGCGCCTGCGGAGCTCGCGCCGCAGCCCGCGTCGATCAACCCGATCAACTACCCTCGCAAGCGCGGCTACACCGTATTCGAGCCCCTCGGAACGGTCGCCGTGGTCTCCTCCTGGAACTACCCCATAGCGCTGCCCATGCGCGCCATCGTGCCCGCCCTGCTCGCCGGCAATTGCGTCCTGTTCAAGCCGTCCAAGGAGGCCGCGCTGACAGGCCAGTGCCTCGGCGAAATCTTCGAGGAGAACCTGCCCGCCGGCGTCTTCGCCACTGCGCAGGGAGGCCGCTCCGTCATCCAGTCCGTGGTGCGCCACGCCGACCGCCTGCAGTTCATCGGCAGCACGTCCACCGGACGCGCCCTGGCGCACCAGTGCGCCGACCAGATGATCTCGAGCGCCTGGGAGCTGAGCGGTGTCGACGCGGCCATCGTGCTGCCCGATTGCGATCTGGAGCGCACGGTCCACGGTATCGTGTGGGGCGCGTTCACCAACGCGGGACAGAACTGCGCCTCGATCGAGCGGCTGCTGGTGCACCGGGATATCGCCCCGCTGCTCCTGTCGCGCATCGTCGAGGAGACGCTCAAGCTGCGTCTGGGCAAGGACGTAGGCCCGCTGCGCAGCGAGGCGCAGCTTCGCACGGTCGAGGCGCACGTGGCTGATGCCGTCAAGCGTGGCGCCAAGGTGCTGTGCGGGGGCAAGCGCACCGGCACGGGCTACTACTTCGAGCCCACGGTGTTCGAGGTCCCCAAGCACGAAGGCCTGGCCATCGAGGAAGAGACGTTCGGGCCCACGTTGCCGGTGGTGGTGGTCGACGACGCGGACGAGGCGGTGAGACTCTGCAATAGCGTGAACTACGGTCTGACCGCCGGCGTCTGGACGCGCGATCTGGAGGCCGGGGAGCGGCTTTGCTCCCGGCTGAACGTGGGGGTCGCTATGGTCAACAACGCGAGCTTCACGGCCGCGATGCCCCAGGCGCCATGGGGCGGCGTGAAGGGTACCGGCTACGGCGTGACCAACTCGCCCCATATCCTGCACGAGATGACGCACCCCAAGTTCGTGCTGGTCGACGCCAACTCGGCGCGCGAGCTGTGGTGGTATCCGTACAACGAGCGGCTGCGCGAGTTGCTGCACGCGCTCATCGACGCCAACGGCGGCAAGCTGCACCGGATGGCCGCGGCGGTTCCCAACATGCTGCGCCGCTGGGAGTGAGGAGGCCGCCGGCTCAGTCCGGCTCGAAAGCGTCCCACGTTTCGTGGCTCAGCCCGATCGTCAGCCCCCCGTAGAACGCCTGCGTCTCGTGCCCGAGCGGAGCCCAGCCGCCTCCGAGCCTCTCGCGGCCCTGGTAGTAGCGCCCATCGGTGCAGAAGCGGACCATGGATGCATCCCCGCAGAGCTTGCCTTCCAGCATGTTCAGCGGGCCCTCATGCTCGTTCTCGAGCACGCGGGTGAGGCCGAAGTCGAAGTGTACCGGCCTGGCATGAAGCGCCGCGTAGCCGCCGACCTCGAAGGACTTGCCGAGCTTGCGATAGGCCTGCTGGCCGGTATTGTAGCGGCCCGCGAGCACGGGACCTGCGCGCCACCCCAGCTCCAGCACGCTCGATGAGGTCAGCAGCTGGTATCCGAGCTGCATCTGCGGCAGCTCGAGGAACGACGAATAGAGCGCGTCGTTCCCGAGCAGCCAGCCGCGCACGCCGGCGCGGAAGAAGGGGCCGTGGTAGCGGCCCGCCGGAATCCTCACGCCCCAGGCCAGGTCCAGGCCGACTCCGCCCTCGAATCCCGCTGCGCCGCCGCCGATGTAGCCGAATCCGGCCTCTCGCGCGGTGTACAACCCCACTATGCCGTAGCTCTCCGACTCTCCCGCGAACTCGGCCCCCCAACCGCTCCCCGAGCTGTCGTCGTCGCTGCCGTCGAGCATCACGCGGGACACTCGCACACCGCTCGCGCCGGCTTCGTGGACCACGTCGAAGCTCCGCCTCCAGCTCTCGCGATGCGACGGCGGCGGTGGGGACTCGGGCGGCGAGGCAATCTGCATCGGGCCGCCCTGCTGGGCGCGCGCCGTCGCTGTCGGCAGCGCGACGACGAGGGCGGACAATGCCACGCAAGTGCGGATCGCCGCCGTTCGCGCCCGGGAAATAGAAGTGTCCGTTGCCAACGTCGTCACCTACCTGCTCTTGACCCATTGCACGACTTCGTCGACGAGGATATGCCCCCACCTGCCCGTGGCCTCGTCCACGATCTCGAGCTGCGCCGAACGGCCCTTGTAAGGCTCGATGCGCCAGACGCGCCGTCCCAGCACCTCGTGGTCGTGGCCGGTCGCGTTGAAGACCCGCTGGCCGTCGATGAGCAACGAGACGCGCAGCCGCTCCGGATCGCGCCCGCCGCCCACGCGCAGCAGCATCAGATCGCCCAGCAGCGGGAAGCTCGGGGAGAGCATCCGTCCGGTCGCCCGATCGCCCTCGGCCGCCGTGAACGTGTCGATGTAGCTGCCTATCTGGCCGAAGACGCCGAGTTGGCCCCGGACCGGATGGGTGGTGGGTGCGTTGACGAATGCGCTGCCCGAGCGTTCCCAATCGCGGAGCCCGGGCTCGATGAAGTGCTCGGCCGCGTCCTGCAGGTAGTAGCCTGCGCCCAGGTCCTCGCGTACCCAGAGGCCGTCGACACGGAACCCGCGCGGAAACTCCGTGAAGATGTAGTAGCCGTAGGGCTGCAGGTCGCCCGGAACGAATCCCCACTTCACGTACGTGGGATTGCGCGCCATGACCTCGTCGCGCGAGGCGACCTTCTCGTGGCCCGGCTTGCCCCTGCCGAAGCCCCTGATCCTCTTGTGCGCGAGAACGGGGTCCACCACGCCGTAGATGTCGACGACCTTGACATCGGCGAAGAATCCGGCAGCGCCGATGTCGCCCAGGGCCATCGAAGCGTTGGGGGCGGCGAAGGTGCGGAGCCATTTCATGTAGCGCACGTTGTTGTCGACCATGTCGCCGAACATCAGGATCTCGTTGGTGTAGGGCCCGGTCTGGAACCCCCGCAGCATGAACAGGAACAGCAGCCAGGCGGTGGCGCCGGACAACAGGCCGACCAACGCTGCGGCCAACGGCGTGTGGCGCCGCACGAATGCCATGGGACGAACCGGGGCAATCCGCTCCCGCAGCCGGTAGACCACCCAGCCGATCAGCAGGTAGAGCACCGGGAGGATGGCGACGTAGAACCGATGACCCGAGTAGAAGTCGCCGCCGACGTATATCACGTACGGGAAATGCAGCAGGCAGATGAGCAGCAGCCAGCGGACGGTCGAGTTGCGGATGCCGGGCAGGGCCAGCAGCGGCAGCAGGGGCAGGTAGTAGCGAATCTCGAGGAAGGAGAGCGTGTACCCGATCCCCCGCTGCACGGCGTCGAACGTGTCGCCGACCTTGAGGTAGAAGGTATTGGGGAACAGGTATCCGTAGTAGTGCCAGCGCCACAGGAAATAGGCGCCGTACAGCAGCAGGTAGACGCCCAGGGTGGCGAAGAGCCTCGCAGCGGTGGCGGACCGGCGCTCCGGAGCGAAGGCGTTGTCGCGCCAAGCGATGGCGGTCAGCCCCGAGATCGCGAACGCCGCGACGGCCAGCACGGCGTCGGGGCGGGCCATGTTCAGCAGGGCGAGCAGCAAGCCGGTCCAGAGCCAGACGCGTCGGGGACGAGCTTGCCAGACGACGATGGCGCCGAGCGAACACGCGATGACCAGGTGGTTCTCCAGGGCGCTCATCGCGTAGCCGAGGTAGGAGTTGTCGAGCGCGAGCAGCACCAGGGGCACGGACACGGCCAAGGCGTCCCGGCGGAAGAGCTTGCTGGCTATCAGGTACACGAGGCCCAGGTCCAGCACGGCCAGGAAGATGTTGAGGTGGATGGCTGCGAGCGTGAAGTCCCAATGCAGCGCCCTGGTCAGGGGATAGAGCGGCGTGAGCAGCGCGACCCACAGGAAGTTCGTGTAGCCCTCGACTCGCTCGCCGGGATTGAAGACCAATCCGCGCCCGAGCGACCAGTTCTTCGCGTACTGGAACGAGATGTAGGCATCGTCCACCACGTTGCCGTGATACAGGCGGGTGAACCAAGTCGCGACGAGGATTACGAAGGAAGCGGTCAGGACGAGGGTCCAGGCGGCGGAAGGGCGGGGCACGGCGTGCTTTCGAAGCAGGGCCGTCACGTGGGCTCGTTGCATGGGGGCGAGGGATCGAATACGACCTGAGGCGAGCCGGGTCAAAGGGCGATTGGTCGGGTGAGGCGGATCGCGGACGCGGGTGCGGGAGCCACTTTTGGGCTTGACCACGTCCTGGGCCGGCTATAATCGTTAGTCGTGACTAACCGGACAAAGGGCCGAGTCGAGGTTTCAGCGACAGTGGGCACGTTGTCCGAGAGCCTGGAGGACTACCTCGAGATCATCCTTCAGCTGCAGCAGGAGAAGCGGGTGGCCCGGGTGCGCGACATCGCCGCGCGCAAGAAGGTCTCGAACGCAAGCGTATCCAACGCCTTGTCGCGGCTGGCGCGGGACGGCTACGTGCTGCACGAGGCCCACGAGTTCGTGGAGTTGACGGACCGCGGCGCCGAGTTGGCGCGCCGCGTCTTGCGGCGTCATGAGTTCCTCGAGCGATTCCTGCACGACGTCCTTCTGGTCTCTCCGGAATGCGCCGAAGCAGACGCCTGTGCGATCGAGCATCACGTCAGCGCCGAGACGCTCGAGCGTCTCGCCACGTTCTATCAGTTCGTCTGCTCCTGTCCCCATGCGGGAGCGAGCATCCGCGATGGATTCCGCAATTGCTGCACCAACGTCCTGCCCGACCCCTCCGTCAGGCCGTCGCGGTGCGCCAACGCGCCTCTCTCGATCACGGGCGAAGGCTGCGGGGCGCTCGAGGACAACGTCGTTCCGCTCAGCGCGCTTCGGCCGGGCGACAGCGGGGTGATCGTGCGGTTGACGGCACCGTCGGAAGTGCGTGCGCGGCTCACGGACGCCGGGCTGCTGCCGAGCGTTCACGTGGAGGTGCGTCGGGCCGCGACCGAAGGGCGCGACGTGGAGCTTTCGGTCCAGGGCTGCTCGATGGGGATGGACGCGGGCGAGGCCGGTACGGTGATGGTGCGCAAGCTGCCCAACGATGTTCCCTAAGATGAACCGGCCGGCTGGTATCAAGCGATTCTCGCGTAGGGGCCAACGGGCGCTGGTCGGGGCGCCGATGGCGGCCGTGGGCGGGCTGCTGGTGGGCTGGTTTGCGATCCACCACGTGCCGTGGCTGGGGCCTGCGTTGGCGGACGGTGCGCGTGCGGTGTTCGGTCCGCGGGTCGTGGCCTGGGCGGAGGACGAGGCCTATGGGCTGCAAGACTGCTGGGACCAGTGGCGGCATGGTCACGACGCGCCTCGCACCTACTGGGCGACGGGCACGGCGGCGGCGCCAGAGCCGGTGTCGAGCGCAGCGGGCGAGGGCAACGGCGCGGCGTACTTTCCTCCCGGGCCGGCGCGTATCCTGTTTCCGGGTGTAGCGACCTCGGTCGATGGGCTGTGGGTATCGGCAGCCGGCATGACGCGGGCCGACGGTGCGCCGATCATGGTCAAGACGATGGTGCATCCCGACCGTCAGCGTTCGTACACGGTGCTCGCGGTGGTGGCGATGGATCTGGCGCAGATCTCGTTGCACGAGGTGCCGGGCACGGTAGAGCCGCGCGACCCGACGTTGCCTGAGGACAAGCGGCCGGGCAAGGTGGCGCCCTCGGATCTGGACGCGTTGCTCGCGGCGTTCAACGGCGGATTTCAGACGATCCACGGGCACTACGGAATGATGGTGGACGGTCACACGCTGTTGCCGCCGCAGCAAGCCTCGTGCACGGTGGCGATCTACCGCGACGGCCACGTGGCGATCGGGCCGTGGCCGGAGCTTTCGTCGACGCAAGAGCAGATGGCCGCGTTCCGCCAGACCCCCGAGTGTCTCGCGGCCAAGGGGGTTCGCCACAAGGAGTTGGACAACATGTACTCCACCAACTGGGGGGCCGTGGTGGGGGGAAAGACCGTGATTCGCCGATCCGCCCTGGGGCTGAGCCCGGACGGCAAGGTGCTGTACTTCGGCATGGGCGACTCGTTGACGGCGCGGTCGCTGGCGGACGGGATGATGGCGGCAGGCGCCGTCGATGTCGCGCAGCTGGACGTCAACCACGTATTTCCGCGCTTCGTGTTCTTCGAGCACAAGGCTGGCGGCAAGGAAGTGGTGGCGGGCACGCCGCTGTGCAGTGGCTTCTCGTTCCTGCCGGGGGATTATGTGCGAACGCCGATGCCGCGCGACTTCTTCTATGTGACGCGGCGGGAGCCCGGAGCGTCGTAGTCCGCGCCGCGCGGCTGTCCACGGCGCTGGCCTCTGGGCCGTCGGTTGGGGCATGCTGGGCGCGGAGGAATCGTGGACCAGGCGAACAGGACGCGGCATCCGAGGCGCAGGTTGCTGATGGCCGTCGGTGCGGCGGGTGGGGTCGTGCTGTTGGCGGTCGTGGTCCTGCTCCTCTCGCTGCCCGCTGTGCTGCGGTGGGCTGTCGTGAGCGCCGCGCGTGCTCGTGGGGTCGACCTGGTGGTGACGCATGTGGATCCCGGCTGGGGATGGGTTCGGCTTCGTGATGCGGACGTGTCCTTGCAGGGCGTCGACGGCGTGCACGCGAAGCTGGCGCGCGCCACGGTCGATCTTCTGGGGCTCTCGCCGACGCGTGTGGAAGTCAGCGGGCTCGCCGTGTCGATCCGGGGATCGGCAGCGGACGTGATGATCGAGGCCGCCACGTTTGCGAAGGTGCACGGCGAGGCGCTGCGGTTCCCGGTCGTGGCCGAGGCGGTCGATGTGGACTGGCGCGAGCATGCGTCCGACGCGCCGTGGCTCACGGTCAAGGGTGCGTTGATTGCGCCGAGCGCCAACGGCGTGCGTCTCACCGCCCAGCTGGCCTCGGTGCTCGACGTGAAAGCAGGACCGGTGGGCGCGTCGTGGTCGTCCGATCGGCTCAGCGCATCCCTCGGATTCGGCCAACCCGATCCGGACAAGGCGCTGGTGCGGGTGGACGTACCGCGTGGGCTCGAGGGCAAGGAGGCGACGGTGACGCTGCAGCCGATGCGGCTGGCCGATGTGCAACGTCCGCTGGGGGTGACGATGCCGATCAGCGCAGACGCCATGGTCTCGGGCCAGGCGAAGCTGGGGCTCGCGCCCGACGCGCACGGCGCGATCGCGGGCTCGGTGCACCTGTCGCTTCGCGGGTGGGTTCCGCCGCATCCGCGCGAGCTCGACGGCATCGTGTTCGGCAACGAGACGACGTTTGACACGGCGTTCTCGATCGACGGCTCGCGCAAGCAGGTGAAGCTCAGCGACTCGGTGGTGAGGGCCGGAGCGTTCGTGCTCGAGGGAGGCGGCCAGATCGACCGGCAGGGCGATCACGCGAGCATCGCCATGGACATGTCGGGAGCGATTCCGTGTCAGGCGTTGGCGAAGTCGGCGGTGGGAGCGCACGTGCCCGGTGCGGTGGGCCAGTTGATCGGCGACGTGGTCCAGGGCGCCCTGACGGGTTCGGTGACGGTGACGGTGAGCGTGCGCGCGGACACGCGAGCTCTGACGGGCGCGGCGGTGAGGCACACGGTGGGCGTTGGGTGCGGATTGAGGCTGTGACCGAGGCGGGAGTCGCCGCCGGAACGCTTCAGCGGTCGGCGGGGTACTCGGACACGACGTTCTTGGGCGGGCGCAGGATGGCGACGACGGGGCTGGTGAGGATGTCGCCCTCGCGGTCGGCGAAGTAGGCGCGCGTGCCGAGCTTGGGGGAGCCGGGCAGGGGTAGAAGCGAGCCGACCTTGACGTGGCCTTCGAGCTTCATGCTCAGGGCGCCGTGGTTCTTGATCCAAAGGGAACCGCTCGCTCGTGGTCGCACCCCGACGACGACGCCTCGCCGCACGTGGTACTCGGTATTGCGCGTGACGAAGACCTGGTGGATACGGCGTTCGGGACCTTCGTAGGACTTTCTGAGTGCCATCGCTGATTGTCTCCGTCGGCGAGCATGCCTACTGGCCCGCAGCCGGGCCAAGTCTTCGGAGGGCATGCGGACGGGCCCGTCGCCACGCGCGCGTCACACCTCTTGCGATCCGATGCGGAAACGTCGACAGTGCGCGTCCCATGAGTCGAATCGAATGCGAGCGATGCGGCGGCAGGCTGCGGTTGTCGATTCCGGACGCCGCCTACGTATGCGTGCGCGATCCGTCGAACCACTTCTGGCCGCGCGGGGAGGCGGAGCAGCGCTGGATCGCAATGTGGCGTGGTCGCGCGGAGGCGGACCCGTCGGACGTGGAAGCGGCGTTGGGGCTCGCGTCGGTGCACGGGACCATCGGGTCGATGTCCCTGGCCGCGGGTGAAGCGGAGCGCGCGCTGGCGTTGTTCAAGGACGAGTTGGCGATTCTGGAGGCGTTGCACAAGGCGCATGGCGGCGACGGCAGGGTGCAGGAGGCCCTGCTCGAGTCGCTGGGCGTGCAAGCGGAAATCGCGGAGCAGTCTGGCCAGTGGAGCACGTGTCTGACCGTGCTCGAGCAGATGCTGCCGCTTGCGCAAGCGCTTCATGATGCGCGGCCCCGGGACGACGAGCGTGCGCGCGCGTTGTCGTCGTGCTTGAACGGCATCGGGCGAATGCACCGGCAAGCGGGCGACCTGGGCAACGCGGCTGCGTACTTCGCGCGCGATCTGGAGCTGATCTCATCGCTGTGCGCGCGACACTCGGACGACGCCGAGCTGGCGACGGAGCTGGCGATTGCGCACTTCAACGGCTATCTGGTGAGCCGCGAGGCGAAGGACGAACTGGAGCACCTGCAGGCAGCCGAGCGGATCCTGGACGAGCTCGCGGGCAACGGGACGCTCGCGGAGCGAGGGGCCGACGTGCGCGATCGGGTGAAGGCGGTGCTGGGGGTGATGCCGGCGGTCGCGGCGCGTTCACCGGAGCCCCAACGCGCGGCGCACGCATCGGTGGAGCAAGCGGACTCGGAGCAGGGGCGGCGTGCGTGGCTCATCGGACGCGTGGAGAAGGAACTGCAGCGGCGTAGGGCCTAGGGGCGTGGACGGCGAGAGGAGAACGACGATGGCGGAGACGGTCGCGCTGACGGTGGAGTTGCTGATGGACGCGCTCGAGGAGCTTGGGTGGAAGTACAAGCAGGAGAGCGAAGAAGAGGTGACGGTCAGCTTCACGGCCGAGGGCAAGCCGAAGATCCATGTTTCGCTCAAGGTGCTGGGACCGCGCGTGGTGGCCACCTCGGCCATCGACCTGCCGGTGCTGCGCGACAAGTGGGCGGAGGCGTTGGTCGACGTCAACGAATACAACGCGCGCAACTATCGTCCGAAGGTGTTCTTGAGTCTGACGGCGGACTCGGAGGCGGGAATGCTGATGGGCGAAGAGGTGCACGACGCTTCTTCGGGGACGACGACGGAGCATCTGGGAGCATGGGTGGGGGGGCACGCGGCGGCGTTTGCCAAGAGCGCGGCGCAGGTGCTGAAGGTGGATTTGGGCTGAGCGCGAGGGATCGTCGCGAGTTTGGCGGGGAGCGGATGCGGCGCGGATCGAGGCAGTTCCTCGGGGCGTTTGCGCACGGGCCCGATCTATCGTGACTGCTTGGGTGACCGTGGTCGACTCGTGGCGTCGAGCAAGCGCGAGCGAGGGTTGGCACGTCCTGCGGATCATGGTAGACGCGCGCCGCAACGCGTTGCATCGACTCCACTCCAACGGAGGCAAGGAATTCCATGGCAGAGCAGGCCACCCACGCTGTTGGCAAGGTACTTCAGGTCATCGGCCCCTGCGTCGATGTCGGGTTTCCGCCGGGCAAGCTCCCTGCGATCTACAACGCCCTGACGCTGAAGAACCCCTCGATCTCGGATGAAGAGGAGAACCTCGTGCTGGAGGTTGCGCAGCACCTCGGCGAATCGACGGTGCGAGCGATCGCGATGGACACGACGGACGGTCTGGTGCGCGGGATGGCCGTGAAGGACACGGGGCAACCGATCGTGATGCCGGTGGGGCCGGAGTGCTTGGGGCGCATTCTGAACGTGGTGGGCAAGCCGGTCGACGAGAAGGGCCCGGTGCATGCGAAGCACTTCCTGCCGATCCACCGCGAGCCGCCGAAGTTCGTGGATCAGTCCACGAAGATCGAGATCTTCGAGACGGGCATCAAGGTGGTCGATCTGCTGGCGCCCTACCGCAAGGGCGGCAAGATCGGTCTGTTCGGAGGCGCGGGCGTCGGCAAGACCGTGCTCATCATGGAGCTCATCAACAACGTCGCGAAGGCGCACGGCGGCGTGTCGTGCTTCGCCGGCGTGGGCGAGCGCACCCGCGAAGGCAACGACCTGTACTGGGAGATGACCGAGTCCAAGCTCGAGTCCGGAGAGTCGGTCATCTCCAAGACGGCCTTGATCTACGGCCAGATGAACGAGCCGCCTGGCGCCCGCGCGCGCGTGGCCCTCTCCGCCCTGACCGCCGCCGAGTACTTCCGCGACGTCGAAGGGCAGGACGTGCTGCTGTTCGTCGACAACATCTTCCGCTTCACGCAGGCCGGCTCCGAGGTGTCCGCTCTGCTCGGCCGCATCCCGAGCGCCGTCGGTTACCAGCCCACGCTATCGACCGAGATGGGCGAGTTGCAGGAGCGCATCACCTCCACCACCAAGGGCTCGATCACCTCTGTGCAGGCCATCTACGTGCCAGCCGACGACTTGACGGACCCGGCGCCGGCCACCGCGTTCGCGCACCTGGACGCCACGACGGTGCTCTCGCGCTCGATCGCGGAGCTTGGCATCTACCCCGCCGTCGACCCGCTCGACTCGACCTCGACGATGCTCGATCCGCGCGTGGTGGGCGACCGTCACTACGCGGTAGCGCGCCGCGTGCAGCAGACGCTCCAGAAGTACAAGGACCTTCAGGACATCATCGCGATTCTGGGCATGGACGAGCTGAGCGAGGACGACAAGATGGTGGTGGCGCGAGCGCGAAAGCTGCAGCGCTTCCTGAGCCAGCCGTTCTTCGTCGCCGCGCAGTTCACGGGCTTCACGGGCAAGTTCGTGCCGCTCAAGGACACCATCGACGGCTTCGAGCAGATCGTCGACGGCAAGTACGACGATCTTCCGGAGCAGGCGTTCTACATGTGCGGCAACATCGACGAGGTGAAGGCCAAGGCCGAGAAGATGCGCGCCGAAGGGGCGAACTGATCATGGCGACCCCGCAATTGCGTTCCGCCACCGGCAAGATCCGGCTCGAGGTGGTGACACCGACGGGCATGGCTTTGGGCGAGTTGGTCGACGAGTTTGCGGCTCCGAGCGTGCAGGGCGAGTTCGGCGTGCTGCCGGGGCACCTGCCGCTGATGGCGGCGCTGCGTACCGGCCTGATGAGCTACCGCAAGGGCCAGGACACCACGCAGTGCGCCGTTGGTCCGGGGTTCGTCGAGGTCGCCGACGATCACGCGGTGCTGCTGACCGATCGGTTCTCCACCAAGGAATCGATCGACGTGGTCCGCACGCGCATGCGCCTCAAGGAGATCGACGAGGAGCTGGACAAGTTCGCGGGCGAGCCGGGCAGCCCCCAGCACCAGGAGCTGATCGCCGACGAGCAATGGCAAGCGTGCCTGCTGACGCTCTTCGGGGATCCTCCTCCGCCCACGATCCGCACGTTCGAGCCCTACGACAAGACGGCGAAGAAGAAGGCCGAGGAGTCCGTCGAGACGACGAGCGACCAGGCCCAGGCCGACGAAGCCCACAAGTAGCCGCTCCCCATCCCCCACAGCGCCAGCGGTCGACGTCGCATGACATCGAGTCATCGGGCGTCCGCCTGCGGGTTTGGACGGTGAGGCGTGGGGGGTGAATGGCCGGGCAGGCGCAAGGAGGCAGCGCGTGCCCGGCAGCCGGAGGCTCGTTCAGCGGCAGAGCATCACGGGACCTGTCTGCTGGCACGTCAGTCCGGCGCAGCACACGTCGCCCGGATTGGGGCACGGCTGCCACTGGCCAATGCACAGGCCGCCGTCGGTCACCGTGCCGCCGTCGTACTGCGTGCGGCACCGCATGGAGCCGTTGCTGCCCTGCAGGCAGGCGAGCCCGGGGCAGCACTGGTTAGGGGCGTTGGAGCAGTCGGCGTGATTCTGCAGACACGTGCCGCTGTCGGGCAGCACGCCGCCATCCGGCGGCGGATACGTGCATTGCGCGCCCATGGGTGTGGTGATGCATTCCAAGCCCGCGCAGCAAGCGACGTTCGGATTCGAGCAGTCGGCATGGTTGGCGCCGCACGTGACGCCACCGTCCAGCGGAGCGCGGCACGCTGCGCCGTTGGGGCCGTCGAGGCATTCCATCGGTGCGCAGCACTGGTTGGCGTTGACGTCGCACGGCTGGTGATAGACCAGGCACTGCCCCGCATCGACCTGCGAGGTCGAGTCCGGCGTCTCGCCGTCGGAGGTGGTGACAGCGTCCGACCCGGAGCTGCCGTCGTTGGTAGCTGCGCCGTCATTCTGGGACCCGGAATCCTGTCCGACGCCGGCGTCGGTGGTGGTGGAGTCCGAGACGAGATCGGCCTTGCCGCCGCAGCCCGCGACCAACGCGGCGAGCAGCAGGGAAGGGAACGCCAGGCGAGAAACGATGCCACGAGTTGAAAAAGCCATGCGACGACTCCTTGCAGCGGTGAAGGTAGCGCCATCCAAATCGAAGGACTTGTTCGGGCTGGTGTATCACCGAGCGAGTACTCGGGCACCAAAAAGAGTCACAAGAAAACCGTGTTCCGGCTTGGCGGCAAAGATGTGCTCGTTGTGGCGCGAGCGGGGGCACGTCCTGGAAGGCGCCGGCCGTTCGCGTTGATGGACAATCTGCTGCGTCGTGCGGGGCCGCACTGCCGTCTTGCGAGCGCGTGGACAACAACGGATTCGTCGGCGGCCTCGTCGCGGCCGTTGGGGGCGGGGCTGGGGTGTCGGCAGGGCCGGGATTGACCGCTTGTGCGGGCTGGGGCATGGCAGGGACGTGGAGCTGCGACCCTACCAACGCGAGTGCCTGCAGAGCCTGGCTGCACGCTACAAGGCCGGGGCACGCAGGCTTCTGGTCTCGCTGCCCACGGGCACCGGCAAGACGGTCATCTTCGCCCAGTTCCCGCGATTCTTCGCGATGAAGAAGCGCTTGCTGGTCTTGGCGCACAGGCAAGAGCTTCTGGAGCAAGCCGCCCACAAGTTCCGCGCAACGAGCCCGTCGGTGTCCGTGGGTATCGAGCAGGCGGACCGGGAGGCGGGCGGAGCGCAGATCGTGATCGCCTCGGTGCCGACGCTGCGAGGCAGCAGGCTCGCCGCGCTCGATCCGGAGCAGTTCTACCTGGTCGTGGTGGACGAGGCCCACCACGCGGTCGCGCCGTCCTACAGGGCAATCTTCGAGCATCTGGGGCTGCTGGGGGCCGATACGCGCAAGCTGTTGGTGGGCTTTACCGCCACGCCGCGGCGCGGCGACCGTCGAGCCCTGGGCGAGGTCTTTCAGGAAATCGCCTACAGCAAGGGCGTCGAGGAGATGATCCGCGACGGCTACCTGTGTAGGATTGCTGGTTGGCGCGTGCAGTCGGAAGTGGACCTGGACGGCGTGCGCGTTCGTGCGGGAGACTTCGTGGAGGCCGCGCTCGCGGCCGCGGTGGACAACGCTCCCCGCAACGAGCTGGTGATTGCGGCCTATGATCGGTTCGCCCGGGGCCGTCGCTGCATTGCATTCTGCGTCAATGTCGAGCACGCCCGGCACGTGGCGAAAGGCTTTCGCGACGCGGGATTCCGATCCGAGGCTGTCTGGGGCGCCATGCCGGCCGCGGAGCGGGCGCACGTGTTGGAGGAGCTGCACGCCGGCAAGCTCGATGTCGTCACCAACTGCAACGTATTGACGGAGGGCTTCGACGAGCCGGCGGTGGACTGCGTGCTGATGGCACGGCCGACGCGGTCGCTGGGGCTGTACGTGCAGATGGTGGGACGCGGCACGCGGCTGCAGGAGGGCAAGAGCGATCTGCTGGTCATCGACATCGCGGACAACTCCAGCAAGCACACGCTGGCCGGGCTCAACGCGCTGTTCGACCTGCCGGACGCCCTGGATCTGGCGGGGGCCGATGCGTTGGGGACGGCGGAACGGGTGCGGCAGATGGGCGAGCATCAGCCGTGGGTGGACATGGACTTGGTGCGCAAGCCCCAGGACCTGGAGCTGGCAGCAGAGCGAATCGAGTTCTTCCGTCTCGAGCCGCCCAAGCAGCTCGTCGAGCACACCGCCCTGGCCTGGCTGTCCTGCGGGGCGGGCGGATTCCGGTTGTGCCTGCCTGGGGACGGCGAGTATCGCGTACGTCCGACGCTGCTGGGCGATTGGGAGATCGCGCTGCTGGCGGAAGGCCGGGAGACGATCTTTGGGAGAGCGAAGAACGCGCTGGAAGCGGTGGCTGCGGTCGACGAGCGCGTAGAGTTGCGGCATCCGGATGCGATGCGCGTGCTGTCCCGATCGGCGTCGTGGCGGGGGCTGCCGCCGACGCAGAAGCAACTGGCGCTGCTCAGGGCGCGCCGGATTCCCATGCCGCCGGGGCTGTCGCGCGGGCAGGCGTCGTGGCTGCTGAGCTACGTGGTGCGATGACAGCAGCCTGATTGCGCAAGGGAAGGTCGCGAGCGTGCCCGCGTATCAATGTCGGAGTGACTGAACAGCGATGCCCCGAAACGGATGGGGCGAGGTGCGGTCGGGCCGACGCGAAGAGAACAGGAATGCTCGAGTCCATCTGCGCAGCGATCGAACAGCAGATCAGGGAGCTGGCGTCCGGCGCCTCGCGACGCGAGGCGTTGGCCCGGGCGCTGCTCGCGATCGGCACGCAGGAGCAGGAAGCGGTTGCCGCCGAGCAGCTCGTGGCGGACGGCCTGCTCTGGCGCCTGGCGTGGCTCGTCTACGTTCTGGCGCCTTCGCTCGACGAGAGCTTCATCGTGACCACGCCGATGCGGCTCGAGATGATCGCCGACGCGGGGATGTCGCTGGAAACGATCCTCGACGACCTGCGGGCGGCGGAGCTGGAGGCACCGGCCGAGCGCGTGGAGCTGGCGGCCATGGTGGCCTTGCAGCTGCGGTTGCCCACGGCGGCGCCTTCGGCGTTGCGGCCCCATGTCGTGGCCGCGGTGCGGTCGCGTCGCTCCGATCCGGGCGTTGCGGAGCGCGTCATCGCGTCGATCACGCGCGGCAACGAACCTCCGATGCCGCAGACGGTGGAGGACGCGGACGTCGAGGTGGTGTTGTCGCTGGAGCTGCCGAGGAGTCGTCGGTATGGCGCGGACTGAGGGGCAGTTGGATCGCCGGGATCCCGGTAGGGAAGCCGGGGATCCCGCACGCCGCGAAGACGGGGCTGGACGAGGAGGGGAAAGGGGCGCCCGTTCAGCACAGACGACGACTGATTCGGGTGGCCCACCGCTTGCTTCGCCGTTGGGTTGTCAACTCCGGCGGCTTGCTTGGGCCCGGTCACATCTGCTGTCAGCCTTGTCCGAGGCAGCGGGTGACCGGGATTCTTCATTTGACCGAACCCAACCGGAGCGTCACAGTCTCCAAGAGAGCGCTGCTTCCCTTGTTCGTGCGGTTCCGGTAGCTCTATCTGCGACACGGCCGCGGCGCCGTGCGTGCGAAAGGTCCGTCCCATGAAAATCGCCAAGCTCGCTGCTGTGGTTCTCGCCTCTACGCTCATGACCCTGCCCGCCTTCGCGGGGGAAAAGGGCGGCGTCCAGATGCCCGACAACATCCAGGTCGAAGGCAAGGCCCTGGTACTCAACGGCATGGGGATCCGCGAGGCCACGATCTTCAACGTCGACGTGTACGTCGCGGGACTGTACTTGGAGAGCAAGTCGCAGG
>JAJZQG010000007.1 GCA_021847645.1 Myxococcales bacterium
CCCAACCCCACGCGTTTTCTCAACGGATTTTGCGCGCGATAGGTGGCGGCCGCCACTTTTGCGGCGGATCCGCCACCCGCGCAGGCCCCGGTCCAACACCCTCTGAGCGCGTCGGCTGGCGGTGCCCTTTTTGCCCACCGGGCCCTTCCGATCCCAAGCTCGCACGGTAGCATGGTCAGACCTGCTGACATCATGACGAACTTACCGGGACTTGGAACGAGTGGGCGGATTCTGGGGTGAGCCACGTAGCAACGCTTCCGGATCGGGTAACCTTTGCCCTTTTTGACTTTTGCTCTTCTGATGGGTCCGCATCAGAATCCCCGAGGTCAGGAGTCTAATGGTCGCGATGGGTTCGAGCTCCCGCGCCGCGTGGCTGGCCTGTTTCGCCCTTGCAGGGTGCGTGTCCGGCCGGCTTCCACGCGCGGGCGCTGCGGCCTCGCCTGCCGGAACCTTGCCGGCTGCGGCCGAGCAATTCGTTCGCCCCTCCCGAATCCTGCCCGACATCCCGGACACCGCCCGCCCGATCGCGGTCGGTCCCGACGGCTCCAAGCATTTCCTGCTCATGAACATGCGGCTGACCGAGCACCCGGACGGCTCGTTGCAACGCGCCCCGGGCCTTCTGCCATCCGGCCCCACCAAGCTGTTGTCCGTCGAGCTGCCCCCGCGCCTGGGCGGCGGCTACCTGTTCGCCTCGAGCAGCGTCGCGGGCACACAAGTCTGGCGGGCCGACACCTGGCTGTCGCCGCTGCAGCCCCTGCTGCGTTTCTCGCAGGCGATCACCGATCTGCTCCCGGGCTTCGACCGCGTCTACGCGCGCAATGCGCGCACCCCGACCGCGTTCCTGGCGTTCGACCCGTCCGACGGCTCCTGGCTCGATCTGGGGCGCCTGCCCGTTCCCTTGCGGTTCGGGCCAGCCCTGTTCGCCGACTCATGGCGAGGGGTCGTCGTGTCCGACCTTCGCGGGCCGCTCACCACCTTCGACGGCGGCGCGACCTGGCTGCCGGTGCCCATCGCGGGAGACGTTGCCAGGATCGAGAGCCGCGGGGCCGGCCTGCTCGTTCGCACGGCCACGGGCTCGATGATCGTGGGGCCCGACGGCAGCCTGGTGGAGCAGGGGCCCGACGACGTCGCGTCTGACGCCGGCAGCGCGGCTGCGGTTGAGCCGGAGTCCGCGCGAAGCACCGCGCCCGAGCGGCCCCTGGGACGGCGTCCGCTGCGGATCGCGATCGAGCGAGGATATCCGTATCGGGACGGAACGGCTGTCGTTGCCTATGGTGGATCGATCGCGGAAGTGTCGCTGGTCGATGGACGAATCGTCCGCATTGCGCACGACGCGTATCCCGAGTCGTATACATCGTGCCAGGGGATGCGCCTTGGAGGCGCCATCGGCTTTGCCTGCGGGGAGCCGTTCGGTGCAACGACGGTATTCCGGCTGCGGGACGAGCTCACCCTGGAAAAGGTGATGCAATGGCCCAAGCCGGCAGCGGTGTTCCCGTCGGCCAACGGAGCGCTGGTGGTGCGCGCGCCGTGTCCCGGCTCGCGGGTGCGTGACGACGATCTGCGATATTGCGTACGCGACCCGCGGGGGCGCACCCGGGAGCTTCGGTTCGAAGGCGACGTGGGCGCCGAGCGGGTGGTGCCGCTGTCCGACGGGCGAATTGCGATCATCGTGGCTCCGCGGCCGGGAGCGGCAGGGCGCCTGGTGTTGCTCGACGGTCCGGCGGCGGTGACCAGGGAGCTGTCCTTTGTCGGGGTGCCTTCGAACATGGCGTCGATGATTGGGCGCGGGCTGTGGATGCAAGGGGCGCAAGAGCTTCGGCCGGGCGTCATCGGGCTGTGGGTGGAGGTCGGCGGGCCGCTGGTGGGCATTCGCATCGACACGGACGGGCGTGTGAGCAGCGGAGTCTCACAGCCTCCCAGCGCGGTGATGATCGTGTCCGGCCGCTTCGGCCTGGTGTGGAGGAACTCGGGCGAGAGCCTGGAGACGACGGACGGCGGCGCGAGTTGGGCTGAGTTCGACATGCCCTCGGAGTGGCAGCAGACGGCGGATGCGACGCGCAGCTGCTCGGCGGTGGGCTGCGTGGTGGGGGGGCTGCTGCGGGTAGGGTGGGGCCCGACGGCCGGGCAAGCGGAAGAGCGCCCTGCGTCGGAGTCTCCGCGGGTCACCAGCCCGCCATACCATCAGCCGCTACATGCGAGTCTGCAGTGCATACCCACGGGGCGGGCCTCCCCGCCTGCTCTGCCGGATTCGAATTCGCCTTCTGCCGCGCTGCCCTTGCCTCATGTGCGGGTGCCGCGGCCCATTGCTCCTTCCGTGCTCGACACCGATCCTCGCAGCCGCGGGTGGCTGCCTTTCGGCAGCGCGCCTGCGCCTGCGCTTTCGGCGGACGAGGTGGGCGTGGCGTCGGGACGCGACTATGGCGATTTTCGATTTCGCGCCTATGTCTGGGGCGCGCGCTCGGCCGACTGGTCACGCACGGGGCGTTTCGTCGTACGCGTGGACGATCCCCACGACGCCTTGTCCGGGCCGTGGTCTACGGCGGTATTCGCGTCTCCGTGGCCGGACCTGACGACTGCCCTGTTGCGGATTGGCAACGTGACGGCGGCGGAGTTGGACCCGTCGGGCCGGGCGGCGGTCATCGCGTGGTGTCCGATGCCGACGCAGTGCGAGAGCTTCGGCGTGGCTCCGGGCGAGGCGCCGCTGCCCTTGCTGACAACGGATCCAGCCGGGCTGCCGCCGCTCGATTCCGTCGTACGCTCGGAGGAGAGTTGGTATCTGCTGGGTCGGCGCACCGGGCCGGCCTCGGTGTTGTGGGCCGCGGACCGGTCCGGCGTGACGAGCCGGATTGCCACGTTGCCGCGAACCGGAGGGGCCTATGTCGATGACGTGACCGTGGTGCGAAAAGCACGTAGCGGGGGTGTGGGGCTGTGGACGGCGTCGTCCGATCTGATGGGCAATTCGTCGTGGGTGGTGCTGCCCGTGAATCCTGCGACGGGGCGAGTGCAGGAGCCGATTGTGGTAGGGCCCACGGACTTCGGCGGGGTGATCCCGCCGCGTTGCGCGCCCGGGCAGGACGGCTGGCTTGCGGACGTGTCGGTGCCGACGGCGATCGATCTGACGAGCGCGGCGGGGGAGCACTTCGGGGGCAGCATACGGGTATTGATGAGGGCCGGGGCTGGGTGGGAGTGCATCGATTCGATCACGGCCCGGGCGCGTCTCGCGGAGTTTGCCGCGAAGGCCGGGAAGGCTACGCCGCCCGATGATCGGGCGATTCCGCTGGTGGCGTGGGACCAGCAGGAGAATCGTCGATACGAGCTTCGGTGTGTTGTGCAGAAGTGAGGGGGTTCCCCTGATGTGCGAGGAACCCCCGGCTCTGTCGTGGCAGCTCCGCCAGCTGGGCGCTTGCACCACCATCAAGCTTCCTTGCTCCCGCTCGCTTTGCTGCACGGGGCTCTCTTCCGCGGGAGCCAGCCGCCTTCCCAGCCGCTCGGAACGCGATTGGCGTGCCGCCGATCGCGATCTATTCGGTCGGATCGCGATGGGCAGACCGCAAAGCGCGATTCAAGCGCTCGGAATGCGATGTTACAATCCCCAATCGCACGTAGAGCCGGTGCGAACGCGATGGTACGGATGAAAAGCGCGATCTTGCCGGCCCTACTCGCCCGGCGTTGCCGCGGCATCGCCCTGCGTCGCGTCTGCCGCCTGGTTGGAGGGCTCGCTGTCCGCGGTCTGCCCGGCCCGGCGCGTCGAGGGACGTACCTTGGCCGCCTCCGTGTCCATGGCCGCCAGAGAGAAGGTGGCGGACAACCACGTAGCGCCGAGAGAGAAGGCTGCATCGTAGTCGGCCATGGCCTTCTGCTTGGCGCTGAGCGTGCCTTCCGCCTCCCGAGCCTCCTTGGCAACCTGCGATAGGGCCTTGTCGAGCGCGGGCAGCGACGATTGCAGCTCCCGGGCAAAGGCCTGGCGGTCGAGCTTCATGCCCTCTCGCCGACGTTTGGGCAGCTTGACCGAATCGTCGGTCAGGGCGTCGAGCACGGTGTGGCCTTGTGCTGCCAGCACGGACGGGTCGATCGGCGCCGCGGTGTTCAATCCCAGCCGGGTGAGGCCGGGCGTGCCGTAGGTGACGTCGATGGCGGCGCGCAGGTCGACCAGCACGGCTCGCACCTGCGAGGCGGCCTGGTCGCGCGCCTCGCGCGGGGCGGTATCGTCGCCCAGCTCGGCTTCGTGGGCACGATCGGCCTTGACCAGCGCCTCGCTGGTGGAACCGATGGATCGCCCGACGAGCCGGGCGAGCAGCGCGAGGTCAGGCATGGTCTCGCCGGTCTTGAGGTATTTGGACAGCTTCTTATCGACGGCCGAAGCGGCCTGTCGAGCATGGGTATCGGCGGCGGCGACGACGGCGCGCGCGGACTTCTCCCGGTCGGTCACGAGCTTGGAAGCCATGTAGCGATCCTCCTGGTTGATTGCCCGGACGGAGGCTCGCACGGAGGATGTTGAGGAGGCAAGGGGAATCGTGGGCGCGGCCAGTGCGCGACGGCCGCCTTCCCACGGACCGGACCTTCCGTGTCCCGGACGCCTGTTGCTCGATTCGCTGCCATGGGCTCGTTCGGCGACCCATTCGGAGTGAGACGGGCTCCGCATCGGGGTGGCGCTTAACGGTGTGGCAGCGGCACGCTCGAGGCGATCGACTCGACGGACGGCTTAGTGCTGTGGGAGCGTCAGGGCGGAGGAGGCCCGAACGGGCAAGTGCTCAATCCGTATTGCGGGGTAGGAGATACGTTCTCTTGGAAGGACAGTCCGTACGAAGCCCGGAAGGTACGGGGGAAGGTGGCACGCTCTCCCTCTGTGTCATCCGTGGTGATTCCTGCCCGATTCCACCCGTTCGCTGCCCCAGGCCCTGTCTGCGGCCTTCTGTGACCTCTGCAGCCAACCCCCCCGCTCACGACACGCGCGTTCCCGCCCCCGACGTCCCCAATTCGCGCTACCATCGTCTTCCACGCCCTCGCTCCCAGGAGGTGGCTTCATGCAAACGCTTCCCTTCTCCGCTTGCGCTTCCATCGTCGTTCTCCTGTTTGCGGCCGGCTGCGGCGCCAACGGCAACAGCAGCGGCTTCTCCTCCGGCACCAACGGCGGCGCCGGCGGTGACGACGCCAGCGCCTCTGCCGACGCGTTCGGCGGCACCGCGGGCATCCCGGTGCTGGACGCCTCCATCGGTGACACCGCGCCGATCGAAGCCGCGATTGTCGAGGGCGGCTACGACGTCGTGGCCGATGTCGAGCTCGAGACGACCTGCACCGACGCGGCCCCGGAGCCCGCGCAGATCCTGACCAGCGCGTGCACCCCGCCCACGGATAACGAGTGCGATGGCGCCCACGATCCGACCGACATGCAGGGCCACACCCTGCCCAACGGGCTGAGCGGTAACGGCTTCGACGACGACTGCGACGGTCTAGTCGACGAGGGCTGCACCTGCGGCGCCGGCCATCCTATCGGCACAACGAAGGACTGCTACCTGCTGCCGTCTTCCTGGATCGACGACACCACCAAGCTGCCCGTGGGCTGGTGCGCGCAGAACAGCAAGGGCACGGTCAAGTGCGTCTCCAAGGGCGGCACTCCCGAGCAGCCCGTCGTGGGCTGGGACGGCGTCTGCCGCGGCGCGAGCCCGCCTTTCCCCGACGACTTCTGCGCGATGGGCGACTTCAACTGCGATGGCGTGAACATGAACCCCACCAGCACCACCTGCGGGTGCGTCACCGATCCGGTCAAGTGCCCCGTGGACCCGCTCAAGATGAACCCTTTCCCCAACGCCGCGGACCTGACCGCCAAGGATCAGCAGAACCCACTGGTCGACCCAAGCACGCCGTTCATCGTCGACGGCTACAACTGGATTGACCCTCAAGTCCAAGCGCAGGCCACCGATTGGCAGTGGACGCTGACGGGCGGCGATTGCGACAACGTGCTGCCGCACCCGACGTTCGCCATCTACAAGGGGGCCAACGGCTTCAACACGCCCAAGATCGGCCAGCAGGTCAACACGCTCGGTGCCAACGGCAAGGAGCACGGCCTCGTCACACCGGCCGACTCCACGCAGCACCAGATCTTCCCCGCGTTCTCCCTGTCTGGCGACTACGTGGCGACCGGCAAGTTCACGCTCCAGGGCCAGCAGTACCAGTGCTCGGTCAAGATCCAGGTGCGCGCCCCGGGTATCCGCGCCGAGCTCTGCTGGGACCACGTGGGCAACGACGGCGACAACGACGTTGATCTGCACTTCGCTCGATTGCAGGGCAACAATGCGTGTACCCAGCACGGCTGGTTCTTCACGTGCGGCCAGGCGCCCGACGGAGACGACTGCTACTACAACTCGGGGTCGGGGTGTCCCAGCGGCGGCGGCAACCCGGGCTGGGGATATGCCGACAGCCACTCGGGGGCGTGCCATGGGTGGGGCTCGTTGCGTACGCAGATGAGCGCGTGCACCAACCCCAGGCTTGACCGCGACAACATCAGCTGCATGCCCAACCAGTCCGACCCCAACAGCTATCCGCTGATCCTGGGCCAGTACTGCGGGCCCGAGAACATCAACCTGGACAACCCCAACGCGGGCGATCGGTTCCTGGTCGGCGCCCAGTGCTACGACTGCGTGGGCTCCACGCACGCCGCCAACCATCCGCACGTCAACGTGTACTGCAACGGCAATCGCGTGCTGTCCTCCGGCTACGACCCCACCCAGCCGGGCCCCTACTTCCCCGCCTTGGTCGCCAACGGCGCCGACAGTTCCGGCAGCCTCTGGAGCGCCGCCATCGTCCAGTGGACCGGCGATCCCGCCAACCCCTGCCAAATTCTCCCGGTGCCCTCGCAAACGCCCAATCCAAGTACCGACGGTTCGGTCGACGTGTGCGTCGAGAATGGCCCCCAGAACCTGGGCGCAACCGACCCGTGGCTCTTCACGCCGTCGGGCGCCTATCCGGCCACGCCGCAGGCAGCCTGCTGGCACTGACCGCGCAAGCCTCTCGAAACCTCTCGGTTCGGTTGCTCCGGCGTGCCTGGACCGGATACTTTACCTTGATACTCTTCGGCTCATCAGGAGGCCGCATGCACTTCCCGACCTTCCATCGACCCTTCGCCGTCTTCCTTCCCGTCATGATTGCAGGCCTTGCTGGGGGCGGCTGCGGTTCCAGTACATCCTCCACGCCCTCGGGCGGGGACGACGCTGGCGCGCCGATCACGATGTACCCGGGCGAGCAATGCGTGCCGCCCCAGCCCGCGTTCGTGCGCGTGCGCTTCGAGTCGGGCACGGTGTTCCTGCAACCCGGTCAGAGCCGCACCGTGCAGGTCGCTGTCGATCCCGACATGTGCGACCCGGCCCAGGTCACCTTCGAGTCGTCCGACGCTACGCTCGTCGACGCGCCCGCGCCGGTCACCTTGGATCTGCGCCACGCCCGCGTCGACCTGCAGGTGCACGCCCCTGACAGTGCGGTCTCCGGTGCGGCCAGCATCACGGCGCACCTGCCCTTGAGTGACGGCACCGAAGTGACCGCGCAGCTTGCGGTCCAGATCCTCGACGATACGCTGCCGTCGTGTTCGGGGCAGGCGAGCGGCCATCTGACGGCGGGCTCCACGGTCAAGGGAACCGGGGGCCTGGCCGGTGCGAGCATCTCGCTGCAAGCCGGCGCGGACGCACCCAACGGCGGGCCCATGTTCTGGCACGTCGACCCGTTCGACGTCACCGTCTCGTGCGGCGCGAGCATGAGCTTGGACGGCGAGCTGGCGCTCGGACCCGCGATCACCTTCGGCCCTGCGAACAAGAAGCTTCCGCGCGAAATCCCTCTGACGATCCCGATCAACCCGTCGCTCGTTCCGACCGCCGCGCGCATGCGCCACGTGCACGTGCTGTACACCGGCCCATCGGTAGCCAAGCCGCGTTTGATTCCTGTGGCCGATCCCGCGTTCGAGCAGCTCGACGGTGTCTGGGTGATGTCGTTCAAGGTGCCGCGGCTCGGAACCTACCAGGCGGTTGCCGAGAGCGACGGCGGCAAGCGCACGTTCACCCGGCACCTGACGCATCGCGCGGTGGTCGGCGTGTCGATGGGCGGCGGCGGCGCTGCGTCCTTCGGCGTGCGCTTCCACGATCTGTTCGACGTGATCGCTCCCTTGGGCGGACCGTCGGACTGGACGTACATGCTCAACCAGATCGAGACGTTCCACCTGGCGGGATTCGCTGCCAACGACGGGGACAACGTGCCCACGACCGAGGCGCCCATGCCCGCGCCGCGGTGGCCCTACGAGCACCCGCAGACGTTCAACAAGTGGTGGTACGAGTATCCGAAGGACGGCAACGGCGGAGGGTTCGATCGCGAGGAGTACGTGCAGCTGATGCGCGACCTCGCGTACATGTACGGCAATCCGTTCGGCCAGAGCACGGACCCGACCGAATACACCTTGCCCGCCGGCATCTCGCCCGACAGTCCGTCGGTGGTGGGCAACCATCCGGACCACGAGTGCTCGCTGTACGTGGACCCGTACGATGGCGCGCCGGACAAGACCAAGCTCGACGAGCTGTGGAACCAGTGCCCGGCCGAGCGCTGCGCGCACACCGAGGTGCTGCAGAACTACTTTGACGACCAATTCAATCCCAAGGGCAAGTGGCCGGTCATCACGGTATGCGACGGCTCTCCGCAGAACCAGGCGTTCTCGCCCTGGTCCAACACCTGGACGCCGGACAACGACAACAAGCCTCTCGAGATAGGTCTGGCCGTGGACTACAACGGTAACGGCGTCCGCGACGAGAACGAGCCGATCATCACCGACGGCTTCGAGCCGTACCGCGATGTCGGGACCGATGGGCTCGCGTCGAAAGACGAGCCCGGATACAAGGCGGGCGTCAACGAGGACCCGTCGGGGGACGATTACGACTACCAGTACAATCCCAACGGGCTCGAAGGCAACGGCCGGTGGGATGACGGCGAGCCGTATGACGACGTGGGATTGGACGGTGTGCCGAATACGAAGCAGAGCCCGTACGACACCGGCGAGGGCGACGGCAAGTACACCATGTCGAACGGGCTGAGCACGTTCCTGGACCGCGATGCGCGCACGGCCTTCCATCAGCAGGCGTCGAACGTGCCGTCGGGGCCGCTGACCGACGACGCGCTACGGCGGTTGGACTTCTGGGCGGACGGCGGCACGCGCGATCTGTTCAACTTCCTGGTGGACGCGCAGCACTTCTCGGGCGGTCTGGTGGGGCGTGGGAGAGCCGCGGCGTACTATACCGACTTTACGAACCTGCCCGGGCAGGTTCCGGGCGACGCCATGAGCTTCGTGCCGGGCGCCATGCTCTGGCAGGACATTCCCGGCGTGGTGGTGCAGCGCTACGGCGAGATCGATCCCACGCAGAAGCAGATCGACAACGGCAGCGGGCAGCACGTCGGCACGCCCGACGAGGTGACGCGCCGCCTGCAAACGGCGCTGTACTTCGTGGGGGCGCGATGGCCGGACGCGCCGCGTTGGCTGGCCGCCGACAGCGTGCTCGATCCGGTTCCGGGCGTGGACAACTGCCAGGTCCTTGGCAACTGCAGCATCTCGTTCACCGACTCGCTGGGCCGCACCGGACCGGTCGAGATCACCCTGCCTCCCGGCTACGCGAATGCGAACGAGCAGGACGTGCGCTACCCGGTCATCTTCCTTCTGCACGGCTACGGGCAGACCCCCGAGGACCTGGGCGCCGCCATCGTCTTTCTGCGCAACTGGATGAACAGCTCCGCCGACTCCTCGGCATCCAGGCTCCCCAAGTCCATTATCGTGTATGTCGACGGCCGCTGCCGTATCGGCCCATCGGGCGATCCCGAGTGCATTCGGGGCACCTTCTTCACCGAGAGCGTCCGGCCCAACGGCGCTAAGATGGAGACCTGGTGGAGAGAGCTGATCAACTACATCGACGCGAACTACCGCACGATGGGCCCGTCGGACATCGAGTGGACCGAGTAGCGCGACCGGTTCGTCGCGCCGTTGCGAGGATTGGGTGCGTGGACAGACGCAGGCGGGCTGGTCCACCATGAGCGTCCCATGAGCGACCGACCCGACCCGGACAAGTTGCTGCGAAACATGCAGCAGGAGGAAGCGCAGGCCAAGCGCGGCAAGCTGACCATATTCTTCGGCGCGGCCCCAGGGGTCGGAAAGACGTTCACGATGCTTGGGGAGGCGGCCTACCTTCGCGACGTCGAGGGACGCGAGGTCGTCGCCGGGGTCGTGGAGACGCACGGCCGCTTCGAAACGGCGTCGATGCTTTCCGGCTTCGACAGCGTGCCCAAGAAGCGCGTCGTGCACAGGGGAGCGACCCTCGAGGAATTCGACCTCGACGCCGCGCTCACGCGTCGCCCTGGCCTGCTGCTGCTCGACGAGCTGGCGCACTCGAACGCGCCCGGCTCGCGGCATGCCAAGCGCTGGCAGGATGCCGAGGAGCTGCTCGACGCGGGCATCGACGTGCACACCACGCTCAACGTGCAGCATCTGGAGAGCATGAATGACGTGGTTGCCCAAATCACCGGTGTCGTGGTGCGCGAGACGGTGCCCGACTCCGTGTTCGACAAGGCGCACGACGTCAAGCTGGTGGACTTGCCCCCTGACGAGCTGTTGGTCCGCATGCGGGAGGGCAAAGTCTATCTTCCGGCGCAAGCGCTTCGGGCGATGGAGAGCTTCTTCCGCAAGGGCAACCTGATCGCCCTGCGGGAGCTTGCGCTGCGCAAGATGGCGGAGCGCGTGGACGCCGACATGCAGGTCTGGCGCGAGGCGCAAGGCATCGAGAAGACGTGGGCGGCTTCGGACCGCCTCCTGGTTTGCATCAGCCCGAGCCCCTACTCCGCAAACCTGCTGCGGGCCGGCAGGCGGATCTCCGCCGGGCTCCATGCTCCGTGGTGCGCCGTCAACGTCGAGACCCCCGCGACGCTGCGCTTGTCGCGCGTCGCTCGCGGGCAAATGTCGCAGAACCTTCGCCTGGCCGAACAGCTCGGGGCCGAGACGGTCACGTTGTCCGGCGAGAATTCCGCCGACGAGATCCTGCGCTTCGCCCGTGAGCGCAACATCACCAAGATCGTCGTGGGAAAGCCCAGATTCCGGTCCCTGCGGGATCGCTTCCGCCCGTCGTTCGTCGATGAGCTGATCCTGCACAGCGGCGACATTGACCTGTACGTGACCACGGGCGAGCCCGAGCGCGCCGACCGTGCCGACGCTGCTCAACCCGCGGTGCGACGGCAATCCACGCGCGACGCCGTGGGCTATGCGGCAGCGATGGCAACCACCGCGGCGGCCACCGGGGTTGCGTGGCTGCTGTTCGGGCAGCAGCACGCCGCTGACGTGGTGATGACCCAGCTGTTGGGCATTGTCATCGTGGCGACTCGGTTCGGATTCGGCCCGTCCATGACCGGTGCCGTGCTCGCCGTGCTGCTCTATGACCTTTTCTTCGTTCCGCCGTACTACCGGATATCGGTTTACGATTCGCGGCATGTGGTCACGTTCGGCGCGATGCTGCTGGTGGCGGGCGTCATTGCCGGATTGACCCGGCGCGTGAAGGGCCAGGTCGATGTCGCCCGCCGGAGCGAACGCCAGGCTGCCGCACTCCACGCGCTGAGCCAGGATCTGCTGCACGCCCAAGACCCGGACTCCGTCCTGCGCGCGGCCTCTCTGCGCATCGAAGCGATGCTGTCTTGCCAGGTAGCGGCTTTCGCGGCAGACGAAAGCGGCAACACGCAAACCGTCTATGCGAGCCCGGGACTGGGGCAGCTGGACAGCGAGCTCGGTGTGGTGAGGTGGGTGCTCGCGCACCGTCAAGAGGCGGGAATGGGCACAACCACGCTGGCCGGAAGCCGCGGCTACTACGTACCCTTGGTCGGCGGCGGCAAGGCTCCCGAACTCTTCGGGGCGCTCGGCCTCTATCCCAACGACAACGCCGAGCTCGGCGACCCGGAGCAGCGGCGCCTGGCCACCGCCCTTGCCAAGCAGATCGCCATCGCCCTGGAGCGCGGGCGGCTCATGGAGCAGGCGGAGCACGCCCGCGTCCAGATCGAAGCCGAGCAGTTTCGCAATACGCTGCTCAGCTCGGTTTCGCACGACCTGCGTACCCCGCTCGCCGTCATCCGCGGCGCCGCTACCACGCTGCTCGACGACGAGGCGTCGTTGACCGAGACGGTCCGGCATGACTTGACCCACGCAATCGTCGAGGAGACCGAGCGACTGGACCGTCGCGTGCGCGATCTGCTGGACATGACACGCCTCGAGTCCGGGGCCGTGAGGGTCCGCAAGGAGTGGCAATCGGCGGAGGAGATCGTTGGCGCCGCACTCAACCAGACCGAGGCGCGCCTCGCGGGGCGGGCCATTTCGACGGACGTCCCGTCGACACTCCCGGTGTCTTGCGATAGCGTGCTGGTCCAGCAGGTGCTGGTCAACCTTTTGGAGAACGCCGCGAAGTATACGCCGGACGGCACGCCCATCGATGTTGCCGCCCGGCTGCTGGAGGGAGAGGTGATGTTCGAAGTTGCGGATAGAGGTCCAGGCGTACCGCCGCAGGAGCGCTCCCTCATCTTCGACAAGTTCCACCGCTCCGGCTCCGAGCGCGCGAAGGGAGGCGTCGGCCTGGGACTAACCATTTGCCGCGCGATCGTGCTCGCGCACGGAGGCCGCATCTGGGTCGACGAGCGAGATGGCGGCGGCGCGGCTTTCCGTTTCACCCTGCCCGCGGTCGGGCATCCGACGCCAGCCCCATTGCCCGAAATCAGCGAGGCCACGACCCCGACGGGTGCAGCGTCATGACGACATCCGGACCGCTCGTGCTCATCGTCGAAGACGAGCCGCAAATGGTTCGCTTCCTGCGAGGATCGCTGTCCACGCACGGCTACCGTCTGGTGGAGACCGGGACGGGAACCGACGCTCTGGCACAAGCCGCGGCGCGCAGCCCGGACGTCATCCTGCTCGACCTCGGACTGCCGGACCTCGACGGGCTCGAGGTCACGCGGCGCCTGCGCGAGTGGACGACCGTGCCCATTATCGTCATCTCGGCCCGGGGCCAGGACGACGACAAGATCAGCGCGCTGGACGCGGGTGCGGACGACTACCTCACCAAGCCGTTCAGCGTGGGCGAGCTGCTCGCGCGCATCCGTGTCGCGTTGCGCCACTCCGCCGCACGGTCGGCAGACAAGCCGGAGCCGGTGTTCCGTCTCGAGGAACTGCGGGTCGATCTGGCGAAGCGGCAGGTCTTTCTCGGCGAGCGGGAAGTGCATCTGACACCCACCGAGTACAAGCTCCTGACGGTCCTGATCCAGCACGCCGGGCGCGTCGTCACCCACCGTCAGCTGCTCAAGGAGGTCTGGGGGCCTCCGCACACCGACAATACGCAGTACTTGCGTGTCTACATGGCTCAGCTTCGGCAGAAGCTCGAGCCCAATCCCGCCCGTCCACGGTTCCTGATCAACGAGCCGGGCGTGGGATACCGCCTCAGGGTCGGGTAGGCCGTCCGCGACAGCGCGTCTCGCCGGCGAGGACAGCAGCTTGTCTGCGCAAAGCTGCCCTCTCCGGCCCGCCTCCTTGCACAATCCTGATTCGAACTCCTCGCTTCTTGACGACAGCCGAACACGTCGGGGCGTAGGTTGACATTGTGAAGGACGCAGTCCAAGCTCTGCGCTCGGAGGGTATTCCATGATGGACGCTGCCTACCTGGGGCTCACGGCCATTCTGTTCTTGATCACGCTAGGGTTCATTCGCGTCTGCGATCGTCTCTAGGAGGAGGCCGCCCATGTCTGCCCTCTATGTTGTCGGCGCGATAACCTCCGTGGGATTGCTGGTCTATCTGCTTGTCGCGTTGCTCAAGCCGGAGGCTCTGCAATGAGCTGGCAGTCCTGGGTCCAGATAGCGCTGTTCTTCGTCGTGCTGCTGGGTGCGGTCAGGCCGCTCGGCAGCTATATGGCCCGGGTGTACGAGGGCCAACCCTTGGCGCTCGAGCGCGTGCTGGGCCCGGTCGAGCGGACGTTCTACCGCCTGGCCGGCGTCCGGCGAGACGACGACACCAGCTGGAAGACCTACGCAGTGGACCTGCTGCTGTTCAACACGGCCGGCCTGCTGATCGTCTACGGGCTCCAACGGCTTCAGGGCGTGCTGCCCCTCAATCCCCAATCGCTGGGTGCGCCGAGCCCGGACCTGGCGTGGAACACGGCGGCGAGCTTCGCGACGAACACGAACTGGCAGAGCTACGGGGGAGAATCCACGCTCAGCTATCTCACGCAGATGGTTGGCCTGACCGTGCAGAACTTCGTGTCCGCCGCGTCGGGCATGGCCGTGCTGGTGGCGATGATTCGCGGGTTCACCCGCCGCTCCGCCAAAGGCATTGGCAGCTTCTGGGTAGACCTGACGAGAGGAACCCTCTACATCCTGCTGCCGTTGTCGCTCGTTGTCGCCGTCGTTCTGGTATCCCAGGGCGTGGTGCAGACGTTCAGCGCCTACCGCACCGTTCCGCTGCTCGAGGCGTTCAGGACGAATGACGGCAAGACGCTGGTCGAACAGGTGCTGGCATTGGGCCCGGCCGCTTCCCAAGTGGCCATCAAACAGCTCGGCACCAACGGCGGTGGGTTCTTCAACGCCAACTCGGCGCACCCGTTCGAGAACCCTACTGCGCTGTCGAACTTCGTCGAGCTGGTGAGCATCTTGCTCATTCCGGCGGCGCTCACGCAGACCTTCGGGCGGATGGTCAAGGACGAGCGTCAGGGGCGCGCGCTGCTGGCGGCCATGCTGGCGGTGTTTATCCCGATGTTGGCATTGGCGCTTTGGCAGGAGCAGGCCGGGAACCCCGCGCTGACGGCGCTGGGGGTGAACCAGCTGCACGGTGTGCTGCAAGGCGGGGGCAACATGGAGGGGAAGGAGGCGCGATTCGGAGCCGCGAGCTCGGCGCTCTGGGCCACCGCCACGAGCGCCGCCTCCAACGGGTCGGTCAATGCCATGCACGACTCGTTCACGCCCCTGGGCGGCCTCGTCCCGATGGCGCTCATCCAGCTCGGCGAGATCGTGTTCGGGGGCGTCGGCTCCGGGCTCTACGGCATGCTGGTGTTCGCGATCGTCGCCGTCTTCGTCGCCGGCCTGATGGTCGGGCGGACACCGGAGTACCTCGGCAAGAAGATCGAGGTGAAAGAGATGAAGATGGCATCGCTCGTGATTCTCGTGCCGGTCGCGTGCGTGCTGCTGTTCACCGCGGTGGCGGTCGTCACGAGCGCGGGAACCAAGGGCATCATGAACCCGGGAGCGCACGGCTTCAGCGAGGTGCTCTATGCGTTCTCCTCCGCCGCGAACAACAACGGAAGCGCCTTTGCGGGGCTGCAGGCGGACAGCCCGTTCTACAATACCCTCCTCGGTGTTTCGATGTGGCTCGGCCGGTTCTGGATCCAGGTCCCCGTGCTCGCCATCGCCGGCGCCCTCGCCGCCAAGAAGGCGATTCCCCAGGGCGCGGGCACGCTCGCCACGCACACGCCGCTGTTCGTCGCCATGCTCGTCGGGACGATCGTCGTCGTCGGCGCTCTGACGTTCATCCCGTCGCTGGCGCTCGGGCCCATCGTCGAGCACCTCCTGCTGCACTCTTCGTAAGGTGGAGCGACTATGACCACGTCCGAATTGGCATCCTCGTCGCGCACGCAACCGGTCGGGCCCGGCAGCGCGGCGGCACGCAAGTATCGAAAGGGAGGAGCCCGCCCCCTGCTGGATGGGCCCATCCTGCGCCGTGCCTTGGTCGATGCGTTGCGCAAGCTCGACCCGCGGCACATGATTCGCAATCCGGTCATGTTCGTGGTGCAGGTCGGCAGCATGCTCACCACGGCGCTCTTTGTCCAATCGCTGGCGGGACGGGGCGAAGCCTCGCCCGGCTTCATCGGCGGCATCGCGGGCTGGTTGTGGTTTACGGTGTTGTTCGCCAACTTCGCGGAAGCCATGGCCGAAGGGCGGGGCAAGGCCCAGGCCGACACCCTGCGAAAAGCACGGCGGGAGATCCAGGCCAAGCAGCTGAAAGAGGCTGCCCGCGATGCCGGCTATTCCCTCGTGTTGGCATCGTCCCTGCGCAAAGGCGACCTGGTGCTGCTCGAGCCGGGGGACTTCGTGCCGAGCGACGGCGAGATCGTCGAGGGCGTCGCGTCGGTCGACGAGAGCGCCATTACGGGGGAGAGCGCGCCCGTGATCCGGGAGAGCGGAGGGGACCGAAGCGCGGTCACCGGAGGTACCCGGGTACTGTCGGATTGGGTCATCGTCCGCGTATCCAGCAACCCCGGCGAGACGTTTCTGGACCGCATGATCGGTCTGGTGGAAGGCGCAAAGCGGCAGAAGACGCCCAACGAAATCGCGCTCGACATCCTGCTGGCCGCGCTCACGATCGTCTTCCTGCTGGCCACCGTGACGCTGCTTCCATTCTCGCTCTACAGCGTTCGCGCGGCCGGGCAAGGGAGCGTAGTGACGGTCACGGTGCTCGTTGCGCTGCTCGTGTGCTTGATTCCGACCACCATTGGAGGGCTTCTGTCGGCTATCGGAATCGCCGGCATGGACCGGATGATCCAGGCCAACGTCATTGCGACCTCCGGCCGTGCGGTGGAAGCGGCCGGAGACGTGGACGTGCTGCTGCTCGACAAGACCGGCACGATCACCCTCGGCAACCGGCAGGCAACGGCTTTCTTGCCGGGGGCCGGAGTGTCCTCCGAGGCCCTCGGCGATGCCGCCCAGCTGGCGTCGCTCGCGGACGAGACGCCCGAGGGCCGGAGCATCGTGGTGCTCGCCAAGCACAAGTACGGTCTTCGGCAGCGGGACGTCAAAGCCCTTGGCGCGCGCTTCGTGCCGTTCTCGGCGCAGACGCGGATGAGCGGCGTGGACCTCGATGGGCGGGAGATTCGAAAAGGCGCATTCGACGCCATCGAAGCGTACGTTCGGGCAAAGGGCGGCCAGGTGCCCCCCGAGGTCAGGCGAACCGTGGAGGACGTCGCGACGCGGGGCGGCACGCCGCTGGTCGTGGTGGACGGCGCCAAGGTCCTCGGTGTGGTGGAGCTCAAGGACATCGTCAAGGGCGGTATCAAGGAGAGATTCGCCGAGCTGCGCAAGATGGGAATCAAGACCGTGATGATCACCGGCGACAATCCCCTCACCGCGGCGTCGATCGCCGTCGAGGCGGGCGTTGACGACTTCCTGGCCGAAGCGACGCCGGAAGCCAAGCTCAAGCTGATTCGCGACTACCAGAAGGGCGGCCGGCTGGTCGCGATGACCGGAGACGGCACCAATGACGCCCCGGCGCTCGCCCAGGCCGACGTCGCCGTGGCAATGAACACCGGCACGCAAGCCGCCAAGGAAGCCGGCAACATGGTCGACCTCGATTCGAACCCGACCAAGCTCATCGAGGTCGTGGAGATTGGAAAGCAGCTGCTGATGACGCGCGGAGCGCTCACGACATTCAGCATTGCGAACGACGTTGCGAAGTACTTCGCCATCATCCCCGCAGCGTTCGCGTCCACATACCCCGCGCTCGCTGCGCTGAACGTGATGCACCTGGCGACGCCGGACAGCGCCATCCTGAGCGCAGTCATCTTCAACGCGCTCGTGATCGTCTTCCTCATCCCGCTGGCGCTGCGGGGTGTGGCCTACAAGCCCGTAGGCGCCTCGAGCCTGCTCTCCAAGCACCTGCTGGTGTACGGGCTGGGCGGCCTCGTCGTGCCCTTCGTCGGAATCAAGCTCATCGACACGCTGCTGGTGCTGCTGCACCTCGCATGAAAGGAGTACTCGTCGTGTTGCCTCGACTGCGTGCCTCGCTCGTGATGCTCGGCTTGCTGACGGCCCTTACCGGGGTGGCGTACCCGTTGGTGGTGACCGGCGTGGCGCAGGCGGTATTCCCGGCTCAGGCCAACGGCAGTCTCATCGAGGCAAGCGGCAAGGTCCGTGGCTCTCGGCTCATCGGACAGCCCTTCGAGGATGCGAGGTACTTCTGGGGCAGGCTGTCGGCGACCAGCTCCGTTCCTTACAACGGAGATGCCTCCGGAGGGTCGAACCTGGGGCCGCTCAACCCCGTTTTGCTGGACAACGCGCGCGCACGCCTTCGCGCCCTGCGCGAGGCGGACCCGGGCGCTCCGGCGAGCGTACCGGTCGACCTGGTCACCGCTTCCGGCAGCGGACTCGACCCGGACATCTCGATAGCTGCCGCGCAGTACCAGGTTCCGCGCGTCGCCAGGGCACGGGGGATGAGCGAGAGCGAAGTCCGCGCCATCGTCGCCGCCACCGCCGAACCGCGGCAGCTTGGCGTTCTCGGCGAGCCCGTCGTCAACGTGCTCGAGGCGAACCTGGCCTTGGACGGCAAGCGGTAGGGCGGAGAAGCGTGAGGCGGAATCGAGGGCGGCGGCGGCCTGTCGACGGCGCGGGGCCGGCCGTGATAGCGTGCAGCGCCTCCGGAACGAGGCTCGACGGCGCGCCATAGGACCTCGAAAGGCCACACAAGATGAGACTCCAATTCCTGTTGATCGGTTGCGCGGCTGTGGTCGCGATTGGCACGTACAGCGCCTTGGATGCGCGCTCCCAGCCCCTCCTGGCGCCTGCCCGCCCCGTGCTGTTCGTCGACGGGAAGCCACGAACGGACGTGACGGCGGATCTGCAGCAGCTCAGCTGGGACGATCGAACGGGCAAGCTCGAGTTCACCCTGAACAACTGGAGCGCGCCGAACTTGAAGTACAGCGAGGGCTCCGTGTTCCGGATCGGCACGACCGTCGCCTACTATGCGGGATACGGCACCAACTCGTCACGCAAGGTATCGGAGGGACGAGTCGTCGAGATCGCTCCGCATTTCAACCCCACCGTGCCGCCGACGATCACGATTCGCGTGGCAGGCGCAGCCCAGGCTGCCTCGTCGCCCGCTTCGCCTCTGGCGATTGGCAGGGAGATCGACGAGTTCCACCCGGTGGAGAAGTCCGACGGATCCGTGTCCTGCAGCGGCGTCGCGCGGGATCGCAGCGACTTGAGCAAGGGAGTCACCGTGCGAATCAGCGGGGCCGGTGCCCGTTTCAGCGGCGACTACGCGCTGAACAGTACCGTGTATACGTTCGATTCGACGAAGGGCAACAGGGTCGAGTTCACCTGCACCTGGGCCGGCGCCGCGCGGCGGCTCCCGTGAGGTAGGACGTTCCCTGCTCAGCGGTCCGTTGTTTCCCGTTGCGCACGCTCAGCTGCGCGGCGTGCCGTTGGCGATGAGCTTGCGCTCCATCACCTCGCCCAGCTCGCCCGCGCGTCGCGTTGCGTTCTCCACCGCGTCCATGAGCGTGCGCCGGAGCCCGCCGGACTCGAGCGTGTGAAGCCCTGCGATCGCCGTACCGCCCGGGCTGGTCACCATGTCCTTGAGCCGCCCCGGATGCTCGCCCGTCTCGAGCAGCAGCTTGGCCGAGCCGAACACCGTCTGCGCCGCCAACATCAGCGCCGTCTCGCGGTGCAGCCCCACCTTCACCCCACCGTCGGCCAACGCCTCGATCATGAGCATCACGTACGCCGGCCCGCTGCCCGACAGTCCGGTCACCGCGTCCAGCAGACTCTCGTCCAGCGTCACCGTGCGCCCTACCGTGCTGAACAGGTCCTTGGCGATTCGCATGTCGTCCTTGGACGCGTAGGTCCCCGCGGCGATCGCCGTGGCTCCCGCCAGCACCATCGCGGGCGTGTTGGGCATCGTGCGCACCAGCCGCGCACCCGACGGAAGCCTGGCTTCGAGCGCCGCGAGCCGCACCCCGGCCAGGATCGAGATCACCACCGTCTCCTTGCGCAGGTTCGCCGCGATGACCGGCAGGACCTTGTCGATCACCTGCGGCTTGACCGCCAGTACCAGCACGTCGGCGAACTTCACCACCTCGGCGTTGTCGTCCGTGATGCCCACGCCGTACTCGCGACGGATCTGCTCGAGCCGATCCTCGCGCACGTCGCTGGCGAGAATGCGCTCGGGCGGCGTGGCGTGCGCCTGGAGCAGGGCCTTGATGAGCGCACCGGCCATGTTGCCGGCGCCGAGAAATCCCACGTTCCTGTCTTGCATGAATGCACTCCTCACGACACTCGGATGCCACGCCCCGGCGGGCGTGACGAGCCCCCGTCGCGTTCGTTGCGGAACGCGGTGATGCTCCTGCCGACTGCACTGCTGTCGGCTTGTGGGGTTGGATGCGGGCGGGGCGACATCGTGGATCCGGGCGAATCAGCGGACGAAGCACGCCCGATGTCAGGGCTCCGCAGCCCGATCGATCGCCGCGACGGACGAGGCGACCTGGTACAGCTCGGTGCGGGCGAAGCGGCCAGGGCGCCCGGCGGCCAGACGCGGCAACGCGGCCACCGTCCTGCTCATGCCGTCGGCGAGGCGACGGGGCATCGCCAGGCGCGCGAACAGCGGCTCGGCGAAGTCCAGGGCCGCGATGGCGCGATCGCGGTGGCCCTGCACGGCCTCCCGCAGCGGGTCGAGCAGCAGCACGGTCAGCAACACCAGATCGGGTAGCGGCCTTGCGTGCGCCACCGTCAAGCGATCGACCTCGGCGAGCATCCGCCAGAGGTGGCCCGAGCCGTCGTCCCGCGAAGCGTCGTCGTCGAGCCAAGACGCCAGCTCGGGCGCGATCACGTGCAGCAAGCCGGTCTCCCACATGAGCCACAGCGCCCTGCGCGACGCCCCGCACCGCAGGACCTTGAGCACTTCCTCGAGCAGGCGCGGACGAGCCGACTGCGTGATCGTGGCGCGACAACGCACGATGGCGTCGTACAGATCCGGATCCATGCCCAGGTCGAGCCGTGCGGCGAACTTGATGGCGCGCACCATGCGCACCGGGTCTTCGAGGAACCGCACCTCCGGGTCGCCGATCGTGCGCACCACGCGGCGGCGGATGTCGGCAATGCCGCCCACGAAGTCGATCACCTCGCGACGGTCCACGTCGTAGAACAGCGCGTTGATGGTCAGGTCGCGACGGCGCGCGTCCTCGTGAGCCTCGCCGAACGCGTTGTCGCTGCGGATCAGCAGCTCCTCCGGGCTGGGTGCCGCACTGTCGCCGTCGTCCACCGATGACTCGGGGCTGCGGCGGAACGTGGCGACTTCGATGACCTTGCCTTCGGCGAAGATCACGTGCACCAGCCGGAACCTGCGGCCAATGATGCGCGAGTTGCGGAACAGAGCCCGCACCTGCTCGGGGCGCGCATCGGTCGCCACGTCGAAGTCCTTCGGCCGGCAGCCCAGCAGCAGATCCCGTACGCCTCCGCCCACGAAGTACGCTTCGTGGCCATGGCGCGTCAGCCGACGCACCACCTTGATCGCGTCCTGATCCATCCGCGCGTCGTCCAGCGGCACGGCCACGCGCACGGCTCCGTTGGCCTCCAGGGAAGGTACTTCGTCGTCGCCGTGGACAATAGCGGCCTGTACCTGATTTCTCCGATCGGAGGTTCCGTCGGAGGAAGAGCCGCTCACGGACTTGAGCTTTGGACTACTGCGGGACACGGTTATCAAATCTGTCGTCGAAGAAAGGTCTTCGTTTCGTCGGTCGGCATCGCCGGGTGCGACCGTCGCATTCTCGCTCTTGCCGGCTCGCAACCCACGGAACAGATGCCAGGGTGTCATCCTCCGTTTCGACGGAGTGGTCCAATCCTACCACGTTGGACGCCCATGTGCTCCCCGCCCATCGCGTGGGGTCTGGGACCGGGTCAGGGCGGCTGGTCGCAAGGACGCAGCACCTTGATGCAGTCCGGATCGCCGCGAGGCACGCAGAACTCGCATTGGTCGGTGCGCTTGCCCCCGCTGGCCGTGGCACTTGCGCGCGGTGCGGCCAGCAGGATCGTCAGCGTTTGCGGGGTTCGCGCGAGCACGCTGCCCTGGCCGCGCAGGGTGCCGAGCTCGGCCAGAAGCTCAACCTTCTCGTCTTGCCTGGCTGGGTAGTCGCACGGTGTGGACGGACAGACCTGAAACCACGACTCGCCGTCGCGCTTCTTGACCACCGCACCGGCCGGCCGTGTCTCGATCCGGATAATCACCGAGGCCTCCGGCTCGGTCACGACCAGCACCGACGCGCTCGGCGTCGGCGCCATCGCTGTTTCCGCAGCCGAATCCACGCTTGGCACCCGAGGCGGATCGAGGGCCGGCGGCGCAACGGACGAAACCACATCGCGAGACGCGGTCGTCCGGTTTTCGCGCCTGGCAGCCCACCAAAGCCAGCCACCCGCCGCTGCGATCGCTCCCAGGCCCAGGGTCAGCGCTGCGACGCCTGCCAGCGTTCCCCAGCCGCGCCCACGCCGTTTCGTCAACATGGGCACGGGCTCGGTGGTCGCGCTCGCCAGCTCGGCCTGCTCGGTGCGCGTCGCGACCTGCGCTTCGACCTGCACAACGCGCGGCTCGTGCGCCGCCGGACGCGCCAGCGGGATCGGAATGTCCAGATTCCCCTCCGGCGTCGCAGCTAGCGCGTCGGCAAAGTCTGCCATCGACGGGAATCTGGCCGCCCGATCCTTCTGCAGCGCCCGGGTCACGGCGCTGTTCAGCTCGGGCGAGATGCGCAGCGCCGGGTGCAACGAGATCATCGGCGGCGGCTGTTGCGTCAGCTGCGCCGTCAGCACCGCCATGAACGTCTCGCCCCAGAACGGCACCTTGCCGGCCAGCATCTCGTACAGGATGATCCCGGTTGCGTACACGTCGACCTTGTCGTCGACCTCCGTGCCCGCGGCCTGCTCGGGCGCCATGTACTCCGGCGTTCCGAAGACCATCCCGGCCTTGGTCAGCCGACGCCGCGCGTCCTTTGGATCAGCCCCCAGATCCCGGATCTTCGCGATACCGAAGTCGACGATCTTCGCGATCTCCTCGCCGTCCTCGGTCATCGTCAGGAACACGTTCTCCGGCTTCATGTCGCGGTGGACCACGCCCTTGGCATGAGCGGCCGCAAGCGCACGGCAAATCTGCAAACCGATGCGTACCGCGCGCCGCGGGTCCAACACCGTTTCCGCCGAGAGCACGTCGGCCAGGTCGCGCCCTTCCAGCAGCTCCATCGCCAGAAAAAAGCGGCCGTCGTTGAGCTGCCCGAAGTCGAACACGTCCACCACGTTCGGGTGCTTGATGCGCGAGGCGCTCACCGCTTCCTGCTTGAAACGCGCCACCACATCGGGTCGGCTCGAGTACTCGTCCTTGAGCACCTTGATCGCCAGGCGCTTCTCGATGTCCTCGTGCTCCGCCAGAAACACGTCGCCCATGCCGCCTTCGCCCAGCTTGCGGATCACCAGGTAGCGGCCCGACACGCGCTGTCCCACCAGCGCATCGGTCGCCGTCGCAATCTCCTCGTAGACGCTGCGCTTGAGCAGACGCGTGCCGTCCCGCGGACAGAACGGATCGTCGCTGTCCACCGTCTGCTGGCACTTGGGGCACACGCGAGCCGTCATCGTTCCCGTGTCGTAGACTGCACCGATCGTGGTCCGCGGTGGCTCCGCGGACGTCTCCCTACCGCGTACCAGACGCGATGTACACGGTCAAACCGTCGATCGGCCCGACAACGCCTCAGGGCTCCAGAAGCCCCGCGGCCGCTGCGATAAACGACGAGAAGGCCGGCTTTGCCGCACCCTGGCGATCGCGCAGGCCCACACTGCACCATGCCGCGTACAGCTCGGCCGATTGCGGATCGCCTTGCGCCTGCGCGTACGCCACGCACTGCTCGGGCGACGGATCGTGCAGCAGCCCCGCGCCCACGAACGGGAACCGGGCGCGATGCGCCACCACCGCCCCGAACAGCGCATCGATGAACTGCGCTTGCGCCGCCTCGCTCCCGCCGATCAGCTCAGACGACGGGTAGACGGCCCGCTGCAGCACGATCGGGTGCGTCTTGATCTTGTCGGCGAGCATCGACAGGTCGGTCGCCACGTTGCCCGGGACCGCCGCATGCCCGCTCGCATCGAGCGGCGTGTACGTGAGCATCACCGCGTCGGACGCCTCGACCAGCGCGTTCGTCTCCTTCATGCCGTCGTTCACCAGCCATGCCCCGGCGGTCCAGGTCCAGCCGATCGCAGCTTGCGTGGGCCGGGCAGGGTGCGTGCGCGCATAGTCCGACGCATCGAGCGCGAACTGCGTGAACGGCGGCGAGAGCGACACGTGGCTGTCCAGATAGCGGTCGACCTCGAGCCCCAGGCTCAGGTACCCCAGCGCGTCGCCGCACACCGCGTACACCTGGTCGACCAGTTGGTGAAGCTCCTGCCGGGTGGGCGCCTGGTTCCACGCCGTTCCCACGATGTCCGCGGGCCGACGGTCCGCCGTGGCCTCCACGGTCTTGACGCTCAAGAACAGCACCCGGCGCTGCTCGCTCAGAAGTGAGCAGATCTGCTCGATCTCGTGCCATGCCGGAGTCGGCGGCTCGGCCGTCGGGCTCGCGAGCTCGGACCAGTCCCGCTCCACCACCAGCGCCCGCGCGCCCGACGACAGCGCGAGCAAGATCGCGTCCGCGTCTGCCGTCGCGCTCACAGCGCCGTCGTCCGATGCGCTCGCGGTCGGTGTCAATCCCACGACGACCGGCTCGGGCGCGGCGTCCGCATCCTCCCCCGGCCCGGCGTCCAACGCATCGTCCGAGCTGTCCGCCGCAACCTCGCTCGCAACATCGACGTGCACCACGTCGGTGCTGCCGTCGGGCCCAGGCTCGATCGGCAACTCCGGCGCAGCATCCTGCCCGCAACCGCTCGCGGTCGCCCACAACAAGACCGTTGCCGTTCTGACGAACCAAGCTGCCCGCACCGCACCAGCATAGCAGGACCGGGCGCGGCCACCGCTACCTATCCGGATGTGCCAGGCAGGGACTCAAGCGACTTCGTAGCCTTCGGCCTGAATGGCGTCGCGCACTCGCGTCATGTCCGGCGGCGCCGCCGTCTCGATCACCGCTTCGCCGATCGTCACCTTCACGGACTTGACGTCCGGAAGCTTCTTGAGCGCTTTCTCGACCGCCATCACGCAGTGATGACAGGACATCCCCTGAATGTGAACCGTGGTCTGCATAAGCAGGCAACCTAGTGCCGTACGCGCGCCGTGGCCAGGTGGTCCGCGTCGAACACCGTCATGGGTTCGCGCGATGTTGCGGCTCGCCCGCATCACGGCTCGCTGGGCATCAACGCGATCGGGTTCGACGGTGCCCCCGCATGCACGGCGCCACCCCCCACCCAATAGTCGAACCGCGCCTCGTGCTGGCCGTCCAGCCACGTCTCGAACTGCACGGTCGCGCCAGGATCCGTGTCGAAGTACACACCGTCCACGTCGTTCGACGTGGTCGCCACCAGCTCGAGGCCGTCGGTGTACTGGTAGACCGTGTCGCTTCCCTCGAGGTTCTGCTGCTGGATGTTGCCAAAGCTCGAGGTCGCCGGCACCGTGATCGACACGTCGTGCGCGCAGGGCAGGTTCGAGATCTTGGTGTCGCACGTCGTGTACACGTGCCAGGTGCCGCCCTTCGCGTACTCGATGAAGACGCCCACGCCTTCCCCAGGCGTGGTCTGGAGCGTCTGGTCCGCGTCGATCTGGGCGGTCACCACGTTCTGCGACGCGCCACCGCTGCCTCCCGAGCCAGCCGAGCCGCCCGAGCCAGCCGAGCCCGCAGCTCCGCCCCACGAGCAGCCATCCTGCGTCGATTCCACCACGCAGCCGCCCAGCGCGAGCGCTCCCGCGCCCATGAGCAACCACGTCCCAAGAGTCGTTCGGTCTCGCAAGCTGTCGAACATCGCTCCGCTCCTCCGCATGTTCGTCCCCAAGATGAAGTGGCCGCGTTCGCTACCGCCTGCCCCCGCGGCGGCCTCCCGTGGCCGGTGCAGCCGACGGCTTGTTCGACGGCCTCACCACGGCCGGAGCCGGGGCTGTCGGCGCGCGGAACTCGCCGCCCGGGCGATACGAGTTCTGATAAGGCATGACCGGACCGCTCGAGCGCGGGTACGGCGCATACGACTGCCCCGAAGGCACGCGCGGCGCGTATGACGGTTGCCGGTACGATGGCTGGCCGTAGTTGTAGGACGGCGGTCGATAGGACGGCTGGCCGTACGACGGCTGTCGGTACGACGGCTGGCCGTAGTTGTACGATGGCCTGCCCGCAGGCGGCGGAGATACCGTTGGTCGCTGCATCGCGGGCGCGGCCCGATAGGCAGGCGCGGGGGCCAACGGCTGGGCACGACGAATCGGAGCCACGGCTCGCGCGCCTTGGCCGCGGTAGGTGGGCGCGCTCACCGCAGATGCTCTCCCCGCGGGACTGGGTGCGATCGCGCTACGCCCGCCCGGCGACGGGGCCGAAGCACGTCGCCCGGATGCGTCGCCCGGTGCCGAGGACGAGCCCGCGGCCGGCCGAGCCGCCGCGACCGCGCGAGGCTCCGGATGAGCGGGGGTTCGCGGTATGGCGGACGCCGGAATGCGCGCCTCGCCCGCCGACGGCCCATGAGGATAGCCGCCGTGACCACGATGAGCTCCGTACGGCGGACGGTAGTAGTGCGTGTGCGCCGCCGCATCGTGCATGTGCGCACCGATGATCACGTGGTGATACGGGTACGGATCGAAGATGTACGCCGTGTCGCAGAACACGTAGGGCGCCGGCGGCACGACCCACAGCGAAACCGCCACGCCATCGTACCAGTAGTAGTCCGGCGGCATGGGCGCCCAGCCGATGTAGTCGTAGCCGGGATCGCCCACGCGCCACACCACCCACGCGGGCGCGTACTGTCGGCCCGGGATCCACGCCCACCCCGTGCCCGGAATCCACACCCAACGGCCGTAGTGGAACGTCGCCCAGCCCCACGAGTAGTCCGACACCCACAGCCAATCGCCACCATCGCTCAAGGCCCAGTGTCCCGATGTCACGTACGGCGCAAAGTCCGCTCCGACCTCCGCCGCGGCAGGCACCCAAACCACGCCGTACACCGGGTCTTGCACCCACGCCCCGTGCGGCGCCAGCTCATCGCGAAACGCCGTGAGCGCCGAGGGATCCGTGTCCGCATAGCCGCCGTCCGCGTTCGTGTAGGCCACCGGCCCGACAGGCTGCTCGGGCGGCTGCTGCACGGCCTCCATCGCAGGTGGCGGCGTGTCGACCGGCGCGGCCGCCGACTCGTCCTCCACCACCGCTTCGGGAGTCTCAGGATCTGCACCGGTTCCCACTGTAGCCGCGCACCCCGCCATGAACAGCGCGACTGCTGCCAGTGTGAACCTCAGAACACGCGTTCGCTGTACCAGCATCCCTGCAAGCATGATGCGTCTCCTGTGCTCATGCTACTCGCAATGTACGTGCCACAGGTTCGACTTTCTCCGGGCCGTTTCCATTCACTCGAAGCCCAATCAACCACGTAGCAGCCTTCCCCCTCGCACCAACCCGAGTATCCTGCCCGCCGTGCGTCTCGCCCCCTGGCTCGCCACCTCTCTTGCCTCGTGCCTGCTGCTCGTTGGCCCGGGTGCGCTCGCCGACGACGTGCAGACCGCGCGCTTCAGGCTTGACGCCCTGCAGCCAGCCTCCGCGCTCAGTCCGTTCTTCAGCGTAGAGGGCCCGGTTCGATCTAACGGGGACGTGCGTGATCGCTTCGGGATCGCCCTGCTGGCCTCGTATGCGCGTTCGCCGCTCACCGTCTACGCGCAATCCGACGGCGACCGTCATCGGCTGGGAACGCCGGTCGCGAACGCGGTGTTCGCGCACCTGGTCGGCACGGCCGCGCTCACCGACAACGTGTTCCTCGATCTCGCGATGCCGTTGACGCTCGTGCAGACCGGACACGACGTAGTGTTCGGCACAACGCGCGTGGATGCGCCCAACCGGGCGGCGATCGGCGATATGCGCTTGGGCGCGCTGTGGCGCGGCGCGCTGTCCTCGCGGCTGGGCTGGCTCGCCGGCCTGCGGGCGTGGGCGCCGACCGGCGACAAGGACGCGTACGCGAGCGACGGGCGGTTCCGAGCCGAGCTTCTGGCCGGCGGTACGCTGCGTACCGGCCGGACCCAGGCAGCGTGCACGATCGGCGGCTCGCCCACGTTCGTCGCGCCGCGCGCGGGAGATCGTCTGTACGTGGGGTGCGCGGCCAGCGTGCTGAGCATCGCGGGCGGCCCGTGGCTTGGCGGGGAGGCAGTCGCCAACGCCCTGCGCATCGATCGCAACATCTCCACCGGCTCCGAGGTCGAGCTGTGGGCCACGGCCCACCAGCCCGCAGGACCGTTTCGCATGGGCCTGGGCGCCGGCCCGGGATTCGGCTCGTCCCCTGGAACGCCCGTGTTTCGCGCGATGGCCACGTTCGCCTGGGTCCCGTCGGCCAAGTCCGCGCCGCCCCTGCAAGCCGCGCCCCAGCCGCCGGACCCCGACATGGACGGCATCCGCGGAGCCCTCGACGCGTGCCCGCAGGAAGCAGGACCGCCGTCGCCCGATCCGTCGCAGAATGGCTGTCCGCACAAGGATACGGACGGCGACGGCATCGAGGATCGTCTCGACGATTGCCCTACACAGGCAGGCATGGCGAGCGACGTGAAGGGATCGAACGGTTGTCCAGATCGGGACAACGACCATGTGGCCGACGTGCACGATGCCTGTCCCGACGAGCCCGGTCGGGCGTCCGACGACCCGAAGCTGTCCGGCTGCCCCAAGCGCGCGCGATTGCGTGGCGACCGGTTCGTCATCGATCCGCCGCTCACCGCGGCGTCCGATCACCCCGACACCGCCGCGGACGACGAGGCGCTGTGGGAGATCGCCTACGCGCTGCGATCGGCTCCGCAGATCCGGAAAGTCGCGATCGAGGTCAGGCTCCAGGCGCCCGAGCAGGACATCGACGCCGCGGCCGATCGAGCGATCGCGATCGCCAACGACCTGGTGAAGCGGCTGGTGGATCTCGGGGTCGATCGTTCGCGGCTCGATCCGGTGGGTGCCATCGCGGATACTCCGGGGGTCGTGGTCCGCGTGGTCGAGTCGGCGGATGCGGCGCCCCACCGATGACACGTCCAAGGCCTTCGCACGCAGCTCGCTCGCTCGCCGCTCTCGGAGCGGGCGCGCTGCTGTGCGCGTGCGGATCGGTCGCCCCGCCCAGGCCGCCCCCTGCTCCTGCTGCGCCCGACCAGCACGCGTGCGCCGAGCGATTTCCCGCCTCGGCCGTGCCCGCGATTCGCCCCGCGCCCGCCCTCGACCTTCCCTTGTCCACCGTGGTCGCCAACGTCGCGTTCGACGTCGACGCGCTGGCCCGCCGCCTGTCGCGCGAGGTGCCGCCGCGCGTGGCCTCGGCCCGCGACATCGACGCCGGCATCGCCGGCCGCTTGTCATACGACATCGATCGGACGCCGTTCACCGTCTCGCTCGCGGGCGATCGGGTGCAGGTCGAGACGCAGCTCACCGCGCACGCGGAGCTGTGCAAGCCCCTGGGCATCCTCGGCTGCGTGCCGTACACAGGCTGCAACCCGGCTGCGCACGCCGTGGCCGCGGTGCCGCTGATCCTGCGCGACGACTACTCGATTGGCCCGGCCAGCGCGTTCATCGCGGTCACCCGCCCGTGCCTGCTCACCTCGCTGTCGCTCGACGCCACCCCGCGCATCCAGAGCGGCGCGGACCAGCAGGCGCGACGCATCCGCGCGCGCATCAACGCGATGCTGCCGTCGTTCGAGCCCGGGGCGCGGGCGCTGTGGAACGCGATGGGCGTGGTGGTTCCCCTGGGCCTGCAGTCGCGGCTGCGCATCGAGCCCGAGCAGGTGGTGCAGGGCCAGCCCACGATGAGCGACCACCATGTCTCGATCCCGCTGGGCGTGCGCGGACGGCTGCTCATCGAGTCGCGCGAGAGCGCGTCGGGGCCGAGGCCCGCGCTGCCCCACCCGGTGCTCGAGCCCGGCCTTGCGGCGGGCGTGAGCCTGGACGTGCCGGTCGAAGTGGATTCCGAGTCCGCCAGCGCGAGCGTGTTTCGCACCATGCCGTCGCACCCGATCGATACGGACGACGACGAGCTGGCCCTGGCGGCGTTGCGGGTGCGCACCGACGAGCGCGGGGTCGTGCTGATTGCCTCCTTGGCCGGTCGCGTATGCGGCGATGTCGCGTTCCTGGCGCGTCCGGTCTTCGACCTGCGCGAGAGCCGGATTCGCTTCGAGTACGTCCAGCCGATGGAGCGGTCGGCCGCGGGGCACGCGAGGCGCCTACAGGCGGTGGCGGCGGCGATACAGCGGTATGCAAGTGTGGAGTTGCCGGTTGACGTTCAGTCGGTGCCCGAGGGGCTGGAGCGGGCAGTGAGTCTGGTACGGCAGTCGTCGGGGCCGGACGTCATCGTGCATACGGAGCCGGCGAAGGTGGCAGAGGTGAAGGCCACGCCGGGGGGGATTGCGGTGATTGTTCAGGTGAGGGGAACGGCGGATGTGGTGGTGAGGTAAGGTGGAGCGTAACCCCCCAGGTAACTGATTGGCGCGCAACAACTAGGAACAGGAACGCGGACAGAGAGCACGGAATGATCCCCAGCGCGAGTCTTCGAACGCTGGCCAAGTCGCGCCCCTGGGCCCGCACGAGCGGCGCCGCTACCGCAGGCCATGACGGCGGTCGCATCGGGCTCATTCGCTGTTCGAATTCGCATTCAGCGCTGCTCGTTGCGGGTTCTCCGGGGCCTTTCCCGCTCACAGATACGCCCCCAGACAAACCGCGGGTGAGCTGCTCGGGGCGGGCGCTTGGATTCGCAACTTACGCGCAGGGTCACGCATGATCACGCGTGGCAAGGACCACTCCTGCAGGTCCCACGGAGCTGTCGATACTCCGATCTTCACGGCCGAAGACGCGGCATCACCGCCGCACATCCTTGGATCGGAGGAAAGACGGGCTGGCAAGAAGCACGACACGTCCGCCGAAGTCGCGGTCGGCCCATCCAATAGCTGAGTCGAGCGCGTTGCCGGCCCCATCGCCTCGCCCACATGTCGATCCCCTCTCCTGGAGGTCGAAACACACGCATCCACCAGTGAACGGGGTCGATCCGGCCCCCTGAGGGACCTCATCAAGACGTTCACGGGCTCGTTTGGGGCTCCGGGAGAGGGCATACGCGAGTGGATCGGGCGCGTTGGCGCTCCGGGAAGCCGGATGCACGGCTGAATGCGGCCATTCGCGGCTTCGGGCATCGTGTCCCACAACCGAATCCCGTGGAGGCTGCACATGGGCCGGGCATCCGACGTGCGGCCATGGCTACCGTCTTGCGCCTTGCCGCGTCCGATGGAAAGCACGACGTCCACGGGCCGACGCCAGGGCGGGGGCACGCGTGCGCCGTCATGCAGGTGAGGGGAAGGCCGGCCGGCCGTGGAGCCCCTGGTCGGGGGCTGTCAGTTGACCGCGACGCACTTGTTGTTGAGACACACCTGCGGCGATGGGCATGTGCTGCAGTCCAGGGAGCTGCCACAGCCGTCGGGGTAGAAGCCGCACTGGGCCGCGGCCTTCAGACATGTGGTGGGAATGCAGGTGCCAGGCGGGCAATCCGGGCATGTCAACACGCCACCGCAGCCGTCGCCCTGCGGCCCGCATCGTCCACCGCAATCCAGCGGCGTGCAGCTCGCGCCGCCGTCGCACGGGCCGCAGTCGAGCGTACCGCCGCAGCCATCGCCCGCCTGCCCGCACGTCACACCGAGCGCCGCGCACGTGGTCGGGACGCATTGCACAGCACCGCATTGCCCGGGCACGCCCAGGCCGCCGCAGGTCTCCGGCGCGACGCACGTGCCGCAGTCCAGGGTGCCGCCGCAACCGTCGGCCCAGAACCCGCACGAATAGCCGAGCGAGGCGCAGGTCGCGGCCGTGCAGCTGCCGGAGCCGCACACGCCGGGCGTTCCTCCGCCACCGCAGGTCTGCGGGTCCGTGCAGGTTCCGCAGTTCAGGCTCGAGCCGCAGCCGTCCGACCAGAATCCGCAGTTGTAGCCAAGCTGTGCGCAGGTGGTGGCCGTACAGCTCGATCCCGCGCACTTCCCGCCCGTGCTGCAGACCTGACCCGACGGGCACGTGCCGCAGCTCGTAATCACGCCTCCGCAGCCGTCCGGTGCCGGCCCGCACTGGATGCCCTGGTCCGCACACGTCAGGGGCACGCACGCCGGCAGCGGCTGGGACTCGTCGCAGACCTGGGAGGCCAGGTCGAAGAACATGAACTCCAGCGCCTTTTCCTGCGGGCTCATCGTCGTCGTCTTGCATTCGCTGGGGAACGACGTGCCCTTGTCCCCCGACGAGACGTGGATGTCGCTGAAGATGAAGCGCCCGCACTGATCGGCGGGAGACAGCCCCACCGGCGTGTTGAACGTCATGTACTCCGTGGCGTGCGGGATGTTGGTGAGCGCCGGATACAGCCGCGCGTTCTCGGCATAGATCCACTCGAGCACGCGGGACGGGTCGTAGCTCGCCACGCTGTTCTTGGCGTCGAACACGTCGAGGTCCCCCGCGGTGGTCGAGGCCCCGACCGTGACCAGCCAGTTGGCGAGCGCCGAGCCCTTGGGGAACGAGGTGACGATCTTCTCGGGCACCGTGGTCGACAGGGTGCTCGAGAGCATGCCGGGGGATGGGTAGATCCACGTCGCCAGAGTGCTCCAGGCGCCGTTCCCGGTACCGTTGGAGTTGGCGCTCACCCAGTAGTGGTGATAGTGCGAGGCGAACACGCGGCCGCCGACATTCATGTAGTCATACATGGCCTTGAGAGCGGAGGCGGGTTTGGTGGACGGGTACGTGTCGCCCTCGCACGAGAGCAGCACGACATCGTATTTCTGAAGGCTGGGCAGGTCGGCCCAGAGCGTGGTGGAAGCAGGGAAGTTAGCGCCGCCCAACGCAGCATCGTACTTGCCGGGCGCCTGATTGGAGCCGGTCGACGGCTGGCCCTTGAACAAGTTGACCCGACCCGTGCCCGTGGGGTTCGTAAACTCGCTGTCCTTGATGCCAATCTTGCGCAGCAGGCACTCGAGCGTATCGTAGCCGCCGGTGCTCAGCGCGATCTTCGGGATATCCCCTTCCGCCTTCGTGCTGGGCAGATGAGTCAGGGACGGGGCAACCACCGTGTCCCCGCATTGCGTCGTCGTCACCTTGATCTGGCGACGCCACCTGCCGATCTGGATGACGACCGGGATGTCCACGCCCACGGGCATGTTGCCGAGCTTGAACTTGCCGGTCGCGTCGGTAATGGTGGTGACCAGCGGCAGGCCCGAGAGGGCCGCGCCGCACTTGTCGCACGTCGCCCCATCCGTGAACGCGGCCGGCGTGCCGTTTGGCACGTAGACGTACACGTTGGGGAGCGGACGCAGTCCTGCCGGGTCGTAGACCGTACCGCTGACGGAGGTGGTACCAGACGGGCAGGTGACCTGCTGGCATTGCAGGTTGATGCACGTATTGCCCGAACCGCACTTGTTGGGGCCGCCGCCTCCGCAGAACTGTCCGGTGGGGCACGTACCGCAATTCGCCGTCAATCCGCCGCAACCGTCGGACTGCTGGCCGCACGTGCCGGCCGGCAGGCTCGCGCAGGTCAGAGGTGTACACGTGGGGGCGCCGCCGCAGACGTTGGGCACCCCGCCGCAACCGCAACAGTTCCCCCCGGTGCACGTGCCGCAGCTCGCCGTCAGACCGCCGCACCCGTCGCTGGCAACACCGCAGTTGGCACCGAGGTCTTGACAGGTCTTCGGAACGCAGGCCGGAGGGGCGCCGCCGCACTTGCTGGCAATTCCTCCACAGCCGCAGCACTCGGGCGCACTGCAGGTTCCGCAGCTCGCCGTCAGGCCACCGCAGCCGTCGCTCACCGGTCCGCAGCTCGCACCCCAATCGGCGCAGCTCTTCTTGACGCAGGGCGGGATCGTGCTGCCGCAAACATTGGGCTGACCCCGCCACCGCAGATGTCGCCCGGGGTGGTGCAATCGCCGCACTGTGCTAGAGCCCCGCACCCGTCCGCGACAGGCCCGCAGTTGTAGCCCATCTCGGCACACGTCTTGGGCGTGCACGCCGTGCCCCCGCAAACGTTGGGCGTTCCTCCGCCGCCACAGGTCTGCGGAGGGTCGCACGTGCCACAATCCATCAGCCCTCCGCACCCGTCGCCTTGCTCCCCGCACGACGCCCCCACCTGCGCGCAGCTCAGCTTGTTGCATGGCCCTTGCCCGCACTTGCTCGGGCCCCCTCCTCCGCAGTACGCGGGCAACGTGCACTCGCCGCAGTCGATCGTGTTCCCGCACCCGTCGGATTGAATCCCGCAGTCGACCCCGAGGTCCTGGCAGCTCTTCGGCACGCAGCCCTGAGCATCCACTTGCAGCAAGCTGTCGGTGGATCCGTCGCCCACGCTGACGTCCTGGGACCCGGAGTCGCTATCTATCCCCCTGCGTGGTGTTCGCCGAGCTGGACGTGCCCGCTGCGCACCCGGCGACAACCTGCGACAAGGTGATGGCCACCCCCAGGCACGACTTGCTGAACCTTGTCATGAACCCTCCGAATCCCCAGCTGCAAACACGAGCACGGCGTGGATCCCGCCGCCGAATCAGAAACTCGAGCGCACGAGATCCCATAACTGTACCCGATCTCGCGCGGCTGTCCACGGGCAACCGCCGGATCACGCGAGGGGCAAGCCTCGAGGCCGCGGCGGATCGGCTCCGCGGCCCGAGCGATGAGCACGGTGCGCCAGAGGCGATCGGGGATCCCACGACGCAGTTCCACCCGTGGCGCATCCGCGGCGGCGTCTCGACGGTCAGCCCGGTGCGGCCGTCGCCGGGCCGGACGTTATCGCGCATACGGGGCCGGCGAAGGTGGCAGACGTGAAGGCGACGCCGAGGGCGACAGCGGTGATTGTGAGGGTGAGGAGGAGAGCCGATCGCGCCACGTCGGTGGCCCGGCCCACTGTCACCTACGCGCCTCGCTCCCCGGGGCTGAATGCCAATCCACGGAAGGTGTGATATGCGCGAGAACTGGCATCCAAGACGCAGTCGAGCGCATGCGTTACGCTGGCCATTCCACCTGAGCGCCCCTCATCGACAGTGTTCGGAACGGCGGCCGGCCCGTCGAGGCGCTGGGCCGAGAGAGGGGACAAGGTCGCCGCACCCAGCGGCATCGGGACGCCTCGAGGTTGGCCGCTCGACGGGCCCGGTTCTGCGAGGTACTTGATCAACAACCGCCGCAGGCTGGACTACGCCGTCGCGCTCGAATGCGGCTTCCCCATGGCAACCGGCGTCGTCGAGGGAGCGTGTCGCTACCTGATCAAGGACCGGATGGACCGAACGGGCGCACGGTGGGCGCTCCAGGGAGCTGAAGCGGTTCTGCGCCTGCGCACGCGCGGAGACCTCCCCGAATACTGGGCCTTTCACCTCGGACGGGAATTGCAGCGCAATCACCTGTGCCTCTACGCCGACCAGCGCCCACCCAATCCACTCCCGCCCGCAAGCCCCCCAAAGCCGAAGCTGCGGCGAATCAAGTAGAAACTGCCCCGTTCAAAAGGAGCCGCACCCCAAGGATTCGCCAGCCAATGCCGCGATCCTTGCCTGGCCCAGGTCCTTCGCCTGCTGATTGACACGCCCGGCTGGCCAATGCCCGACGCCCCGCTCATCAGCGCGCTCGTCGTGCTCGCGATATTCCATACAAGGAACGCCGGAGCGCCCATCGGAGGCTCGATTCGGGTGGCCCAGACCGTCGCAAAGCGATACCGCGAGCTCGGGGGCAGCATCCAATTCAACGCCAAGGTGGACAAGATACTCGTCGAGCACGACCGGGCCGTGGGCATCCGGCTGGCCGACGGAACCGAGCACAGGGCCGACGCGGTCATCTCCGCGGCCGACGGACGGACCACGATCTTCCGCATGCTGGAAGGCCGCTACGCAGGACCGGAGATTCGGCGCGCCTACGCCGAGTGGAAGGTCTATCCGCCTGTGCTTCAAGTGATGATGGGCGTCGCCCGGGATCTGTCCGCCGAGCCTCACCACCTCATCTTCGATCTGCCGAGCCCGATTCTGGTTGCCGGCCAGGCACGCACCATGCTCGACGTGCTCCACTACTGTCATGACCCCTCCACGGCCCCGCAGGGCAAGTCCGTCGTGCAGGTCTGGTACGGTAGCAACTACGACTACTGGGCCGCCCTGCGTCGTGATGCAGAAAGCTACGCCCTCGAGAAGCAGCGCGTCGCCGATCTCTCCATCGCGGAGCTCGACCGGCGCTGGCCCGGCTTTGCACGACAGCTCGAGGTCGTCGACGTGGCCACGCCGCTGACCTACGAGCGCTATACCGGGAATTGGCAGGGATCGCCCGACGGCTGGTGCATCACCACCGCGAACATGGGCAAGGAGCTGCCGAAGCGGCTCCCCGGGCTACGTCGTTTCTACATGGCGGGGCAGTGGACGATGCCGTTCTCCGGTGTGCCCGGCGCGGCCACCTCCGGTTGCCATGCGGTGCAGTTGCTGTGCAAGGACGACCGCAAGGAGTTCGAGAGGCACGCTGCCCGCGGCGTCGAGCCCGTGTCCAGCCCCGAATTCCATGACGATCAGCAGGCAGGCTGAGCAGGACCGGCGAACGTCCCGCAACGCCCGGCCCGAGGCAGCGAGCCCTGTCGTGTCCCCCAAGAGGCGTCGGCGTGCGCCGCGATGGGGGTGGCAGCACTATTCGCCCCGGTCCTTGATCTTCTGACCCGTGTCTTTCACCTTCTCGCCGACCTGCTTGACGACCTCCTTGGCCTTGCCGGCCCCCTCGCTGACCAGCTTCGAGGCCTCATCGACCACGCCCTTGGCCTTCTCGGCGGTCTTTTCGATGGTCTCCTTGACCTTCTCCGCCGCGGGCCCCTCTTTCCCCCTGTGCCCTCCGATCTTGTCCTTCGCCCTGTGTACGATGTCCCTCACTCGGTCCGTCGTGCTGGCAAGCATGCCCTTGTTCTCTTTGGTGGTGTCGGCCATCGAACTCCTCCTTGGTGTGCGTCTCGTCCGGCGCGTGCCCCGCGGTCTCGCCCGTCGCGACGCCGGATTCGACGCTGCGGTGGTGTGTCGCACGCGGAACACGGTGCAATCGACACGGAAGGACTGGCCCGGGCGTCCCCTGGGCATCCCTTGGAAGACCTTGGATCGCTGGATGCGGTCCGGCCTCCCGAGAACCTACCCGGGCCGCCTCCTCCCACCGTATGGTGCGTAGCGGCAAGCCGGGCTGCAAGGGAGCCGGCCTATCTTGTTACGAGCTTGCACGGACCTTCCGCGCTTTGCCAGGCGAGCTTGCCTCGAGGATTGTTGTTGTGGAATCGCCGGTGCACCTCATGGCAAGAGCACTTGCGGTAGCGGTGTTTATCGTCTGCCCGGTTCTGCGGCTTGGTGGCCTGTATTCCACGGCGCTTGAGACCCACTCCCGCTGATCCCCCGCAGCGGCACCTCGGGGGCGCGACCATTCTATCCCGGTCGTTTTCACGTCCGAACGTCCCAGGCGGCCGCTGCCCCCATTCGGCCGCTCGGCTTCCGTTGCGCCGTCTCCCCTCCAACAGGCCGCGGCGGCAGCCGGTACGTCGCGCGCATGGACTCCGCCCGTGCACTGCTGGTATTTCTTTCCCGTGGAGGCCCGCATGAGTCCTGCCAACAACACCAACAGCTGGCTGCTGATCGGAGCGGCTGTGCTGCTGGCTGTCGCGTGCTCGAGCACGACCACCAGCGAGCCGGGCGCAGCCGCGGGCGCCCCGGCAAGCGACGCGGGAGATGCGGCCAGCGGTGGAAGCAGCGGGGACGGCAGCGCAGGTGCCGGTGGCACCGCGGGCGCCGTTGCGACCGGAGGCAGCGCAGGTGCAGGTGGCACCGCGGGCGCCGGTGCGACCGGAGGCAGCGCAGGTGCGGCTGGCTCGGGAGCAGGCGGAAGCGCCGGCAGCCCCTGCGATGACCCGTGCCCCGCGCCCAACGGCGGAGTGACCTGGCAGTGCAAGAAGCGATTCCTGTATGGCGTCAACTACGCCTGGAACGTGTTTGGAGGCGACTTCGGCGGCGTGCCCCAATGGGGCCAGCACGGCGTGAGCAACAACGCGGGTGCGGTGTCCGCCGATCTCGCGGACATGCGGGCCCACGGCGCCGGCACGATTCGTTGGTGGATGTTCCCCGACTTTCGCGGCGCCGGCGTGACCTTCGATGCCTCCGATACCCCGACCGGCCTCGGCGGAACGGCCGTGGCCGACATCGACAAGGCCCTCGAGCTTGCCGAGCAGAACGACGTCTACCTGATGCTCACGTTGTTCTCCTTCGACGCTTTCAAGCCCACCGGCGACGTGAGTGGTATTCGCGTCCCCGGTATCGCCCCCATGGTCACCGACGATGCCAGGCGAGCCGCCCTCATGCAGGTCGTGCGTCAGGTGGCCCAGACCGTGGAGGCGAGTCCGTACGCTCACCGCATGATGGCGTGGGACGTCATCAATGAGCCCGAGTGGGCCATCAGCGGAACTGACCCCTACGCCGATCCGGCCTTCACGCCCGACGCGAGCTCATTGCAGACGGTGACCTTCTCGCAGATGGAGACGTTCGTCAAAGACGCCATCTCGGCACTTCGGGGCGAGAGCTCGGCGCTCGTGACGGTGGGCGGCGCTGCCGCGAAGTGGGCCCGGGACTGGAGCCAGGTGGATGTCGACTTCTATTCGCTGCATATCTACGATTGGGTCGACCAGTATTGGCCGTACAGCGATCCGCCCGGCACCTATGGGCTGTCCAAGCCGATCGTGATGCAGGAGATGGCGTTCGACGGGCTCAGCGGCACGCCCTACGGGACAGTCGTGCAGAGCTTCTGGGACACGGGCTACGCCGGCGCCATGCCGTGGATGTGGACCGAGGCGAGCGCGGCGAACAAGTCCGCATTCAAGGCCTTTGCCGATCAGCATGGATGCGAGACCGTCTACAGCCACGCCGTGGCCAACCTGCTGGCCGCGAGCGCCCACCCATTCTGTCGAGCGGCGCCCGTACCCGGCGTGATTCCCAGCCTGCGGCGATGCCGGGTGCTCGACGGCGTGCCGGACTGCTCCGGAGCGCGCTGATGCGGTCGCCAAGCTCGCCTGGCCTTTGCGGCGCAATCAGGCTCGGGCTGAGCGAGGCTAGTACGCCCGCGTCAGCGAGAAGCACGCATCCTGGTCCTTGCCCAGCTTGAGCGCGATTCCCACCACCACGCCCCGCGCCACGCGACGCACGTAGTCGTTCAGGTTCATGAACACCAGACGGCCTCCGCCCGATTCGTTGGCGCGCCACGCGGGCCAGCCTGACGGCTCGAACGGCGGCGTCTTCGTGTAGTCGAACAACAGCTCCCCCGGATGCGACGCGTCCGCCTCGGTCACTGCGAAGTAGCCGGGGCCCGTCAGCGCGCCCACCCCGGGCGTCGGCTGATGGTTGTAGCCGAACACCAGGCCGTCCGCGGTCCGGGTGAACCGCTTCTGAAAGCGAGAGAACAGCGGCAGCGAGTTGCGCCCTTCGTAGGTGATCGTGGATCCCGCGGGAGCCGACGACGGCACGATGTCGTCCAGGCCCAGCGGTTCGCCCGTGCCGACCAGCGAGTACATGCGGCGGATGAGCGCTCCTCGCACGGCCAGCACCTGATCGATACGGCGCTCCGGCGACAGGTCGTCGAGCAACGAGGACATGTCGATCGCAGGCGCGCCCTGCTCCACCATCTCGCGCAGCGTGCTGCGTGTGCTTCGGGTGACGTGGCTCATGGCGCCGAGCATATCCAATCGCGGCGCCCGCCGCACGCGTAGGTCGGCCGTCGGTTCAGCCACCAATCGCCCGACGAAATCAGGCGCAACGTCAACGCCTCCCGATCGGAGTATCTTCTCCCCCCATGTCCGGCGCTGATCTTCCCGCTTCGCTCGGGGCCCCGCCCCCGCCGCGCCAGTCGCCCGATGCTGGCGCACACGACGAACGAGCCGGTTGGCTCGCCCGCGTCGCCACCACGTTCACGGCCGTCGCCGAGCAATGGGTCCCCGACGCGTTCATCTTCGCGCTCGCCGCCACGATCATCGTCGCGCTCGCCGCCCTCGGCGTGGTGCGCGCGGCCCCCTCCACCGTGCTGCATGCGTGGGGCTCGGGCTTCTGGGATCTGCTGCCGTTCACCATGCAGATGGCGCTGGTGATCATCACCGGCTACGTCGTGGCGTCCACCCGTCCCGTCTACCGGCTCATCGCCCGCCTCGCCTCCGTGCCGCGATCCGGCCGCGCCGCCGTGGCCTGGGTCGCGTTCTTCGCCATGGCGTCGTCCTGGCTCAACTGGGGCTTCAGCTTGATCTTCAGCGCCGTGCTCGCCAAGGAAACCGCCCGCAGGGTCCGCCACGTCGACTACCGCGCCGTCGCCGCCAGCTCCTTCCTCGGTCTCGGCAGCGTCTGGGCCCAGGGCCTCAGCGGCTCTGCCGCCCTGCAAATGGCCACACCCTCCGCCCTTCCCCCAGCCATCCGCGCCATCGTCGAGAGCCGCGACAAGATCCCCGGCGGCATCATCCCGCTCACGCACACCATCTTCCTGTGGCAAAGCGTCGTGAGCGTCCTCGTCGAGATCGCGCTCGTCACCCTCGTCGTCTACTTGTACGCTCCGCCTCCCTCCCGCGCCCGCACCGCCGAGATGATGGGCATCGACCTGGGCCCCTGTCCCCTCGATCGCCCCGGCCCCGACAACAAGGGCACGCCCGGCGAATGGCTCGAGCACTCGCCCCTGCTCACCATCCTGTTTGTCGCCGTCGCCGTGGCGTACCTTGCGTTGGAGTTCTCGCGCGGCGGCAAGGGCCTCGCTGCCCTCGACCTGAACTCCATCAACCTCATCTTCCTGACCGTCGGCTTCGCTCTCCACGGCACCCCCGCGCGCCTCATGCGCGCCGTGCGCGAAGCCACCCCCGGCGTCTGGGGCGTCATCCTCCAGTTCCCCCTGTACGCCGGCATCGCCTCCGTCATCGTCAAGACCCAGCTCAACGAGCACATCGCCAACCTGTTCGTCAGCATCTCCTCGCACACCACCTTCGCTCCCATCATCGCCGCCTACTCCGCCATGCTCGGCGTGTTCGTGCCTTCCGGCGGATCCAAGTGGGTCATCGAGGCGCCCTACGTCATGCGCGCTGCACACGACCTGCACGTGCACCTCGGTTGGACCGTCGCCGTCTACGACCTGGGCGAGGCCATCGCCAACCTCGTGCAACCATTCTGGATGCTGCCCATCCTCGGCATGTTCGGCCTGCGCGCGCGCGACATCATGGGCTACACGTTCCTCGTGTTCCTCGTGCTCGCCCCCGTCGTGCTGCTGATGGTCACGCTCTTCGGCATGACGCTGCCCTATCCGCTCTGAGCCAACCCGCGCTCCGATCAGTGCAGGTGCTCGCGACCCGGCGAGCTCGGTCGCTTCGCCGGATCGTCCGCTCGTCCCCCGAGCGTGATCGCGAACGGCAGCGCCACCAACGCCAGGATCATCGTGGCGTAGATGCCCACGCCGAAGTCGAAGCGGATCGGAACGAGCGTGCTGCCACGCGGCGGATGCACCAACAGCACCAGCGTCGTCACCAGCGGGACAGCCGTGAACAGTCCGGCCGCGACCCGCGCACCTCTCATCTTGCCCACCGACCGCCGTGACAACACCGTCGGCAGCAACGTGACCCATCCCACCAGGCAGCCCCAAACCCAGCCCAGCACGCGCGCCATGTCGTAGCCCGACAACGTCTCGATCTCCGGTGTGCGCACGTGCACCCAGGGCAGGAAGAAACAGCACGCACCCGCAATGCCCAGCAGCACCAGCGCTCCCCGTCCCCTGCGCCAGTACGTCGCGGGTAGCCTCTCCCAAAGTGGATCGCGCGGCGCGTCCTCCTCGATCTGCACGTCGTACGACGTCGGCAGCTTCGAGATCGGCGACAGCTCCAGGCCGCACGTCGGACACTTGTTCGCCTCGCCCGCGGCGAACATCTCCCTGCAAAATGGACACGCAATCAGATCGCTCAAAGCCACTCCAGCATAGCCGATTCTCACCGACGTCACCTCCCGTGGCTCCGACAACCCCGCCCTGCACCGGTTCCCCGCACCGCAACGCGCGCCCCCCACAACCCCATCACCGCCTTCCGCGCACCCGGTCAAAAACGCACGGGCCAACCGCCTCCGGTTGATCCAGACTGGGGCCGTCCCGCACGGTCGCGGGACGGATACCCTGACCGATGACCCCGATCGCACCCCGTTCCGAACTGCTTGCCCTGCTCGGCCTCGAGGCCGAGATCCCGCACCTCGACGAGGCCCTCACCCACGCGAGCTTCGTCAACGAGCACCCCGGCTCCGCGGACTACGAGCGCCTCGAGTTCCTCGGCGACGCTGTGCTCGGCTTGTGCGTCAGCGAGCTGCTCATCGAGCAATGCCCCACCGCAAGCGTCGGCAAGCTCACGCGCATGCGCGCTTCGCTCGTGAGCACCGAGGCTCTCGCCGACTTCACCCGCTCTCATGACGTTGCCCGCTTCGTGCGCTTCGGCCGTGGCGCTGCCGCATCCGGCGACGCCAACCAGCCCAAGGTCATGGCCGACGTCGTCGAGGCTCTCGTCGCAGCCCTGTTCCTTCACGGCGGCATCGAGGCGGCCCGCGGCTTCGCGCGCACCGTCGTCGGTGACAAGATCGCCGCCGCATCGGTCATCGCGGAGCGTGACCCCAAGAGCAAGCTTCAGGAGCTCGTGCAGCGTGGCGGCGCCGATGCCCCGTCGTACCGAACCACGAGCATCGAAGGGCCCGACCACGATCGGTTCTTCGACGTCGAGGTGTCCATCGCAGGCGCTGCCGCCGGTCACGGCCGAGGCCGCACCAAGAAGCAAGCCGAGCAGGAAGCCGCGCGCGACGCGTTGGGCCGCTTGGACAAGAAGACGGAGGATATCGCATGAAGACGCTCGTCCTGGGCCTGGTGATGGCTGCTGTCGCGCTCGTGTCCGCACCCGCCTTGGCCGGGCCCTACCTCAACACCTCCGCCATGCTGTTGCGTGAGAGCTTCACCGCAGGCGCCTGGGTCCGTGAGAACCTGGGCGATCGCGACCTCGCCAACGCCGCCCACGACATGGCCCAAGCGCGCTTCGACGTCGCCTCCAAGATCGTCGTGCCCGACGAGGTCAAGAAGGCCCACCCGCACCTGCTGCTGTCCCTCGGCAACATGGAGCGCGCCATGGACGCCGCCTCCCAAGGCCAGGTCTCTTCGTTCGTCAGCTACATGAACACGGCGGACGGCGAGGCACGCACCTTCAAGACCATCCTGGGCGAGCTCGGCTTCCGTTTGCCCGAGCCGCGTCGTCCGCACGCCACCACCGGCTGGCAGCCGTCCGACGATTCAACGCAGCCCGCGCTCCGTCTCGTGTGGCGCCGTTCGCCCCGGCCGACGCTCGATGCGCCCCGGCTTCGTCTTGGTGCTGATGTCCCCGGTCGACGACACGTCGATGAGCTCTATCGCGTTCGGGTTGACCATCTTCGCGTCACGCGCCCGCAGCTCCTCGACGAGCTTGTCCTGCGTCTCGATCGCCCGCTGCCTGGCGATCAGGCGACGAATCGTCTGCTCCTCGTCCTTCAGAGTCCTGCTGACGGCAGGCATGCTCCCGCGCCGCCAGACCACCGCGAATCCTGAACCCTCCGGCACGGGGTGGTCGACGAACTCGCCATCCTTGACCTGCTTGGCCGCCTCCACCAACGACATCTCCACCCGCGTCTTGCCGTCCGCGCTCGTGCCTTGGTCGGTGACGAAACCCAGGTTGCCGCCCCGCATGTTCGACGACTTGTCGAGGGACTGATCTCGCGCCAGCTCCGTCCAGGTGCGCGGCGTCGGATCCTTCTTGACCTCGTCCAGGATCTTCTGCGCCTGCTCCTTCGTCGCTACCAGGATCCGCCATAGCGCGTAGCGCGGCGGCGAGTTGTAACGGTCCTTGTTCTCCTCGTAGTAGCGCAGCACCTCCTCCTGCGTCACGTCCGCGGGCTTCGTCGCTTGATCCCGAAGCTGAAGCAGCAGCGCCGACGTGAGCAGATCGCGCTTGCGCAACTGCACGTCCGGGTTGCTCGCCAGGCCGCGATCGAGCGCACCTTGCGCGAACAGCATCTCCGGGACCAGCACCTGCGTCACGTAGTTGCGCTTGATGTCGTTCGGTGTCGAGCCGAACGTCGCGCGCTGAAACTGCGGCACCTTCGCCAACAGACGTTCCAAGCCGCTTTCCGTGACCGTCTGCGCTCCAACCCGAACCACCACGCGATCCGCGGTCCCGTCCGCGTGCGCCGCATCCGCGCCGCTCAGGGTCAGGATCGCCGCCATCGGCAAGACCAGGGCCAGTACCGATCGCCCGACGTGCCTCGAGGACATTCTCATGATGCGCACGTACTGGCCGATGGCCGCTGCGGGGTCAAGACACCTTCGTCTTGGCCGTGCTGTCTGCCGCCACCCGCAGCCGTCCGCCGTCGTCCACCGCCAGCTCCACGAACCCCACGCCCGCTGCCGCCAGTCGCGCCCGCATCACACCCAGCGCCTCGTCGCTGCGGTCCACTCCGATCGCCTTGCGCCCCAGACGCGCAGCGACCGCCAACGTCGTTCCGCTGCCCGCGAACGGATCGAGCACCAAATCCCCCGGAGCGCTGCACGACCCAATCAGCTTCTCCAACAAAGCTTCCGGCTTCTGCGTCGGGTATCCCGTCCGCTCCCGCGCCACCGGTGCCACGATCGGGATATCCCAGACGTCCCCCAGCGGCGCGCCCGGCGACGCTTGCTCGCCCGTGGACGACCGACGCCGGCGGCCCTGCGCGTCGAATACCGCTTGCTGCTTCGCTCGTCCCCAGGTTCGCAGGGTCGAGGGCGCCAGCTCCTCGTACAGCCGGGCGAACCGGGGCGCCACGGCGGGGTTCCTGACCCATCTCAGCAGCACATCGTGTACGCGCTGGAAGTTGGGCGTGCGCGCCGGCCAGCGACGGTACCGCCAGATGATCTCGCTCGCGAACGCGTCGCGGCCAAAGATCTCGTCGCCCATCACCTTCACGTAGTGGCTGGTCTTCGGGTCCACGTGCACCACCACGCTCCCGTGGTCGGCCAGAAGCTCTCGCAACACCACCAACCGCGCGCGCAGCATGCCGAGGAACTCGTCGAAGTCCTCCCACCGATCGTCGAACGCCGGGGTGAGAACCCGCAGCGGCGGCCCGCCTGCAACCCGCTGCCGAATGACCCGCTCGTGCGTGCGCAACGTGAAGAACGGCGGATCCAGGTAGATCAGCGTCACCCGTCCCCCCAGCGACGGCCGAAGCGCCTCGAGCGCAGCGAGATTCTCACCGCCGACGATCTGAACGTCGGCGGAAGCGGCGGAGGCGACGGACGCGGAGGGTGGAGGATCCAGGCGGCGCGGCATGTGCGCACATGGTAGGTGAGTGTCGCACCATATGGCCAAGTTCGAGCTGTCCGCGCGCGAGGGGCTCGAGCGCGCAACTCTGGCCACGGGAGCCGGAGGCTCGGGACCTGCGCGTGCCGCGCGCCAGGCAGCAGGCCCGACGATCCATCGAGTCACCAATGGGTGTGTGCCACCGCGGCACCGTCCACCAGCCGGGTTGCATTGGCGCATCGGAGGCGCTACGCGGGCGGAACCATGATCGTCCCCCGCATCTTCTCGGGAATGCAGCCTTCGGGCGAGCTGCACATCGGCAACTGGCTCGGTGCGCTGCGGCAGTGGGTCGAGTTGGCCCGCGCCGACACCCACGAAACGATCTTCTGCGTGGTCGACGCGCACGCCATTACGGTCGACTACACACCGTCCGAGATGCGGTCGCGGGTGCTGGAAACCGCGATCTGCTACCTGGCGGCCGGGCTGGATCCGCAGCGCAGTGCGATCTTCGTCCAAAGCGACGTGCGTCAGCACACCGAGCTGGCCTGGTACCTGGCGTCGTGCACTCAGATGGGTGAGTTGCAGCGCATGACCCAGTTCAAGGACAAGGCCGAGCAGCACAAGAACAACGTCAACGCGGCGCTGTTCACCTACCCGGTGTTGATGGCGGCGGACGTGCTGGTCTACAAGGCCACGCTGGTGCCGGTGGGCGACGACCAGGTGCAGCACCTGGAGCTGGCGAGGGACGTCGCGCGGCGGTTCAACCAGCGTTTTGGCGAGATCTTCCCGGAGCCGACGCCCAGGCTGTCGAAGGCCCCTCGCATCATGGGCCTCGACGGCGCGGCGAAGATGTCGAAGACCAAGGGCAACACGATCGCGCTGAGCGACGCGCCGGACGTGGTGTGGAACAAGCTCAAGCGGGCATTCACCGATCCGCAGCGCTTGCGTCGCACCGATCCGGGGCGCCCGGAGGTCTGCAACATCTTCACGATGCATCAAGCGATCACGCCACCCGAGACCGTGGCGCAGATCGATCGGGACTGCCGCAGCGCAGCGATCGGATGCGGCGACTGCAAGAAGATTTTCTTCGACAACGTGATGAACGAGCTGGGACCCATCCAGGAACGAATGCGCGCGTGGAGCGCCCAGCCCGACGAGGTGCGAGCCATTCTGCGGGACGGAGCGGAGCGATGCCGGGCGATCGCCGAATCGACGATGAGCGAAGTGCGGCAATGCATGGGCTTGGGCGCCGGCGCATAGGCCGTCGCGCCGCGCTGCTCGCTGCCGCCGCGCTGCTGCTGTCGTGCGGGCGACAGCAGCCCGACGACACGCCGGAGGGCGTGATCCGGGCGTGGATCGACCTGATGCAGCGTGCGCAGGCCGATCCGGGCGCCTCGCTCGCCGCCTATGACTTGCTCTCCCGCGCAGCCAAGGAGAACTTGCAGGAGCGCGCTCGTCGTGCCACCGCCGCCACCGGACGACTCATGCCGCCCGAAGAGATGCTGGTGCCGTCGCGCTTCACCTTGCGCTTCGAGCCTCGCCAGATGAAGCCGAGAATCGCAGGCGATCGGGCCCTGGTCGAAGTGACCGGTGCGGACCCTGCCAGCGAGCACGCGTCGGTGCCCTGTGTGCGAGAGGACGGCCACTGGCGCGTGGACCTGATGCTGCCACCGCTTCCCGAGCTCGAGAAACGCCCGGACGCTGGGTGACGGACTACGGCCGGCGGGACGAAGAGCGGGAGGGGCTAGTTGGCGAGAAAAATGGCTTCGATCTCGGTGCGGACCTGCTCTTCGGTCTGGCCGCGGGAGATGGCGATTTCCTTGACGATGAGCGAGCGGGCGGTGTCGAGCATGCGGCGCTCGCCGAAGCTCAGCTGCTTGTCGGTCTTGAGGCGGTACAGGTCGCGAAGCACCTCGGCGACGTCGTAGATCGAGCCGGTCTTGATCTTGTCCATGAAGCCGCGATAGCGGCGGTTCCAGGTCTGGTTGTCGAAGGCGATGGTGCGTTCGCGAAGGATGTCGAAGATCTCGCGGATCTCTTGCTCGGAGATGACCTGACGCAGGCCGACTGCGCCGGCGTTGTTGACGGGAACCATGATCTTGCGGTCGGTATCCATGATTCGCAGGACGTAGAAGCGTTGACGGGAACCTGCGATGTCCTTCTCTTCGATGCTGATGACCTCGGCTACGCCCTGCGCGGGATAGACGGCCTTGTCTCCTACCTTGAACTTGACTTCTGAGCGTGCCTGCATTCGAGTCTCCTTGTTTCTCAGGGGGCCGCACTAGACCTGCGCGCCCTGCTGCAGGAGCGGGGCAGCGGAATCACCGACTCGGACGGGAACAATCAAGGCCGCGACTTATTCCAACCAACGCGGCAATCATGCGCTTTCCTGCTGCTGGTGTTCGGCGGGGTTGATCCAAGGTCAAATTGCGGCAGGCGCTGGGATGGTAGTCAAAGCGACGTGCCTTTGTCAACTTCTTTGATCCGCTTGTCGCCGCCGTATCTGTCAACGCTATCTTGTGCCGAAACATTCCAGCGCAAGCCCCCAGCGCACGCCCCGATCGGAGACCGTCGCCTGGCTCGCACCCGCCCAGCTCAACAGCTCCTGCACGATCAGCGCTCCGGCCACGATCACGTCCGCCCGCGCCGACTCCAACCCCACGATCCGACGTCGCTCCGCCAGCGTGGCCGAACCCAGCCGCTTCACCCACCGGTCTACTGCCTCGCGCGTGAGCACCGCGCCATGTACACGCGCGCCGTCATACTCCGCCAACCCCAGCTCCATCGCGCACAGCGTGGTCACCGTCCCCGCGATGCCCACCCACGCGCACGACCGATCTGGGCGCGCCACGCTTGCGAGCGCGGTTCGAACGTCGCGCCTGATCGCGTCCAACTCCGAGGCGTGAGGCGGATCCGCATGCACGTGCCGCTCGGTCATGCGCACCGCGCCTACGTCGAGGCTGATGGCGTCGCCCTCGATCGCGCTTCGCTCCTGCCCCGTAAACCCCCGCACGATTTCCGTGCTCCCCCCGCCGATGTCGAACACCGATACGAGTCCGTCCAACCCCAGGCCCGCGAGCGCACCGCTGAACGTCATCCGGGCTTCGGTGGGCCCGTCGATGACCCGCGGCCGCACCCCAAGAATGCGCTGCGCAGCGTCGAGGAACGCCGACGCTCCGGACGCGTCGCGCACCGCGCTGGTGGCGACCGCAGCCCGAATGTCGACGCCGAGCTCGTCGATGATCGCGGCGTAGTCGCGCAGGCACGCGAGTGTCCGCTCGACCGCCGACGGATCGAGCGCGCGGGTCTTGTCCACGCCCTTGCCGAGCCGTGTGATCGTGCATCGATCACACAGGCTGACTACGCCGCGATCGTCACGGTGCTCCGCGACCAGCAACAAGACGGAATTGGTTCCGATATCGAGAGTGGCGACGCGCGTCATGAGAGCCTCTTCGAGACTGGGCCCGGGGTCGCAAGATGGGGCCGGTCAACGCGGGCAGAGCTTGCGAAGCGGGCAGGATCAGGTGGGGTCGAGGGCTGGGCAGCCTAGGCGGCGCGTTGCCGGGCCAGGCTGCCCCGGATGCAAGACACAGTTGCCTGGAACGAGCGAAGGAGCGGAGCCGTCATGCGCTGCAACGCCGCGGAAAGAGAGGGGAGACGGCAGTGGGTTCGGGGCCGGAGCGTGGCGCTACTTGTTGTTCATGAGGCTTTGGATGTCGAGCATCTCCTCGACGTTGGGCATGACCACCAGCTCGACGCGCCGGTTCTTGGCCCTATTTTCGGGGGTGTCGTTGGGGGCGATGGGGTCGGTGTCGCCGTAACCCGAGGCGCTCCACTTGGTCGGGTCCAGGCCACCGCCGCCCTTGTCGGTCGGGCCGATGAGGAACAGCAGGACTTCGCGGGCGCGCATGACGGACAGTCCCCAGTTGTCCTTGTAGGGGCCACCGGCCAGGGGATGGTTGTCCGTGTGTCCGGCGACCTGGAAGGTGCGGGAGTTGAGGGTGGGGTCGTTGCGAATCACGTCCGCCACCTGCTTGAGGATGCTCTTGCCTTGCTCCTTGAGGTCGACCCTGCCCGAATCGAAGAGCACGTCGCCGGGCATGGTGATAACCATGCGGTTGTTTCGAACGGACACGGATAGGCCGAGCTTCACGAGGGACTCGAGCTTGGTCCGAAGCGCGTCGAAACGCTTGCGGATCTCGTCGAGCTGCTCGGCGCGTCGCTTGAATTCCTCGAGAGCCTTGCGCTGTTCGGCCAGCGAGGCGTTCAGCTGCTGGACATCCACGCCCGCGCGCTTGAGACGCTCCTTGAGTTCGTCGATTTCAGCCTTGGCGTCGCTGTAGTCCGAGTCGGTTTTCTGGTGGGCCTTTTGCTCGGCCTGGAGCTGCGCCTTGAGTTGGTCGATCTCCTTGAGCTTGGCGTTCCACTCGTCTTCCGAGTGGCCGCAACCGATCGCCAGGACGCTGAACGCCAGGGCAGCGAGCAAGTACACGCGCGTGATCGAGCGCAACACCATGGATAGCACCTCTATTTTCGAGCCGCGGAGTCCATGCGGCCGGGGCCGTGGGAGCGAAGTTCCATACTCCGAGGTCGGGGGTCGGGTCAATGGGGCAGCGGCGGGGTGCGAGGGGCCTCCCGGGCCGCGCCCAGCAGGCAATTTTCAGGTGTATGCAGGCGTTGCGTGGCTTTGGTTTGAGAAGAAAAGGGCGACGCCCGACCCCTTGAACTTTTTGCATTGACATGCGCAATGCATGGCCATATAAGTCGTGCAATATGCGTTGCCCCACGAGACGAGGCAACCCACAGGAGGGTCCAAGCAATGGCAGCTGCTAAGAAGACGACAAAGGCGAAGACGAAGACCGCGAAGAAGGTTGCCGGGCCGAAGGCTGGCAAGGTCGCCAAGCGCGGAACTGCTCGCAAGGCCGCCACCAAGAAGGCGCCTGCGCGCAAGGCCGCCAAGAAGACCGCGGCCAAGAAGGCCCCTGCTCGCAAGGCCGCCAAGAAGGCCGTTGCGCGCAAGCCCGCCAAGCGTGCTGCCGCCAAGCGCGCCAGCGCGCGCAAGCCGGCCAAGGCCAAGGCTGCAAAAAAGGCCAAGGCTCCCAAGGCAAAGCGTGCAAGCGCGCGCAAGCCGGCCAAGCGCAAGGCGGAAAAGAAGCCGGCCCGCCGCAAGGCCACAGCCGTGAAGCCCGCCCGCAAAGAGATGGCTGACGTCGGCCCCGCTCCCACGCCCGAAGAAGAGGAGTAGACGGCTCCTCCGAGCTCCCGGGGCATACGCCAGCCCTTCACGACACTTCATCGGGGGGTCGACTTTCCCCCTTTTCACCGACCCTTTCTTATCTGCTTCCCGCGCCGCGTTGTAGCGCGTCGGCCGGGTTTGCCCGCGACGGGCGCTCAGCCGCGGGCGCGGACGGCGCCCACATTCTCGTCTATCCGTATCCGGATAGCATTCAGTCACCCAGGTACAGCTTGAGCGCGCGAGCCGCCGCCCGCTTGTCGAACTCCACGCCGTCGAGCTCCTCGCGCCGTCCGATCTGGTCGAGCAGCACCACCAGGAACTCGTAGAACTGCTCGCACTCCGAGATCGCTCCCGCGAGCGTAGCCGGCTCGAGCAAGTCCGTGTCCTCCAGCTGGTGCATCGCATCCACGAACGCCGCGAAGCGCGGGTAGTCGCCCGCGCGCAGCAGCGGGTAGCCCATCGCCTTGAAGTACGCCAGGAACTCGCGCACGAACTGGAACTCCGAGACCGTTCCCCAGCCGTCGTCGTGCGCCTGCGCGTACCGGGCCTTGACGGCGAACGCTCGCACGATCTGCGCGAACATCCAGACGTGCTGACGCAGCCGGTCCGAGATCTGCCGCCGTGCTGCCGCGTCGTCGAACACCTGGCCCTCGTCGAGCGTCGTGCCGAACGACTTGGCGAGAAACAGCACCACGTTCTGAAGCGTTGGACGAAGGCTTCCGACCGTGCGCCGAACGGCCTCGCGAAGCGTCGTCGGCGACACATCCGGCGCAGGGGCAGGAAGCTCGTGCTCGAAGGCGCGTCGCAGCTCGAGCCGAAGGCTGGCGGTGATGCATTCGAGGGCGGTGTGCACGTCGATGAGCCGGTGGCCGGCGGCCAGCAGGCTGTCGTAGCTCTCGCGCAGCTGCGAGGCCGGGACGCGCAGCAGGTCGTGCTCGAAAGAGTCCGCGAGACGCTGGCCGGCGCGCGTGCGCAGGTATCCGGCTAACGCGCGAGCGTCGCTGCGCAGCACCGACAACACCAGGTGCAGCCGTCCGGGCACGAAGGCACCCGCCTCTGCGGGCTCCGCAGCGATGGCGTCGAGCAGTTGCAGGTAGCGCAGCATGCGGAACAACGACAGGAAGGTCAGAGAGACCAGACGCTGAGCTTCCTCGCCCGGCACGCGATGGATCAGGTCGACGACTTGCGGCGAAGCGATCCGGTCGAACTCGGGGCGGAACTCCAGAGCCGACAGCGGGTTGAAGAACGAGTTCTGCGCCACCTCGCGCTGCGCCAGGCTCGCGGTCGCATAGAACAAACGAAACGGGATGCGTGGCAGGCGCAGCAGGCCGTCGGTGACTTCGGCGAGGTTGGAGAAGGAACGTCGCAGCGCGAACAGGCTGCCATCGGGCGTGTCCTGCGACATGTCTTCGCGAACCAGGCGCGTGCGAGTGGCGTCCTCGGGCACGATGGTCTCGAGGTAGCGGTGGAACACGAAGGCCTTGTCGCGTTCGCCCAGGCATGCGCGCGCAAGTTGGCTCACGCGCTTGTAGCCGTGCGAGAGCAGGGCCGTCGGCGCGTGGAAGTCGACGGCGACGATAGGCACGCGCCTGGGCGGGCCGGCGTGGTTGCGCGGGTTGGCGAAACACGCCAGGCCCTTGAGCAACACCTCCAGCTCGAAGATCAGCTCCTTGCGGTCCGACGCGAGACGCGACATCCAGGTGTCGCGCGCCAGCTGTTGCTCGCGACGCATCCCGCGGGAGTCGTGCAGCAGATCGGCGTAGGCGTCGTGGCGAGGAGCGACGCTCGTGATGCGGGAGGACGGGGGCGCGTTGGGGCGTTCCACGGATCGGAACTGGTATCACGCGGCGTGACGCGCGGCCACGGGCCACGGCGCGGCGGGCTGTGCTAGGCTCCGCGGGCCCATGCGTCCAGCGTTCGCCACAGCATTCACTCTGACCTACACGCTCATGATGAGCGAGAAGGCAATCGTTGTTTCCGCGCTGCGCGGCACCGACGAAGTGGTGCGCGACGTGGCCTACGAGTGGGCCAGGAACCTGTGCGAACGATGCGGCGTACGCGTGCATGCGCAGGGCGTGGACAAGGTCGACTGGTCACGGCCGATGGTGCTGGCGTCCAACCACCAGAGCTTGGCCGACGTGCCGTGCATCATGACGGCGATGGGACGCTCGTTCGGGTTCCTCACGAAGAAGGAGCTGTTTCGCGTGCCGGCGTTCGGCACGGCGATGCACCGGCTCGGGTGCGTGTCGATCGACCGACGCAACGCGAGGACCGCGCGTGCGTCGATCTCCGAGGCCGCGGCGAGGGTGCGCGGCGGCGCGACGATCGTGGTGTTCCCCGAAGGCACGCGGAGCGTGGACGGCAAGCTGCAGCCTTTCAAGAAAGGGGCGTTTCACCTGGTGCAGGCGGCGCGCGTGCCGATGCTTCCGCTGGGCATCACGGGCACCAACCGCGTGCTGTCCAGGGACGGGCTTCTGATCCACGAGGGCGACGTGGTTGTGAGCGTGGGGGATCCGATCGAGTGCGACGGTGACGACGCGGACGCGCGCGAGCGGCTACGCACGCGGATGTTCGAAGCGATCGGGGCGCTGATCGGCTGAGGGCGGGCGGGTCAGTCTTCGGCGGCCTTGGGCGGCGGGCCCATCTGGATGCGCTCGCCGATGTACGCGCCGATGAGCGTGAAGAGCACGCCGACGCAGGCCATGATGACGTACATGAACGTGGGCATGGTGCGCACGGTCTGGGTGCGCACCAGGTAGAACACGGTGGGGACAGCGACGAAGAACGTGGCGACGACGGGCTCGATGAATGTCTTGCCTGGGGAGATCATGCCGACGAGCAGGCCGCCGAGGAACCAGACGGGAACGCAGACGTACATGCCGTAGATTCCCTCGAAGTCCAGGGCGCTGACGACCATGGGCAAGCCGACCACGATGGCGGCGGTGAGCACGCCCTGCACGAGCAGGGCGATGAGGGCCCAGACCAGGCTGAAGCCCTCTTGCTGGTATCGGCGCTCGAGCTCCTCCTCGCGGGTGCGCTTGCCGACCTTCAGGTCTTCCATCTTGGCGCCGCAGGATACGCAGCGCCCGGGGGCCGTATTCTTGAATCCGCAGGACGGGCAAATGACGGGTTTCGTAGCCATCGGATCCCTCGTACCGTGGGGCAAGAGCCTAGCGCATGGCAAGGGGAATACGCCAGGGGGCGCCGACACGGAGGGAACCGACGCACTTTGCCGTTGTCCGAGACCGGGGAAAGCGTCACCCTCGGAGCGTTGGAGGAAACGTGAGCCCGACCCAAGCCCCCCTGGCAGCAGCCCGCGCCCTGGCGCGCGCGGAGGCCTCGGATCCGGACCTCGTCGCGCTGCCGGCGCCGCCGCGACGCGAACGCACCTTGGCGGCCGCGCTCATGATCGTCACGGCCGTCGCCTCTGCCACCATGTGCTGGGCGCTGCGCTCCGAAGTGGCGTACGCGCTGGCGCGCTCCTCGCCCACCGATGTCGGTGACCTCGCCTCGCTCGACGTAGGCACCGTGGCGCCGGGAACCTACGTCGAGGCCACGGGGATGCTGGGCACCACGGGGGCGATCCGCTACTCGCGCCCGCTGGAAGGCGACTCGTTCCGTCTGCAGCCGGTGGCGGGCAACCCGCGCGTGTGGGTGGAGATTCGCGTTCCCGAGGGCATGGAGGGGCCGCGCTTCGTTCCCCCCGCCACCTTCGCGGGAAGGCTGGCGCCGATGAGCGACGCCGGGCTGCGCCATGCCGGACTGGTGCGCTCGGTGCTGCGCGAGACCAACACGCGCGTGCCGGACGGCGCGTGGGTGCTCGTCGACGGGGCGTCGCCCCGAGCATCTCGGTGGGCCCTTGCGTTGTTCGGGTTGTTCGCGTTCTTCGCGCTGTGGAACGTGGTGAACGTCGTGCGGATTCTGCGTCCGATCCGCGAGCGCTGAAAGCTGTCGGCGTGCCGCTTCGCAAGGCACGCTGGCGCCGGTGCGACCGAGAGCGCGACTACAGCGCGATGCCCGGGGCGGGATATGACCGGCAGAACTCGGCCACCTCGGTAGCGGTCCGATCGAGCAGGGCCTCGTCGTCGTGCTTCTGCACGACGCGATCGATCCACTCGGCGATGCGGCGCATCTCGAGGGCGCCCATGCCGCGGGAGGTGACGGCGGGCGTGCCGATGCGAAGGCCGGAGGGATCGAAGGGCTTGCGAGGGTCGAACGGGACGGTGTTGTAGTTGCAGACGATGCCTGCGCGGTCGAGGGCCTTGGCGGCGACCTTGCCGGGCACGTTCTTGCGGGTGAGGTCGATGAGGATGAGATGGTTGTCGGTGCCGCCGGTCACCAGGTCGAAGCCCCGATCGAGCAACGCCTCGGCGAGCGTCTTGGCGTTGGCCACGATGTTACGCGCGTAAGCCTTGAACATGGGCTGCGCGGCTTCGTGTGCGGCCACGGCGATACCGGCCGTGGTGTGGTTGTGAGGGCCGCCCTGCAGGCCGGGGAACACGCACTTGTCGATGAGCTTGGCGTGCTCGGCCTTGCACATGATCATGCCGCCGCGAGGTCCACGAAACGTCTTGTGGGTGGTGGAGGTCACCACGTCGGCGATGCCGATGGGCGAGGGGTGGACGCCGGCGGCGACCAGGCCGCTGATGTGGGCGATGTCGGCTGCGAGGATGGCGCCGACCTCGTCGGCGATGGATCGAAACGCGGCGAAGTCGATGATGCGCGGGTAGGCCGTAGCGCCGCACCAGATGAGCTTGGGACGATGCTGACGCGCGAGGTCGCGGGCGTGGTCGTAGTCGATGCGGTGGTTGTCGCGGCGCACGCCGTAGGCGACGCTGTTGAAGAACATGCCGGTGATCGAGACGTTCCAGCCGTGCGTGAGGTGGCCGCCGGCGGGCAGCGCCAGTCCCATGATGGTCTCGCCGGGCTTGGCGAACGCCATGTACACGGCGAGGTTGGCGGGCGAGCCGGAGTAGGGCTGCACGTTGGCGTGATCGGCGCCGAACAGGGCAGCGACACGGTTGCGCGCGAGCTCCTCGACGGCGTCGACCTGGCGCTGACCTTCGTAGTAGCGCTTGCGCGGGTAGCCCTCGGAGTACTTGTTCAGGAGCACGGAGCCGGTGGCTTCGAGCACGGCACGGGAGGCGTAGTTCTCGCTGGGGATCAGCCTGATGGTCTCGAACTCGCAGCGTTCCTCGGCCTTGATGAGCTGGGCGATTTCGGGATCGGTGTCGGCGAGCAGGGGTTCGCGGGACGCTGGCATGCTGGGCATCGTCATGGCGAGCACCCTAGCGCATTTTTGGGGCTTGCGGGTGCCGCGGACGACCGGCGCGCGGGGGCCGCGATGTCACGGATTTGCCCGGGGCCGAGTCGGGCCGGGGTCGGCGGGAAGTGCCGACCAAGTCGAGGCGTTCTTGACGCAACGCACGGGCGAGCGGTACGTGTGTCGTGCCGCCATGCCGAAGGTCCAATTCGTAGTCGAGCACCATGCTGTCGAAGTTTCGTCCGGGCGTTCTCTTCGGGAGATTGCGCTCGAAGCGGGCATCCACCCGAACCGGGAGTGGTTCCGCGGGGTCAACTGCGGTGGACGGGGCCTGTGTGGCACGTGCAAGGTATGGGTCAAGCCCAAGGCGGCCGGGGCGGTCAGCGAGCCGAACCTGCGCGAGAAGGTTCACGGCATGGGAGATGGGCGTCGGCTCGCTTGCCAGACGCGCGTGCTGGGCGACATCGAGGTGACGACGTTTCCCGGTGGAGACGATCGGACGACGGCGGGGCGCGTGATCGATCCGGCGCCGGTGCGTCCGGAAGCCGAGGCGGAAGCGGCCAAGCCGGCGGCGTCGGCCAAGGAAGCCACGGCCGACAAGAAGCCGGCCAAGCCGAGCGATGGAGCGGCGACCAAGCCCGAGGCGAATGCCGAAAAGAAGGCGGACGCGCCCGCGGCTGATGCCAAGGCCGAATCCGAGGCGTCGACGACCGCTGTCAAGGTGGACAAGAAGCGCGACGAGCCCGCGAAGAACGACGGCAACGGGGCGTCGGAGGGCGAGGCGACGAAGGCAGCGACGGAAGGCAAGGCCGAGGTTGCGCCCTGATGCTCGGGGGCGGCCGTTGCGACGCCGGTGACGAGATGAAGACAAGTCCACGCCGATACGTCGCGTGGCACGATGGCGTGCGATGACGGACGAGGCGAAGCCGCGTGCGGGCACGAGCACAGTGTTGGTGGTCGACGACGATCGCGCGATTCGTCGCACGCTCGAGAAGTTCCTGTCCGATGCGGGGTACAACGTCGACACGGCCGCCGACGGGCTGACGGCGCTCGAGCGCGTGCGCGAGGGAAGTCCGGACGTGTGCCTGTTGGATCTCGGGCTGCCCGGCATGGATGGAATGGAGGTATTGAAGCGAATACGGGAGGAGCAGTCGGGGGACGCTCCGCCGGTCATCGTGATCAGCGCGCGGGACGACATGCGCACGACGGTGCAGGCCGTGCAGCTGGGGGCGTACGACTACCTGGTCAAGCCGCTGGACGCGAACCGCATCCGTTTGACGGTGCAGCGGGCGCTCGAGCAGCGGCAGACATCGCTGGCGCTGGCGCACCTGGTGGCGGAGGAGCGCGAGGACCACGGTGTGGACAACATCGTGGGCAAGTCCGATGGCATCCGCGAAGTCTACAAGCGCATCGGCGCCGTCTCGACGAGCCGAGCGACGGTGCTCATCACGGGCGAGAGCGGCACGGGCAAGGAGCTGGTGGCGAAGGCGATCCACTTCTCGTCCTCGGCGGCGACGCAGCCGTTCGTGGCGGTGAACTGCACGGCGTTTCCGCCGAATCTGCTCGAGAGCGAGCTGTTCGGGCACGTGCGCGGGGCGTTCACGGGGGCGGTGGCGGACAAGGTGGGCAGGTTCCAGCTGGCGGGGCAAGGCACGCTGTTCCTCGACGAGATTGGGGAGATGTCGGTGGACCTGCAGGCCAAGCTGCTGCGCGTGCTGCAGGAGCGCACGTTCGAGCGGGTGGGAGACGCCAGGCCGGTGAAGTTCGCGGCGCGGGTGGTGACTGCCACGCATCGGGATCTGCAGCAGATGCTTCGGGAGGGCACGTTCCGCGAGGACTTGTTCTACCGGCTCCAGGTGGTGGAGATCCATCTTCCGCCACTGCGCGAGCGGCAGGAGGACATCCCGCTGCTGGTCGACCATCTGCTACGCAAGATCTCCCGCGAGACACACCATCTGGTCCGGTACGTGTCGGCCGAAGCCATGGAGCTGCTGATCCGGTACCGTTGGCCGGGAAACGTGCGCGAGTTGGAGAATGCCCTGACGCGTGCGGCGGTGTTGACGACAGGCGACGTGTTGACGGTGGACACCCTTCCCATATCGTTGGATGACGAGGAGTCCGAGTTGGTAGCGGGGGAGGCGGCCGGCCTGACCAGCGAGGGCGAAGCGGAGTTGGTGACTCTGCGGGAGCTGGAACGTCGGCATATCCTTCGGGTGTTGCAGCACACGGGCTGGCACAAGCGTCGCACCTGCGCGATTCTGCAGATCACGAGGCCCACGCTCGACCGAAAGATTCGCGAATTCGGACTGGAGCGGCCACCCTCGGAGCCCTCTGCGGCATCGTAACAGCCAACGGAATGGTTCCGTCAGTTGCGCTCGGTGTCCTGGCCGGCACCGTCCTGCTCGTGTTGGCAACGGTGGTGCACCGTGCGGGCAGGTCGAGGCCGGACAATCGGTTGTTCGCCGCGGTGGCGGTGCTGGCCGGGGTGCACGTGATGACGGCGACGCTGCGGCATCTCGGGCGCGGCATAGCGACGATGCCGGCGCTGTCCCGGTTCGCGCTCCTGGAGCAGACGGTCGTGGCTGGCCTGGTGGTGCTCTTCGCGGGGGCGTTCGCGACGGCGCGACGTCCTTCCGCCTGGCACTGGCTACTGGCCGCGGGGGCGTGCGTGGTGGGGGGCTGGGCTGCCGCCTCGTCGGGATTCATCGACGACTTGCCGCGCGCCTCGGCGTTGATCGTCGCGGTGCCGTACACGGCGGCGGCGGTCGAGTTGCTGCGTGCGGCGTACGGGGCGCGAGGGGCCAGGCGTAACGGGCTGCTGGGCGCGGCGTCGGTGATGCTCTTGCGCGTGGCGGCCGGGTTCGTGCTGGCCGCACCATGGTTGGGGACGCCCGTCCTTCTGGAGACCGCGGAGCGCGTGGCGCCGGTGCATGCGTATCTGGACGTTGCGCTGCTGCTGGTGGTGGGGCTGGTGATTTTGCGCTACCGCCTGCTCGACGTGCGGCGTGTGTTTCGCGAAGCGGCGGTCCCGCTGGCGATCGCGGTGGTTGTGGCGGTGTACGTGGCAGCGGCGGTGGCGGCGGTAACGGCGCTCGATCGCAGGGCGGGAGCGCGGGCGGCGATGCTGGCCGTGCTGTTGCCGCTGACGTTGGCGTTGTGGGCGGCGTGGACGTGGCACGACGCTTTGGAGAGAGCATCGGCGGCCCTGGATCCGAAGCGACGGGTTCGTCGCGAGGTTCTGGAACGGGTGGTGGCGGTCACCGGACGCCTGCTGGATGCGGAAGCGGTGCTGGCAATGGTGCGAGCGTCGATGATGACGCTGTTCGACGGAGCGCAGGTGCAGTTTCGACGGGCGGAGGGCAACGGGTTGATGCCGGGCATCTCGAGCACGATTCCGCAGGCGTTGGAAGGCATGCTGATGGAGGTGTCGGAGCCGGTGGTACAGGGCAGTGCGCTAGGGCGCCGAGGGGCGACGGACGAAATCTGGTCGGGGATGGACGCGGCTCTGCTGGTGCCGGTGCGGCGCAACCAGACCTTGTATGGCGTGTTCGAGTTGCGGATTGCGGGGCGTACGCACAGCGACGAGCTTGCCACGGCGGCCGCGCTGGCCGACCACCTCGCGATGAAGTTGGAAAACATGCAACTCTACTCGTTCCTGGGCAGAGCCGGGCGCGAGCTGGCCGACGTCAAGAGCTACCTGGAGGATCTAATCGAGAGCCTGCCTGTGGGTGTGGTGGCGTTGGTGGGACCGGAGTTGCGCGTGCGCTCCTGGAATCCGGCCGAAGCGCGCAGGACAGGGATTCCGCCGGAGCAGGCTCTGGGCAAGCGCTACTTGGAAGAGGTGGCGTCGTCGCACATCGCCCCGGCGATTGCGGAGGCGATTCGCAGCGGTCCTCGCGAGCCGATGTCGTTTCCGAACGTGGACTGGAGCGGCGAGGAACGGGGGGCGTCGGTCGACGTGACCGTGGCGCCGCTGCGCGCGCGGGGGCTCGGTGGCGAGAGGGGCTGCGTGTTGATGTTCGTGGACGCGACGGCGCGAAACGCGCTTCAGCGCGATCTGGAGGAATACCGGCGGCTGGCGGCGTTGGGCCAGTTTGCCGCGGCCATCGCCCACGACGTGCGGACGCCGCTGTCGTCGATGCGCATGAGTGTGCAGATTCTGCGATCGAAGGCCCGCCTTTCGCCGGACGATGCGGAGTACTTCGACCTCATCCTGGAATCGATGGCGAGACTGAGCCGCCAGGTCGACGAGCTGGTGGAGTTCACCAAGCCGGCGCTGCTGCGCATCGAGACGGTCGGCGTTCGGGAGGTGGTGCTGGACGCTTGCAGGGATCTGGCCGACAAGGCGAGCGACAAGGGTGTCGAGGTACGGGCGGCGGTGGCGTCGGAGCTCACGGCGCCGGTGGACGAGGCGAAGCTGCGGCAGGCGTTGGCGAACCTGCTGTGCAACGCGATAGAGGCGAGCGCGCCGGGGAGCGTGGTCGAGATCGAAGGGGAGTTGGCGGCGGGCGATCAGGTGTTGTTGACGGTGCGCGATCGGGGCGTGGGAATCGCGGAAGGCGATCTGCAACGCATCTGGGAGCCATTCTACACGAATCGTCCCGACGGAACGGGATTGGGGCTGCCGATCGTTCGCAAGAACATTGCTGCGCACGGGGGAACGATCGAAGTCTGGAGTCGGCCGGGGGAAGGGACGCGCTTGGAGATTCGGCTACCGGCGCAGCGGGCGACAGAGGTTGTCGTACCGATCGAGGAGTGTCGGCGGCCGGCTGTGGGGGAGTAGAGACGGCGGGCAGGGGCGTTCCCTTGCAGCGTGGAAGCTGAGTAGCAGTGGGCCCTGACAATCGTGACTCACTGTGACGCTTTCTCCGTCCGGCGCTGCCGGGCGCGAAAAGGTCTCGTTTCGTCGACCAGTGGGGGGCCAGACCGTACTGTCCCGTGATACGCGGGTTTTGCGCGACATGGATTCGGCAGGCGCTTGCCGATGCCCGGACAGATTCCCATTGGTGTGCGCGGCCTCCCGTGGTACCCGTGCACAGCATCATGGGCGTTTCCGTGCGCCATCATCGAGCGGGCGCGGGACGAGCCAAAGGGGACGACCCGACGCGAGCAAGGGTGGCAACGAGCCGGAGAAAGACCGGGGCAGCAATTCGTGGGTGACGCGCATCGATCGTCAGAACGCATTTCGGCGCCGGGAGAGCCTCGCGACGGTGAGGGCTGGGATCTGTCCGGGGATCTGACGCGGATGCCGCTGATCGCGGTGCTTCAGTTCCTCGAGTTGAGCCGTCAGACCGGGGTGCTGCTGCTGACGGGCACGGACGGGCGCGTGAGCCAATGCCTTCTGCGGGAGGGGGCTGTGGCCGAGGCCAGCCATCGTCACCTGCGGGGCAGAGAGGCGTTGCTGGCGCTCCTGGGCTGGAAGGCGGGGCGCTTTGCGTTCGGGGCTCGGGCCGTGCCGGAAACGCTCACGGAGCGTCTGGGGATATCGCCGCTCATCATGGAGATGGTGCGGCTGGAGGACGAGCTGGAGCGGGCGATGGCGGTCTTTCCGGGGGAAGAGGCGCCGCTGGCGCTGCGCAACCCGCACGAGGTCCCGATGGATCCGATGGACTGCGGAGCGGACGCGGTGATGGCGGCGATCGCGGCGCGTCCCGGGGTGAGCCTTCTGGATCTGGAGCGCGCGCTTGGCCTGGCACCCGTGCAAGTTCGTCTATCGGTGGCGTGGCTGTCGTCCACGGGGCGGCTGCGTTCGCGCCAGTCGATGGGACAGCTAGCGGCGATGCCGCACGCCCCTGAGCGCGACGACTGGTACCAGCGTTTGTTGTTGCAGCATCCGGGGGGTTTACGGGTGGTGTTCGCGACGGCCCCGGAGCAGGCGACGCACGACATCATCGCCTGGATTACGCAGCTGGCGAAGCAGCTGGACAGCGGGCCTGCGTGGCTGTCGTTGGCGGCGGACGGGGCGGCGATGGCGCGGGTGCGTCCCCGTCTCGGCGGGTTGCTGTCGATGGCATGTCTTCCCATGACGCGAGCGCATGTCGACGCGTTCACTACGTTCGCGGCCACGGCCAACCTGGTCTTGCTGTGCGATCCGGCGACACCGGAGCAGCAAGCGGCATGGCGGTCGATGGTGCCCGAGGGCATCGTGGTGAGACGGGTGCATTGCGCCGCGCCGGGCAGCCCGTTGGCGGACGCGTTGCGGGCCTTCGCGTCGGGCGTGCAGGCCGGGGTCGTGGCTGGTGGCGGGGGCGCGGCATGAGGGTGGAGCTCGCGCAGGGGGCGACGATAGGGCGCTACGTGCTGCTGGCGAAGCTGGCGCAGGGCGGGATGGCGAACGTGTGGCTGGCGCGTGCCACAGGCTCCGAGGGATTCCACAAGACGGTGGTCGTCAAGACCATGCTGCCCCATCTGGCGGACGATCCGGAGTTCGTGAGGATGTTCGCCCGCGAGGCGGTGATCGCGGCGCAGCTCGACCACCCGAACATCGTGCACATCTTCGATCTGGGCGAGGCGCAGGGCTACCACTTCATCACGATGGAGTACGTCTCGGGGCGCACGCTGCGGCACATCCAGCGCGAGCTGGCTCGGACGAGGCGATTGCCCCCGCCGTGGCTGGTTCTGCAGGTGGCCTCGGCGGTCTGCGATGCGCTGTACCACGCCCACGGCAAGGTGGACGAAACGGGAAAGCCTCTAGGATTGGTGCATCGGGACATCAGCCCCGAGAACATCATGGTGGCATTCACGGGCGAGACGAAGGTGCTCGACTTCGGAATTGCGAAGGCCACGACGGTAGCATCGAAGACACGTATCGGGGTGTTGAAGGGAAAGCACGCCTACATGGCTCCCGAGCAAATCGAGGGGGCGATGAACGGGAGCGCGCCCACCGGCGCGATTGACATCTACGCGCTGGGCGTCGTGATGTACGAGCTGATTACCGGACGACGTCCCTTCCGTGCCGACAACGATTTGGCCTTGATGCGACAGATCCTCGACGATCCTCCTCGTCCGCCCGAGTCTTTCTGCAGCTGGGTATCGCCCTCGTTGTCCGCGTTGATTCTCAAGGCGATGGCGCGCAATCCGGCTCAGCGTTTCCAGTCGGCATCGGAGCTTCGCGGGGCCATCGACGAGTACTTCGCGTCGATTCGCTCGCATCCCACGAATCGTCATGTGGCGGAGTACGTTCGAAGCCTCTTTGGCGATGACAGCCTGGAAGCGTCCGCCGGGGCGATGGCGACGCCCGCAAGCGTTTCCGGCCTCTACGATACCGGACGCGCCGACCCGTGGGAGGCGGAGCCCACGACCTCTCCGGGCCGGGACTCGTCGCTGACCATCGACTTGTCGATGGTGCTGATGTCCGCGGAGGAGTCGGCAGAGGTCGCACCGGAGTCCAGCGTGGGTTCGACGTCCTCCGACCGGCACCGGTCGACATACCCGCCGTCGTCCCTGGCATTGCCGCCAGCAGGGTGGGATCCCTCGACACCGCAGCAGCGTGCGGTCCCGGAGGCTTCGGGCGACGCTCGGTCGACGGGCGAGTTGGCGGGCGACGTGGACGATTTGGACGATTGGCTTGGGCCGCCCGCGCAGCCCGACGCCGTCCCGTTGCACGACGCGATTCCACGACCGCCGGCCGCACCGACGGACATCGAGATTCCGGCTCCTGCGACCGGTGGGACGGGCGGGGCGGGGGAATGCGAGCGAGGCGGGCGGGAGCCGGGCGGGTCCGCCGAGGCGCGGGGTGGAAGGCGCGGGGCGGCCGCGGGGCACTTCTGGGATCTGGCGACGAGCAGGGCGAGGGAGCAGCGCAGTTCGGAGCAGGAGGAGCCGCGGTCCGAGGCAGCTGTGGAGGAGGCCGCGACGCGGGAGGGCAGCGGCGCGCGGGAGGGGCGGGGTTGGGACGCGGTAGTGGATCGGCTGCGGAGGCAGGACGGGGCGGATCGGGGGGCACGGCTGACGGCGGCGCAGCGTCGCCGCGAGCAGTCGGCGGAGGTGCGGGCGACGACGCTGTTCGAGCAGGGGCTCGAGAAGATGCGGGCCAAGGATCTGCAAGGCGCGCTGGAGTGCTGGACAAAGGCAACCGAGCTCGATCCGGAGAACCGGCTGGTTCAGGGCAACCTGCGGGTGCTCAAGAAGCAGCTGGCGGAGCGGGACAAGGCAGGATGAGGAGGCAAGGAATGCAAGAGGCTGAACGGATGAAAGGCGAGCTTCAGGGCCTCATGGTCCTGATGGCGTCGCTGTCCCACGGACTCGAGCAGGTGCTGGGGCGGGGGGCGTCGACGATCACGTTCCGATCCGGGCGCACGGTGGGGCTGCGCACGGCGGTCGCGGACAAGTCCACGGATCCGCTCAAGGCGCTCGACATCCTGCAGAAAGAGCTGGCGAGCAAGGGAATCGAGTGGCCGTTCGAGGTCTGGAAGCCGGCGTCGGCGAAGGACTACATCGAAGAGCGGGACGGCAAGAAGGTGATCAAGCTGGTATTCCGCAACTGCATGGTAAGGTGTGCGCTGTTCCGCTACAGCCACGAGCAGAAGCAGTCGTTGTGCCTGATGAACCACGGGTTGCTGTGCGGGTTCTTCCAGAAGATCACGGGGAAGAAAGCCGACCTCGAGGTGATCCACGCGGGCGAGAACGCCTGCCTCAAAGAGCTCATCTGGAGCGAGTAGGAGGAAGCCATGGCGAAGGTACCGGTATCTTTCGAGTGGCTCTCCGGCTGCTCGGGCTGCGAGCTGTCCGTGGTGGACATGCACGAGAAGCTGCTGAGCATCCTGGATGCGGTGGAGATTGTCCGTCTGCCGATCCTGGCGGACGTGAAGGGATATCCGAAGGCGGCGCTGGGGATCGTCACGGGGGGCCTGCGTACGGAGCACGACGTGGAGTGCGCGCACGAGATGCGAAAGAGCTGCGACGCGATTCTGGCGTTCGGGGTGTGCTCGGTGTACGGGGGGCCGCAGGGGTCGGGCTACGCGCACACGCTCGAGGAGCTGGAGACGGCTGCCTACAAGAAGAATCCGACGACAACGACGGACTTCGTGCCGTCGCAGGGGGTGCCGAAGCTGCTGGAGGGGGTTCGGCCGCTGGACTCGGAGATCAAGGTGGACTTGTACCTGCCGGGCTGTCCGCCGCATCCCTATTACGTATTCGAGGCATTGACGGCGGTGGTGGGGGGGCGGGAGCCGGAGTTCGGGCCGCAGAACGTGTGCTATCGGTGTGACCGAAGGATGGAGCACACGCAGACCGACAAGCTGCGGAGGCTGCACGAAGGGCCGATAGACCAGCAGCGTTGCTTCCTGTCGCAGGGGATTCTGTGCATGGGCAGCGCCACGCTCGACAGGTGTCTGGCGGCATGTCCGACCCACGGGGCGCCGTGCACGGGTTGCTCGGGGCCGTCGGAGAGCGTGGTGCTGGAGCCGAACCGTGACATCCGGACGGAGATTGCGATGCGGATGTCGAAGATGACGAAGATCCCGCGGGAGGCGATTATCAAGGAGATCGAGAAGCGCTCGAAGACCTATTACGCGTACGCGATGGCGAGCCCGGTCTTCCGGCAGAAGCCGACGTTCCTGCTGCGCAAGTGGATTTCGTCGGAAGGAGCCGCGTCATGAGCCGAACGATCGAGATCAACCCGGTCACGAGGATCGAGGGCCACGCGAAGGTACACCTGGAGGTGTCGGACGACGGCACGGTGGGCGCGGCCTACATGCATGTACTGGAGTACCGCGGCTTCGAGAAGATCGTGGAGGGCATGCAGGTCGAGCTGATGCCCACGCTGACGTCGCGCATTTGCGGGACGTGTCCTCACGCGCACCACCTGGTGTCGTCGAAGGTATTGGACAAGGTATTCCAGGTGACGCCACCGCGGGCGGGGCGGATGCTGCGGGAGCTTCTGAATTGTGGAAGCTTCATTCACTCGCACGCGGTGCACTTCTTTGCGTTGGCGGGGCCGGACCTGCTGCTGGGCATCGACGCGCCGGCGGGCAAGCGCAACATCATGGGGCTGCTGGAGGCGGCACCGGAGCTGGCGGCCAAGGCGCTGCGGTTGCGCTCGTTGGGCCAGAAGATAGCGGAGGTGGTGGGGGGACGGGGCACGCACCCGATCACGTCGGTGGCGGGGGGTGTGTCGGTGCCGATCACGGCCGAGCAGCGCGAGACGCTGAGGAAGTTCACGGCGGAGGCGCTGGAGCTGACGAAGGTCGCCGTGGCGGAGGGCAAGAAGGCGCTGGCGAAGAACGACGCTCTCTTGAGGATTCTGCCCCTGCCCGAGCACAGCATGGGCACGGTGCAGGGGGGCAAGCTCGACCTGTACGACGGGCAGATTCGCGTGCAGCGGCCGGACGGTTCGGTTGCGATGGAGTTCGAGTCGTCCGACTATGCCAAGGTTCTTTTCGAGGAAGCGCTGCCGTTCAGCTACTCCAAGCAAGTACTCTTCCGCGACCCGAAGGGAGAGCCGTCGGCCTACCGGGTGGGGCCGTTGGCGCGCATCAACTGCGCCGAGTCCATCGACACGCTTCTGGCCAACGCCGAGCTGGCGGAATTCAAGAAGACTTGGGGGGCGCCCTGTCACCTGACGGTGACGAACCACTTTGCGCGGCTGATCGAGCTGCTGTACGTGGCGGAGAAGGCAGTGGCCCTGGTGGCCGACGACGAGATCGCGTCGTCGAACGTGCGGACGCAGCCGACGGCGACGCCGCGGTCGGCGATTGGGCACATCGAGGCGCCGCGCGGGGTGCTGATTCACGACTACACGGTCGACGGGAACGGGATCGTGCAGAAGGCGAACTTCATCGTAGCGACGCAGCACAACATCTCGTCGATCAACGCGAGCGTGAAGGCGGCGGCGGCGCAATTCTGGGGCAAGCCGGACGACGAGCTGCTGAACGGGATCGAATTTGCGATTCGCTGCTACGACCCGTGCCTGTCGTGCTCGACGCACCAGGTGGGGAAGATGCCGATGGAAGTGACGGTATCGCGGGGCGGTCAGGTAGAGCGCAAGGTGAGCAGGAGCTGAGGAGGGCACGATGCCGAACGTGGTATTGAACGAGACGGGCTGCAGGGACTGCTCGCTGTGCGTGGACATCTGCCCGACCAAGGTATTCGACCGGGACGAGGGCCGGTCCAAGGCGCTGGTCGCCAGGGAGGCCGACTGCATCGGGTGCACGTCGTGCCAGTACATCTGTCCATCGCGCTGCATCCAGGTCAGCGATGTCGCGTTGCAGAGGCCGTTCTTCCGCATCGAGGAGAACGCGAACCTGGTGAAGCGGCTGCTGCAGAAGCAGCCGGTGTCGTCGGTGCTGACCGAGGCGGACCTGGCGGAAGCGCTGGGAGACGTATCGGTGCGGCTGCTTGCGCTCTCGGAGTCGGTGACGGAGACGATGGGGCGCGGGCAGAAAGCGGTGGGGCGCAAGGCCGGGGCGCTGGCGGCGGAGCATCTTCCGGAGATGTACGAGGGCGTGACGATCGAGGAGGTCCTAAGCCGCATGCAGCGCCGGTTTGCCGGCGCGTTCGATTTCGAGCCGGCGGTACACGCGGGCGGGGCGGAGATCGTGATGCGATTCCCCAAGTGCGGCATGCACCGTGTGGTGACGCAGGCGGGGGGCAAGGTGGGAGACCACGTGCTGTGCCTGTTGTTCCACGAGTACTGGGCAGGGCTCGTGGGGGCATTCACACGCAAGAACTTCTCCATCGAGATGGTGGAGACCGGGGCGAGCTGCACGATGAAGCTCGTCGCTAGGAACTGAAGGAAAGGGTCTAGAACATGGCATCCCGTACGGAGAAGATGCAGGACGTGCTGCGCGGACTGCGCAGCGCCTCGCCGGACATTATTGGCGCGGCGGTGGTGAGCATCGACGGCTTCGTCATCGCCTCGGTGCTTCCGAGCGAGATCGACGAAGAGCTGGTATCCGGCATGGCGGCAGCGATGCTCGGTGTGGGCGAGCGCATTTCCGCCGAGCTGATGGCGTCGTCGATGGAGCAGACCTACGTGCGTAGCGAAAAGGGCTACGTGATTCTGAACGCCGTGGGCACCGACTCGGTGCTGGTGGTGCTGACCACGAAGGAAGCGAAGCTGGGGCTCGTCTTCATCGAGGTCAAACGTCGATGTGCCGAGCTCAACAAGATCGTGTGAGACGGGGCGAGGGGGGCTCGGCGGCGACAGGGATACCGTACATGGCTGCCTCGAGACTGGTCCGGACGAAAGCCGCGCTTGCCGCACTGATCGCGGTGGGGGTGGCGGATTGGCTGATCGTGAATCTGGTGGTGGGTCCCGCCGCATTCGCGGCAAGGCAGCGGCCGGTTGTGTTTGCCAGCGAGCCCCGGCAAGCGGAGCCTTCGTCTGCGACGAGGGGATCGGCGGCCGCAGCGAGCGCGCGGCCCAAGCCGGTTGCCGCAGCCCCCGAGGAACCAGCCGTTGCGGCTGAGCCGGTGGCTTCGGCGCGGGCTTCGTCGAGCGCTGCGGGGCAGAGGGTGCAAGAGCCGAGTCCCGGGGCGCCGCCGGGCGAGGCAGCGGGGCCAGTCGTCCTGCGTTTTGGCGTGCAGTCGGCGGCGCTGAGCGCGGAGGCGACGTCGGCGTTGCGCGCGGTAGCGCGTGAACTGCAAGCGAACCCCGCCTTCCGTGCGCGGGTGGCCGGGCACTCGGACGAGCGCGGGCCCGCGGAGTTCAACCGATGGCTGAGCCAGCAGCGTGCAGAGGGGGTGCGAGCGTATCTGATACGGTTGGGCATCGACGGTGCTCGTGTGGAGGTGGTGGGCCACGGATCGCAAGACCCGGTGGACAGGTCGGGAACGCGGGAAGGCCTGGCGCTCAATCGCCGGGTGGAAGTGACAGTGCAGTAGGGAATACATGAATCCGGAAACAACGCTCTGGATCCTGACGACGGGGGGAGCCGCCGTGTTTTTCGCGGCGGGGTGGGCGGCGAGCGTGCTGCGCAGCGGGCAAGCGCCTGCTTCCGTGTCTGCTGTCGCTGTGGGAGAAGCACAGAGGATCGCCCGGCTCGAAGCGGAGCTGCCGAGCGTGCGGGAGGAGGCCGCACGAGCCCGGGAGCTTGCGGTGCAGAACCGGGAGCTGGTCGAGCGGCTGAGGGCGGCCGAGGCTGGGGAAGCGTCGCTGCGGGCCGAACACGCCGGGGACAAGGAGGCATGGGCGAAGACGGGTGCCGAGCAGCAGAGTAGAATCGAGGAGCTGCAGCGTAGAATCGAGGAGCTGCAAGCGGATCGCGGTGGATTGGCCGAGCAGGCGTCGAACGCAAAGAAGGTGCATGAACAACTATTCAAGACCACACAGCGTCTGGCGGAAGCGACGGCGCGGGCGGAGCGGTCGGCGCGCGTGGAGCTGGAGCTGGGGGCGGCGCAGCGCGAGGTACAGGAGCTGAGGGACAGGCTGGAGGCCGAGCGCTCGCGGGTCCAGCAGGCCGAGGAGCTGCGCGGGCAGCTGGTGGCGATGCGGGAACAGGGGCGGAGCGACGAAGCCGCGCGGGCGGAAGCGGCGTCTCTTCGGGCGCAGCTGCAGGACACCCGGATCAGGCTGACGCAGGCCGAGGCGCGGATTGGCGAGCTGCGAGAGCAACGAGACGAGCTTGCGAGGTCGCGTGAGGAGCAGGAGGGGGCGATTCGCGAGCTGGAGAGGCTTCGACAGATCGAAGAGGAAGCCAAGGGGTTGCGGCACCGGCTGCAGGCATCCGAATCCAAGCTCCTGGAGGCCGAGGAGATCCGCCTAGAGAACCAGGAGCTACGCGATCGGCTTCGAGAGATGGGGATTCACGCCGAGGCGTCAGGCGAAGTTGAGCGGCTCCAGGGGGAGGTCAAGAGGCTTCGGCTCGAGGGCGAGCTGTCCCGGCGGAGGATCCTGGAGCTGGAAGTCGATGTGCAGGGGCACGGGGAGACCAAGGAACGGCTCGAGGAGATGACACAGCTCGCCTCGGAAGCGCAGGAACTGCGCGCAAGGGTGAAGGGGCTCGAGGCCAAGCTGTTTGCGACCGGAGCGCAGGAGCCGATGGGCATACACGACACCGCGCCCGGGTCGGGTCGGATGGCGTTGGACGCTGGGCCGACGACGCTGGTTTCGGCCGGGGCGAAGACGGCGGTGCTCGCCGACGGGGCGGGGCTGCTGATTGCCGGGGCGGGGGCGTCGGAGGTGCACGAAGGGCTGGCAGCCCTGTCGGGGCTCGTGTTCGAGTTTGCCGAGCGCGTGTCGAACCTGGTACCGGTGTCGGGGATTCGCACGGTGCGCCTGACGGCGGGCGACGACATCGTAGTAGCGTGGGGACTGTTGCGCAGCGGTGGCGACCCCTACGCGATCGCCGCAATCGGCTCAGGGCCCCTCGAAGACACTACGATGGAGTCAGCGTGCGGTGTGGCCGCGAATTCGGTCATGACGGTCGAGTCGTCGTCATGAAGACGCTGGTGGTGTGTCTAGGCAACGAGTTGGTCGGGGACGACGGCGTGGGGATCCGAGTGGGGCGGGTTCTGCGCGGCCTTTCGCTCCCGGCCGGAACGGAGCTGAGGATACGGCCGAATCTTGGGCTCGAGCTCATCGAGCTGCTGGGCGAATTCGAGCGAGTGATTCTGGTGGACGCCATGACGACGGGGCGGAGGCCGGGGACCTGCGAGATCATCAACGTAGCGGAGGCCGAGGGGATGGCGAGCTGTCCGACGTGCGCGCACAGCATTGGGGTCCCGGAGATTCTTCAGATCGGGAGGAAGCTTTACCCCGATCGGATGTCGGGTGTCGTGCGGATTGTGGGTATCGAAGGCGAGGCGATGACAGAGTTCGGTGTAGGGCTGACCGAGCCGGTGCGAAGAGGGATGGTGCGTGCGGTCGACGTGGTTCTCGAGGCGCTGGGAGCGTCGTCGGCGTTGCGAAGGGAAGGGAGAGCGGCGGCCGAGGCCCAGGCGGCGCGGCAGACGTCGATGGCGGAGGTGCTTGGGACGCGGTAGGGGAGGGGGAGTAGCGATCACCCCGTCCCGCGCGCGCCTTCAACCCTTGGAAGGCGCGCAGCCCGCTGCCGGCCGTTACGGTGCAGCCTTGTCCGCAGCTCTCGCACCGGGACGGGATGCATACGAGCCTGTCCGGCGCGCCCGCGGAGTGCATGGCCTGGCGGGGATGTTGCGCGCGAGAGCGCCCGATCTCCGAACGCCACGGACGGCTCCCGCGCCGCCTGGGCCTCGGCCGGCGCGATCTGCACAATCAAGGACGACGCTTGTCGGCGCGCCTGCGCGTGATGAGGCCCAGGCCGAGCAGCAATCCTGCCCATGCCCATCCGGATTGCTCTGTCGCACCGCCGCCCGCACGACATGCGCAGCCGCCATTGTCACTGCTCTGCGCGCCTGGGGTTGGCGACGCAGGATTGCCCGCAGCCCCTGCATCACCGCCGGTGCCCGGCGATTGGCCTCCTGTTCCGGGGCCAACCGCTCCGGAGCCGCCCGTGGCCGAGCCGCCGGTGCCGCTCGTACCGCCCGCGCCGCCCGTACCGCCCGTACCGCTCGCGCCGCCCGTACCGCCCGCGCCGCCCGTACCGCCCGCGCCGCCCGTACCGCCCGCGCCGCCCGTACCGCTCGCGCCGCCCGTACCGCCCGCGCCGCCCGCGCCGCCCGTACCGCCCGCGCCACCTGTACCGCCCGTACCGCCCGCGCCACCTGTACCGCCCGCGCCACCTGTTCCACCGGCTCCGCCGTTATCCTCGAGTGCGGTGATGCTGCGGACCAACAAGCGCCCGCCGTCCTGGTAGCCCACGACGGTGCGATCGGACTCGCCCGCCACCAGCAGGTTGCGAGCTTGCTCGTTGCCAATCGTCGAATAGGGACCCGGCACGCCGCTTACCTGTGTGAGCAAGAATCCCAATGACGGATCACCCGTATCCGGGAGGCTCGCGAGGGAGACGCCCCCGGAGTTGAGCCACGCGGTCACGTACCGATTGCCATTCCACCCGACAACCTTGATGGATGGCACCAGCGTGCTGACATAGTTGGCATCGAACACATCGACGGCCGGGTTGTCCTGCACGGCGAGATCCCCGGCGAGACGGATGAAGGCGATATCGGCAAACGTCGCGCCCACGGTGAGCAGGGCGAAGCCCGTGTCGCCACCTGCGAGCAGCGGATTGTCGAAGCCGGTGATACCGACTTCATATGCGCTCTTGGTGGCCGTGACCGCGCCATTCTTCAATAGACGATAGGTCGATCCGGAACGGGCGAGGCATCCACTATTCGCGTTGCAGACCAGCTCGTCCACGGTCGTGGTCGACGTTTGCCCGGGCGCGACGAAGACGAACGCGGGCTCGACGAACGTGCCGTCCGGAGCGAGACGCCGAAAGACGCCAGCGTCATATCCGTTACCACGATCGACCCAAGACACGACGAAGTTCTGGCCATCGAAGGCGGCCTGCGGGGATGATTCGTCGTACGGATTGGCTCCGAAGACGAGGCTCTTCACCGCGTTGCCGGACGCATCGAGCAGCACGCCGACCACGTCGCGCGCCCCGTAGGTGCCTTCCTCCCAGACGAGCAGAGCGCGCTGGGAGCCCGCGGCCGCGACAACGACGCTGCGCGACGGCGCCGTGAGCAGCAGCCCGTCCGGCGGCAGCACGTCGCCGGCGGAGCCGAGGACGGAGGCGAAGACCTGGCGAGTCGGATACTCGGCGTTGTTCGAGGCACGGTTGTCCGCGTACGCCACCACGCCGATACCGGGCGCCTGGGCCAGCGCGCGTCCATCCACGACCGTAAGTGACTTGCTGGCGTACACCGAGCCGAGCTCGGCGCCAGCAGCATTGACTCGCTCGATCCAGGCGTCGGTGTAGGGGTCACCCAGGGTGTTGTCTTGCGGTCCGGGCACGGTCTTGCCGAGGACGAACGTGCCGTCGGATAGGCTCGCGGCGAAAACCTGGTAGGCGAATCGTGTGCCCGCCTTGGCGGGCGTGCCCTTGGGTTGCCCGTCGGCGCCCAGCGCGAGGATATCCACATTGGTGTTGTTCAGCCCATTGCCACTCTCGCCAAAGACGGCGGTGAACCCATCGGCAGCGGGCAGGAGGGTGGGAACGTCGGCCCACGACGACCCCGGCGTCGCCATCACGATGGGGGTCGCGTCCAGCAGAGTCAGGTCGGTGCCGATGCGTCGGCCGACAATGCGATTGGAGCTGGAGCCGCGCCAGGCCAGCAGGGTCGTGCTTCCGCTGTGGGCAAGGGCGAGGCCGCCCGGCAGCGGCTGTGCGAAGGTGGTATTGGCCGTGTCGGCGAGCTCGGCAAAGGTCGCGAGCGGAACGCCGATCGGGTCGAGCGACTGTCCGGCTGCGTTGACACGGGCGCCGTAGATTCTTCGGCGGCGCTTTAGATCTGATCCACTCGCGGCGCTGTGACTGATCCACCGCCCGCGTTGCACAGACGGCGTCGTGACAGCTGCGGCGGCGGGATAC
>JAJZQG010000401.1 GCA_021847645.1 Myxococcales bacterium
TCTGCGCGTTCATCGACGCCGAGCACGCCCTCGACGTCGGCTACGCCAAGAAGCTCGGCGTCAGCACCGACGACCTTCTCATCGCCCAGCCCGACCACGGCGAGCAAGCCTTGGACATCACGGACAAGCTGGTGCGTTCTGGCGCGGTCGACGTGATCGTCGTCGACTCGGTCGCCGCGCTCGTTCCCAAGGCCGAGCTCGAGGGAGACATGGGCGACTCGCACGTGGGCCTTCACGCGCGGCTGATGAGCCAGGCGCTGCGCAAGCTCACGGGCAACGTGGCGCGCAGCAACACGCTGGTCATCTTCATCAACCAGCTGCGCATGAAGATCGGCGTGATGTTCGGCAGCCCGGAGACCACGACGGGCGGCAACGCGCTGAAGTTCTACGCGAGTGTGCGGCTGGACATCCGTCGCATCGGCCAGATCAAGGAGAGCGACAAAGTCGTGGGCGGACGCACCCGCGTGAAGGTCGTGAAGAACAAGATGGCGTCGCCGTTCCGCGAGGCCGAGTTCGACGTCGGCTACGGCACGGGCATCTCGCGCCTGGGCGAGGTGGTGGACCTCGGCGTGGAGGCCGGACTCGTGGAGAAGAGCGGCAGCTGGTACTCGTACAAGGAGCTGCGCATCGGGCAGGGCCGCGACGCTGCGATGCGTTTTCTGGCCGAGCACGCCGACGTCGAGCAGGAGATCTCGAAGGGGATCCTGGCGAAGCACGGCATCGGCGTGAAGGCCGAGGCGACCGAAGCGCCGGTGAAGCCCTTGCCGCCCACGGGGCCAGCGAAGGCACAACCCGCCAAGACCGAGAGGGCCGCGACGAAGGCAGCGGCGTGAGGAGGTGACGGATGCGCGTCGATACTCTCGAAGCCTACAACGTTCCGCAGGACATCCTCGCCATCTGGCGCGAGAGCGTGGGCGAGAATCTGCTGCCCGTGCAGGAGCGGGCGGTCAAGGAGTTCGGGCTGTTCGGCGACGCGAACCTGATCGTGTTCTCGCCCACATCGTCGGGCAAGACGTTCGTCGGTGAGATGGCAGCGGTCAGGGCCGCGAGGAACAACACGAAGGTGTTCTACCTCGTGCCGCAGAAGGCCCTGGCCGAGGAGAAGTACGAGGAGCTGCGCGCCCGCTACCGGGGCGCGGGCATCGACGTGGTCGTGTCCTCGCGCGACCGCCGCGAGTTCGACGACGCCATCGCGGCTGGGCGCTTCCAGATCGCCGTGGTCGTGTTCGAGAAGCTCGGCGCACTGCTGGTCAGTCGTCCGCAGATGCTCGAGCGCGTCGGCCTGGTCGTGGTCGACGAGCTGCAGCTCATCACGGACGAGAACCGGGGACCGGCGCTCGAGCTGCTGCTGACCAAGCTCAAGCTCTCGCGGTCGAAGCCACGAATCGTCGGACTGTCGGCCGTGCTGGGCAAGGCGCAGATGCTGGCCGACTGGCTCGAGGCAAAGCTGCTGGTCGACACGGCAAGGCCGGTCGAGCTGCGCAAGGGGGTGGCGTGCAATGGCGAGTTCCTCTACCGGGAGCACAACTCGGGCAAGCGGGGGACCGAGCCGTTCACCCACATCGACGGCAACATGCCGCAGGAGCTGGTCCTCGGGGCCGCCGAAGACATCGTCCGTCGCGGCGAACAGGTGCTGGTGTTCGTGGCCGATCGGGCGTCGACGGTGACGTGTGCCAGGGTGTTTGCGGACCGGGTGAGCCTGCCCGCGGCGTTCGAAGCCCTCGAGGAGGTCAAGGAGCAGGAGGAGACGCACGCGCGGGAGGCGCTGCGCCTCACGTTGGGCAGCGCGGTCGCGTTCCACAACGCCGACCTGTCGCCCGAGGAGCGGGCGCTGGTGGAGCGGCACTTCCGGACGGGGGCGATCCGGGCGCTGTTCTCGACCTCGACGCTGGCCATGGGAATGAACCTTCCAGTCCGGAACGTCGTGCTGGAAGGCCAGAAGTGGCACTACTTCTCACGCTACCGTCGCTGGGATCGCAAGGACATCAGCCGATCGGAGTACGAGAACATGTCCGGGAGGGCTGGGCGGCTGGGTTTCGCGACGGAGTACGGACGGTCCATCCTCGTCACCCACTCGCCCTTCCAGGCCGATGTTTGGCTGCGGTTCTACGCCGAGGGCGATTTCGAGGAGATCGTGCCCACGCTCAAGGACGCCCCGATGGAGGACCTGGTCGTGGACTTGCTCGCGTCGGGTATGGCGGCGCGGGTGTGCGACCTCCGGGAGCTGCTGATGTCGAGCTTCACAGGCGCGACGTACTGGCGTCAGAAGCTCGGCGAGGACGAGCTGGTTGCCCAACTCGACCGCGCGATTGAGCGCTGCGTGCAGGGCGGCATGGCCACGCGCGAGGGCGATGACCTCACCGTGACGCGCCTCGGGCGAGCGTGCGCCAGCAAGGGGATCGGCGTCGCCACGGGAGCGGCGCTGGCGCACTGGGCGTCGGATGCGCGGCTCGTTGCGTTCACCGAGCTCGAGGTGATGCTGGTCGCCGCGCTCACGAAGGCTGGCGGTGACGTGCACATCACGCTGAACACGAGCGAGTTCAACCGGGTCGACTACAAGGGCGAGCTGCTGCGGCGGGCTCGGGGTGCGGGGGCGATCGAGCGTCCGGTGTTCGCCAAGCACGCCGAGTCGCAGTGGGCGCCCGAGTACGAGGACGCGAAGGCCTTCAAGAAGGCGCTCCTACTCTGCGACTGGATCGACGAGGTCGTCACGCGCGACCTCGAAGAGCGCTACCAGGCCTGGGCAGGCGCGATCAGGCGAATCGGCGAGGAGTTCTCGTGGATCGTCGAGGCGCTGGGCGCGGTCGCGACTGCGTGCGGCTGGCCCGACGAGCGCAAGGAAGAGATTGACGCGCTGTCCGACCGCCTGCTCTTCGGCTCGCGCGCCGACGTGGTGCCGCTCGCGAAGCTTCGCGTGCGCGGCATGGGCCGTGTGATGCTGCGCCGCCTGGCGAATGCAGGGTTGGGCGACGAAGCCGCGATCGTCGCCGCCGGCGCGGACGCGGTGCGCAAGGCCGTGAACCACCGGGGCGTGTTCGAGCGCCTGTGGGCGCGCGTGACGCAGGGCAAGCCTGGGCTGGCGAAGGCCGAGCCGTACCCCGTGCCAGCGGAGCCCGCCGTGCTCGAGGCGGCGGAGGCCCCGGGAGAACAGCCGGCGCTGGTGATCGACCTCAAGGCGAACCGCGTGACCTACCGCGGCCACGAGATCCCGACGCGGCCCCCGAACAACCTGCAGCGGCAGCCCCTGCTCGC
>JAJZQG010000180.1 GCA_021847645.1 Myxococcales bacterium
GCCACCCGTTTCGTACGTCGTCGGACTAGGCCGGAATCTATGTAGCCGGCTAGGCCCCTGCCCTTTGCCCGGCGACCCTTTTCGGACGAGGTCGAGCTATGAGAGCAATCACCACTAGCTGGAAGGCCGGTGGGCAGGGCGCAGCACGAGCGCGTCGAGCTCGAGTTCTCCGAGCTGCGTTGTTGACACAAGAGTAGTTGTCGGTGCAAGCTCACGGCCGTGAGTTAAATGGCTTGGGCCGGAAGAGTTGCGCTGATGGAGTCCAGTTTCGTCAAGGCAGAACTCGAACGGCATTCGATCTTGGCGATGCCCTGCCTGACCGCGGGGCAGCGACCAAAGGGAGCGTGGGGGCGACAGCCACCAACTTGGGCGGGGCCCTGCCCCGCTAGGTGTTTGAGGGCCCGCGGGCAGCACACCCGATGCCCTCGGCTCAGCTGTTCAGGCCATCGACGAGAGAGGAGAGACACTGCCATGCTGTTTTGGACCGATAAGGCGGAGAAGAACGGACCGAAGATCGAGGCCAAGTTGCGCAAGGAGCTCGGTGTGGCTGCGCCGTTGGCATTCGAGGTGGAGATCGAGGGGAGCTACAAGCCGGGCTCTGTCGGCCAAGCGCTCGGCGACGTGGCGACCGCGCTGTTCGGCGGGCGCTGCCGGCCGCTCTACACGTTTCGCTTCCAGGTCCAGCAACCGCGTGCGGCCGAGATTCGGGTGAGCGTGATCAAGGAGGGCAATGCGGTCGTCCTCGGCGCGCTCCTTTACTCGACCGTGCTCGCCAAGGCGGTGACGGCGCCGGTCTCGCTCGAGCCGGAGAAGGTGTTCTCGAAGTCCCGCTTCACCGGCGATGCGACGCTGGCTGGGAAGCTCAATGCCAACCAGCAGCTCATCGCGCGGATCAACAAGTTCGTTCGGACCTCCTACAGCGTCGGCAATGCCACGGTTCGAGCGGAGAGGTTCCTCAAGATCGACCCGTTCGGCGGCGGCGCGTTGCTCGCGATCAACACGCTTCCGCGGTCGACCTGGCTCGGACTCGGCGCGTCGTTCGACGCCCGCGCGTTCTTCGATATAGCCGGCCTCGTCGAGGCGAGCCTCTAGACGGCTTGGGCCGGCAAAGTTGCGCTGATGGAGTCGAGTTTCGTCAAGGCAGAACTCGAACGGCATTCGGTCTTGACGATGCCCTGCCTGACCGCGGGGGCAGCGACCAACGGGAGCGTGGGGGCGACAGCCACCAACTTGGGCCGGGGCCCTGCCCCGCTAGACGGCTTGGGCCGGAAAGCTTGCTCCAACCCGCCTTATTCACCGCATCGATGAGCGCCTGCCCGCAGATGTGTGTGAGTGGTTGTCACATGGGTGGTGGGGCCGATTCGGCGCGCTGCGAGGTCCGATCTCGGCCGTGCAACCGCGGTCGGCCGGTCCGTTGGCGCAATCATGGGCGGAGTTGTGCGCTCTCGGAATGAGCGAGTGCCGGCCCGAGGCAGGATGCCTTGATGCGTGATGCGGCGTCGGTGCGTTCCGTCTGCCCCGGCTACGGTAACAGGTGCACCGGCGCACTTCCTCTGCAGCGCCGTGGCCGCCATGCGCCGACCGCCGCACGATGGACATAGCCCGCGCCACTTATACGAGTGAGCCACCAGCGTGTCCTTGCACACCGTGGGCACCGGAGCCTGGTCAGCCTGCGTCGCAAGACGCCACCGCGAACAAGGCGTCGCAACTCCAGCTCGGCGTACCTGGGCAGCGGTCGCTTGTAGTTGTCCCGGGTGTTGCGCAGGAACGACAGCGTACGACCGAGTCCATTCGATTCGACAATCGAAGACCTTCGCGGGCGAGGTGGCGGCCGCCAGCGCCCAGTTGGCGACCGGCACCGTCGCCCCTGGAGCTGCGACGTCGCCCCTGGAGCTGCGACGTCGCCCCTGGAGCTGCGACGTCGCCCCTGGAGCTGCGACGTCGCCCCTCGGCTCGCTCATGGACATCACCGAGCGCAAGACGGCCGAAGAGGAGCGCCGGGCCATCGAGGCGCGGCACAAGCAGTCGCACAACATGGAGGCGATGGGCAGGCTTGCCGGCGGGGTCACCCACGACTTCAACAACCTGCTGACCGTGATCATCAGCTACTCGGAGCGCGAGGATTGCGTCGCTGCGACCGGGCCCGCGTCAGGATCGGTGCCGTCCCCGATCGGCCCGCCGATGCTCAGTGCTTCAGGTTCAGCTCGGCCAACTGCGTCTTGATTTCGTTGGCGAAGGGGCTCGTGGGGAACCGCCGCAGAAACGATCGCATCGCGTTCTTGGCGTCGTTCCACGCCTGGATGTCGACCAGGCACTGCGACAGCAGGTAGGCCGCGTCGTCCAGGTACTCCTTGTCGGCGGAGGACTCCGACAGCTCCATGAGGATCGTGATCGCCTCGCGCTGCCGCCCCAGATGCCGCAGGGCATCGGCCCGGAAGTAACGCGCAGCCGGCGAGTGCGCGGCGTTGTCCTTGTAGCGCAGGGAATCCTCGAACGCCTGCTGCGCGTCGTGCCACCGCCCCATCCGCGCATGCTCGAGCCCCGCCTCGTACGACGCGATCGACAAGCGGTTGCGCGCCCGCTCCACCGCGTCCTCGAACACGCGCTGCTCGGTCTTGGTCAGCAGCTCCTTGTCCACCCCTTCGTACGCCTGGACCAGCTCCGCGTCCTTGCCCTGGCGCATCAGCTCGTAGAGCGACGCCGCCTTGCCTTCCATGCGCTCGCGGTCCTCCTCGTGCTGCTGGGCCTCCTTCAGGTCGTTGGTCAGCTTCGCCGCCGCCGCGCGCGTCTGCTCGGTCTCTGCGCGCACCGCGTCCACTCGCGCGTCCCACGCCAGCTTCAAGGCGACGAACACCACGATGACGAACACGATGTAGGCGGTGGCGCTGTTCCACATCAGCCTGCGCTCGTAGCCGTGCTGGCGCTTGGCGATGCTCTTGATGTCCGCCGCCAGGGCGTTCGTCAGGTTGTTGGTCTTGATGATGAGCCCCCGGGATTCAATGATTTCCCGCTTGATTTCCCGAAGCTCGTCATCGAAGTCTTCCATGGTCGGCTCCTATCGGGTAGCCAAGGCCGGCCCCGGACGCAACAGGCACTGTCTTCTGCCCGGGCCGCTGCCGCCCACCGACAGCGGAAAAACCCTCCCCAAGCCGCCAGGCCCGGCCGCCTGTTTGACGAATCCGTGCGCAACGCTGTGGCGCGGCGTCCGGCGTCATGATAGGTCCTGTCGCCCTCTTCCAAGGCAACCCGTAGCCTACGGAGCACCTTCACATGTTTGATACGAGCGACATCCGCAAGGGATTGAAGATCATCCTCGACGGCCAGCCCTACATCGTCGTCGACTTCCAGTTCGTCAAGCCCGGCAAGGGCCAGGCTTTCACGCGCACCAGGGTCAAGCACCTGTCCACCGGCGCCGTCATCGAACGCACCTTCCGTTCGGGTGAGAAGCTCGAGCCCGCAGACGTCGAGATGCGCACGATGAGCTTCATCTATCCCGACGGCGAAGACTTCGTGTTCATGGACCCGGGCGGCGAGCAGGTCACCATCGTGGGCACCAAGATGGGAGACAACAAGGACTTCCTGACCGACGGTCTCGAGGTCGAAGTGGTGTTCTTCAAGGGCGAGCCCATCGACATCACGCTGCCGCCGCACATCATCGCCCAGATCACCCAGTCTGATCCGGGCGTGCGGGGCGACACCGCGAGCAACGTCACCAAGCCCGCCACCCTGTCGACCGGCGCCGTCATCCAGGTCCCGCTGTTCATCAACGAAGGCGAGTGGATCAAGGTCGACACGCGCACGCGCGAGTACATGGAGCGCGTCAACCGCAAGTAGCCTCCCTTCCCTCACGCTCATTCCACACGCCCGGTCACGAGCGCGGACGTCGCCGCCGACCAACTCCGTGCGCCCAGGTCCGTCGTGAAGGGCGATTCGCGCCTCGCCACAGGGCGGAACGGCCGTGTTCGCGCACAGGCCGCTCAGCCGGCCAGCGTCGCATGCCGCGGCCGCGGGTTGGGGACAGGCATCATCCAACGGACGCGGCAATCAGTTTGTGGTTGACATGCTCGCGGGATGAATCCAGATTCACGCGATGCAATTCGGGTCAATGAAAGTGGAACGAACTCTAGGATGGTGGGCGCCAGCCCTGCTGCTGGCCCTGAGCCTGACGGCCTGCTCCCGCGCCCGCGCAGAACGCGCGCAGTTGCCCGCCTCGACCGATGCCCCGCCCACTCCCGTGCGCGTCATCAAGCCCTCCGCCCAGCCCAGCGCGGCGGACACCAAGGTGACCGCCACGGTCCGCAGCAAGGACGAGGCGACCCTCAGCGCCAAGACGACGGCCCAGATCAAGGTGCTCGACGTTCGCGTCGGCGACCGCGTGAAGAAAGGCCAGGTGCTCGCCCGCCTCGACTCGTCGATGGCGGCCATCGGCCTGCAGAATGCAAAGGCAGCCCAGCGGCTCGCCACCGCCAACCTCGCCAACGCTCGATCGGAGCTGCAACGAGGCGAGTCGTTGCACGGCGAGGGCGCGCTCGCCGATGCTCCCTTCGACAAGCTGCGCATGGCGTTCGATATCGCGTCGGCGCAGGCCGATCAGGCGGCGGCTGCGGTTCGTGCCTCGAGCCAGCAAGTCTCCGATTCCACGCTGACGGCGCCGTTCGACGGCGTGGTCTCCGCGAGGTTCAAGAACCCGGGCGACACCGTGAGCGCCATGCCGCCGACCCCTCTTCTGTCGCTCGTCGACCCGGATCATCTCGAGCTTCGACTGCTCGTGCCGGAAGCGCTCGTGCCGCTGCTGCACACGGGCGACACCCTGTCGGCCGTTGCCAGCCCGTCGGACACCACGTTCTCCGCCCGCGTCTCGGCCCTCGGCGCCGCCGTGGATCCGCTCTCGCGCACCGTCGAGGTCCTGGCCGACGTTGCCGATCCCATCGACCCTTCGCTGCGTCCCGGCACGCTCGCCACCGTGGACCTGGCCTCTGCGCCCGCGGTTCGCGGCTTCTTCCTTCCCGCCGCCGCCGTGCAGACCCAGGACGGCAAGTCCTTCGTGCTCGTTGCCAAGGCCAACCGGCTCGAGCGACGGCCCGTGGTGTCCGCCACCATCAAGCCCGGAAGCGTCCTGGTGACCGAGGGCCTTTCCGCCACCGACGAGGTCGCCGTCGACACGACCGGCCTTCATGACGGCGATGCCGTCCGCGTGCTCGCCAACTGACGGTCCGACCGCGCACGGAGAGTTGCTGTGGAGATTATCAAGCTGTTCCTTCGCCGGCCCATCTTCACCTCGATGCTGGTCGTCACGGTGGTGGTGTTCGGCCTGTATTCGTATCCGAAGATTGGCGTCGACCAATTCCCCAACGTGGACATCCCGATCATCACGGTCACCACCGTGCTGCCCGGCGCCGATCCGGAGACGGTCGAGAAGAACGTGACGGAGCCTCTCGAAGAGGTTCTGAACGCCACACCGGGGCTCGACACACTGAGCTCGGTCAACATCGAGAACGTCTCGCAGATCATCGTGCGCTTCTCGCTCGAGTCGAACATCGACGTCGCGGCCCAGGACGTGCGCGATCGCGTGCAGTCCACGCTGTCGAAGCTCCCGACGGACGCGCGCACGCCGTTGGTTCAGAAGCTGGATCTGGGGGCGACGCCCATCGTGACCTTGGCGATGAGCGGACCGTTCCCGCCCGAGGAGCTGACGCAGCTCGCCGAGGACGTGGTCAAGCCGTCGCTGCAGCAGATTCAGGGCGTGGGCACGGTGGACCTGTTCGGCGATCGGAAGTCCGAGGTGCGCGTGACGCTCGACCCGATGCAGCTTCGTGCGCACGGGCTGACGCCGCTGGACGCGGTCGGCGCGCTGCGGGCGCAGGACCTGGACCTGGCCGCCGGCAGGACCGCGGAGCCGACCAAGGAGCGAATCGTCAAGCTCAAGGCCGAGTCGCGCTCGCTCGACGATCTGCGGGCGTTGGTGCTCACGGCCCCGGGCGGGGCTCCGGTGCGTTTGCAGGACGTGGCCAGCGTCGAAGCGGTGCCGGCGGAGGCGCGCGGTCTGGCGCGCTTGGGAAACAAGCCCGCGATCGGCGTGACCGTGCTCAAGCAGTCGGGCGCGAACACCGTGCAGGTGGCCGACGAGGTCAAGCGGAGCCTCGCGCAGATTCAGTCCCAGCTCCCCAAGGGCTGCGAGGTCGACATGGTGAGCGACGGATCGCGCTTCATTCGAAGCTCGATCGACTCGGTGAAAGAAGACATGCTCATCGGCGGCGTGCTGGCCGTGGTCGTGGTGCTCGTGTTCCTGCGCAACTGGCGCTCGACGCTGGTGTCCGCGGTGGCGCTGCCGACCTCGGTGATTGGCACGTTCGCCGTGATGCACGCGCTCGGATTCACGTTCAACATCGTCACCATGCTCGCGCTGACCTTGTCGATCGGCCTGCTGATCGACGACGCAATCGTGGTCATCGAGAACATCGTGAGGCACCTGGAAGAAGGGATGCCGGCGATGCGCGCGGCCGCCGAGGCCACCGGCGAGATCGCGATCGCGGTGCTCGCCGTGACCCTAGCGATCGTCGCGGTGTTCCTGCCGGTCGCCTTCATGCAGGGCATCGTCGGGCGCTTCTTCTACCAGTTCGGCGTCACGGTCGTGGTGGCCGTGGTGATCTCCTACGCCGTATCGATGATCCTGACGCCCATGCTCTCGTCGCGCGTGCTCAAGGAGGGCGGCGTGCTGGACCGTCCCGTGTGGCGTCTGGTGGAGCGGTCGCTGGGTGCCGTGGAGAAGCTGTATCGCCGCGTGCTGCCGGCGCTGCTGGCGCATCGCGCGGCTACGCTGGTCGCCGCGGTCGTCGTGCTGGTCGGCACGGTGGTGATGGCCCGCAAGATGGAGTTCTCGTTCATCCCGTCGCAGGACATGTCGGCAGTGCGGGTGAGCGTGGAGCTTCCGGCCGGCAGCCGGCTCGATGATACGGGGCGGCAGCTGGCGGACCTGGTCGGGCAGATACAGCGCATTCCCGGCGTTTCGGGCACCTACAGCAAGGCCGGCGGCGGCGTGCAGGAAGAGGTGCAGAAGGGCGAGGTGCTCGTGAACCTGGTGCCCATCGCCGAGCGGACCTATTCGGCCCAGCAGTTCAAGGAGTACCTGCGCTCGCACCTGCGCGTGCTGCCGGGAACGACGATGGCCGTGCTGGACGACTCCTCGATTGGCGGAGGCCGTCCCCAGGCTATCCAGTTCAACCTTCGCGGGACCAACTGGAAGGAGCTGCTCGAGGCCGCGGAGAAGACCCGTGCCGCGATGAAGGCCAACCCGGGCTTCGTGGACGTGGACATGACGTACCGCTCGGGTAAGCCGCAGCTCGACGTGGTGGTCGATCGGGATCGCGCGGCGTCCCTCGGGATCGCCGCGGCGCCGCTCGGCCAATCGCTGCGCGTGCTGCTCGGCAGGGACAAGGTCGCCGACTTCCGCCAGAACGGCACGACCTCCGAGATCAAGGTCGCGCTGCCGCCCTCGGTGCTCGAGGATCCGTCGGCGCTGGGCGCCGTGCAGGTGCGCGGCGCGTCGGGCTCGCTGGTGGAGCTGCGCAACATCGCCCGCCTGACACCGAGCGAGGGCCCTTCCGAGATCGATCACGAGTCGCAGGTCCGCAAGATCACCATGCTGGCAGACCTGCGCAACTACAGCATGAGCGAGGGGATGCGCTTCCTGGACAACTTCGCCGCCAAGAACCTGCCCTCGTCGATCCGCACCAGCTTCGAGGGCCGCGGGCGCGAGATGGCCTCGGCTGTCCAGGCGTTCGCGGTGGCCATGGCCCTGGGCGTGATCCTTCTGTACATCATCCTGGCAGCGCAGTTCGAGAGCCTGATTCACCCGCTGTCGATCATGATGGCGCTGCCTTTCGCGGTGGTCGGCGCCCTCGGCGGGCTGCTGATCGCCCACGAGGACATGTCGATCTTCGCCATGATCGGCATGATCATGCTGATGGGCCTGGTGTCCAAGAACGGAATCCTGCTCATCGAGTTCACCAACCAGCTGCGCGCGGAGGGCAAGTCGCTCAACGAGGCGCTGCTCGAGGCCGGACCGATCCGGCTGCGGCCCATCCTGATGACCACGGTCGCGATGATTGCCGGCATGATCCCCGTGGCGTTGGCGCGGGGCGACGGCGCGGAGACACGGGTGCCGATGGCCATTGCGATCATCGGCGGCCTGGTGACCTCGACGTTTCTGACGTTGGGCGTAGTGCCGGTCGTGTATTCGGTGCTCGACGGGGTCGGGGCCTGGATCGGGCGTGTGGTTTTGCGAAAGACGCGGCAGGGGCCCGCGCAAGCCGTTCCGGCGGAGTAGGAGGTCGGCGACCATGCTGAGAGACGAATCGTTGGCAGTGGCTCCGGACGTCGACACGCAGGAACGGGACTACGCTTGCACGAGCCGTGGTCCGGGTACGGAGCTGGTCGGGCAGAGCGAGGCCATCCGGTCGGTGCTCCAGGTCGTCGAGCGCGTTGCGCCGCGCGATCTGCCCGTGCTCATCACGGGAGAAACGGGGACCGGCAAGGAGCTGGTTGCTCGTCTGTTGCACGAGACGAGCCGGCGGCGTTCCGGGCCGTTCGTGCGCGTCAACTGTGGCGCCATTCCGGCTACGTTGGCCGAGTCCGAGCTGTTCGGTCACCAGCGCGGTGCCTTCACGGGCGCCCACCGATCGCACCGCGGCTACTTCGGGCTGGCGGACGGCGGCACGTTGCTGCTCGACGAGGTCGAAGCGCTGCCGCGCGAGATTCAGCCCAAGGTGCTGCGTGCGCTCGAGGGCGGCGAGATCCAGACGGTGGGCCGCGGCAGGCCGCGCGTGGTCGACGTCCGGGTCGTGGCGTGCTCCAACGTGGATTTGGAGGCAGGCTCGAACGAGGGTTGGTTCCGGGCGGACCTGTACTACCGGCTCGCCGTCGTGACCGTGGAGCTGCCGCCGCTTCGCGCCAGGACCGAGGACATCGCGCCGCTGGCCGAGCACTTCGCGCGCGCGGCCGCGCAACGCTTCGGCGTGGGCCCGGTGACGCTCACGGCTGGGCTGCTGGCAGCGTTGCGTGCCATGCCGTGGCCGGGAAACGCGCGCCAGCTGCAGCACGTGATCACCTCGATGGTGGCGCTGTCCGACTCGGGTGTCCTCGACGAGACGATGTTGCCCTCGCGGACGGCACCTGCAGCGCCGTTGCCCGTGACGGAGGTTGACGAGCCCGCCCCGGGCTCGCTTCCCGAACGCATGGCGGTGATCGAGCGACGGCTCATCGCGGACGCGCTGAGGGCGTGTGGAGAGAATCGCTCCGAGGCGGCACGCCGGCTGGGCGTGCGTCGAACCACGCTGCTCGACCGGATGAGGCGGCTCGGGTTGCGGGGCGACGGTCGCGCGAGTGCTGAAAGGGCAGGGGAGCCATGAGCCGGCAGGCGGGCTCCGCTTTGCCGCACCCTGGCCGGCGCGTGTACGGCGAACAGGTTCACGCCCTGGATCGATCGTCGGACGTCCATTCCCCACCAGCGCCGGAAACTCCCGTCGCGGGGGCGCCGTCGCTGCGCGAGGAGGCCAAGGCGATGTTCCGCCAGGCCGTGCTCGACGCGGCCGAGCGCGTGTTCGCCGCGGAGGGCGTGCATCGCGCCAGGATCCAGGACATCGCCAAGCTCGCGCGCGTATCGGTGGGCACGGTCTACAACCACTTCGCGCAGAAGGAAGACATCATCGGCGCCCTGCTCGCGGAGCGCGAGAGCGAGATGCTCGACGCGGTCATGCCGCGCGACGACGACCCTGCCGACTTCGCTGGCCGGTTCCGCAGGCAGACCGATCGGGTTCTGACCCTGATCAGCAGGCACCGTGAGTTCTTCAAGTTTGCGATCTACGAAGGCATCCTCGAGTCCGACATCGTTCCCAAGGGCTCTGTGTTCGCGGGACATTCCACGGCGTTCGAGGATCGGTATCCGGGGCTGTTGCAGCTCCATCTGGAGCAAGGGATGGCGGAGGGCGCGGTCGAGCCGGGCGAGGCCCATCGCCTTCAGCGATTCATCGCGGGCGCCTTGCGGGGCGTTGTGCTCGGCGCGCTCGCGGACCCCGAGCTCGACCCGGTCGAGGAAGGCCGGTTTGCCGTGGAGATGTGCCTTCGTGCGATGCGCCCCGCAACGCCATCCGTCTGCGCGGAGACCGCGCGAACTGCTCGCAAGAACAGACGCTGATCGCCGCTACGGCCCGGCCACCAACACGCGCGTGCGATTGCCTTCCACGCATGCGACCGCCGCACCACCCGGCGCTACGGCACAATCGTGGAACCGCAGGTGCGCATCCGGTGCGCCCTTCACGCTCCACAGTTGGGCTTTCGCCAGATCCGGAACCACCGCGACGCCTTCCGACGTGGCCATCACCAGCGTCGTGCCGTCCGCAGAGCGCGCGCCTCCCGGGTTGCCCGGCTGCGCCGGCATGCGCGAGGCCTTGGCCCGTTTCGCATCCGCCGACAACGTCACCGGCAGATCGTCGGCCACGATCTCGAGGCCGGTCTTGGTCCACGCGCCGACGCGCCACAGCGCCGGCGTTTGCGCGGCCCCTCGCACGCACGCACGCCCGGGCATCGGATCGATAGGAATCGCCTCGTCCAGCAGCCCGCCAGCGGACTCGAGCGCAATTCGGAGCGGCCCGCCGTCGCATGGATCGTAGACCGACTGCAGCTGTATCGTGCCGTCCGGCGAGCGAGCCGCGAGCGGCCACGGAACCATCGGTCCGGCCGGCGGGTCGGGCAGCGCCACGCGCGTCTTGGCGTCGAAGCGCATCACGCTCGCCGACGTGCGAATCAGCAGCGCCCCGGAGCTGTCGAACGCCAGGCCGCCCCACGAGCCGTTCGCCGCGGCCGGCTCGGGCGCGAAGGGCAGGAAGTAGCCTTCGACCTGCTTGGCGTCGCACGCTCGCGTCACCATCGTGCGCAGCTCGTCCACCGCCTTTCCGCGCTGCGCCCCCGGCGCTTGCGCGAGCCGATCGAGCAGCCCGAGCGCCCGCAGCGTGTCGCCGCCCTGCAACGCGGCTTCCAGGTCCGCCCGATCGATCCGATCCATCGCGTCGCCCGCACCGCACTGCAGCGGCGCGCCGTCCACCTGCAGCGCCACCGCGCCCCATTCCCCGCAGATCGACCGGAACAGCTCGCGCACCCGGCGCGCGATCGGCGCCACCGTGCCGCGCGCCTTCTTGCTCTTGACCTGCCTGGCAAGCTTGTCCGCAATCGACCGGAACGAGGCCGCCGGCTCGTGCGGATCGCGCGAAAGCCCTGCCGGCCTGTCGAAGAACGGCAGATCCACGGCGATCGCGGGCGGCGCGTCCTCGTCGAACCCGGGCTCGGTTCCCGTCATCGCCACGGTCAGCAGCACATCGTCGAGCTGGTCGCCGTCCCGATCGAGCGCGTCGAGCTGCAGGTCCACGTGCTCGCTCGAACGCTGATCCACGGTGGTCAGCGACAAGCGCTCGGCCGGCGATCGCGACGGCACCGCCACCGACCACCAGCGCGTGGACCTGGCCGGCTGGCCGTCCGTCGTGCAGGTCTTGTGCACGGTCATCAGCGCGGTGTGCGGCCCGATCTGGGACAGGTCGGGCTCCAGCGTGCATCCGGGCGAGCTTGCGAACGCCGCGGGCAGCGTGCTCAGCACCCGCGGTGCGCCCTGCGCCTTGCCCCCCGGAAACCACATCAGCTGACCGGTCGCGTGATCGTTGCTCGTCGCCCACGCCGTGGCATCCGGCGTACCGTCACCGTCCAGATCGGCCTCCAGCACCAGCTCGAACGAGCTGCCGGCGGGCGCCTTGTACGTGCCGCCCGCGGCTGTCACCTGGGTCGATCCGGCCTGCAGCTTCCTGGCCCGCACGATCGGGAAACGCTGCGACGGCGGATTGGTCAGCGGATCGGCCGACTCGCTCGTCGTCGGCGGGGGCAGCTCGCTGGCGGCGGCGACCGGCGGCGCCGACGGATCGACCTTGTAGGGCACATAGGGCTTGTCGTTGCTGCACGACTGCCCGCAACCGCAGAGCAGGGCGATGGTCGAGACGAGCGTGGCGCGAACCGAAGTGGGGATGACGTGCATGGAGGACCCCTGTGGGTTACCAGCTGCGCTCCGGCCACCGCAAGGCGCGCGTGACAAGAATGCCGGGGGGCGGCCGAGCGTTGCGCGATGCTCAGCGGGAGATGGGCGAGGACGGCGCCGGAGGCGGCGTGCGCGGCGGGGCAGGCGCATGGGGGAACTTGAAGTTCGGTGCCAGAATCGACGTCGGAAGGCGTGTGGACGGGAACGTGAAGGGCATGAAGTAGGCGACGGCCAACACGACGAACACGCTCGATGTGATGTAGCCGGCGTGCCACAGGAACAGGCGGCGCCGCCGCATGCCGTCGACGGCCATCGCGAACAGCGTGCTCACGGGCACGACGACCGGGTAGATCAAGCGGAAGTCGGCGTGGAAGCCGAGCGGCGCGATGAGGTGCAGGGTCAGCGCGCTGGCGGTGAAGGCGCCGGCGTACAGCAGGCAGAGGGTCTTGACGCGGCTGCTGTCGCGCACGGTGATCGCGGCCCCCACGAGCAGCGTGCCGAGCAGAGCAAGCAGCGCCGCGTTTTCCGCGGACGCGAGCTGCGCGTTCGCTTCCACGGCGCCGACGAGCCAAAAGCGAGGTGGATTGCGCGTGCCGAACAGGCTCGACTTGATCAGGTGGTTCCAGAAGCTCGGCTCCTGGCTGCGGAAGTGGAGCGTATCGACATACGGGCCTCGTACGATCGCCGTGGGATCGAAGGTCAGGTAGTAACGAAGCGTGCGCGGCGTGGTGTACGCCGCGGTCGGCCTGTAGGCCGAGCCCAGAACCTTGCCCACCAGCGACTCGTCCGGTCGTCCACGCGCCAGCTCCAGGCCCAGCGCGAACACGAGCAGCGCCGCCGTGGGAATCGCCGCGCGTTTCAGCAACCGCTTGCGGTCCGTCGCGTACACAGCTCCGAGCGCCGCGCCCGCGCCCACCAGGGTCACCAGCACGAGGGCATTGGACTTGACCAGCAGCGCGACGCCAGCGCTCACGCACGCGCCGGCCAGCAGCCACGCCTTGCCCTCCTTGCTCCATCGCACCAGGGCGTGAAAGCACAGGGCCGCCAGGGGATAGAGCATCAGGTCGTTGCTGACGCGCTCGGAGTTCAACACGCTGTACGGCCAGAAGACGATCAACGACAGGGCGAGCGTACGCAGATACGGCTTGTCGAGCAGGTGCTCGAGGGTTCTGGCCGAGACGGCGGCGAACACGGTGAACAGGACGAACGACCAGAGCTGCAGCGCAACCTCGGGATGGCTCAGGCCGGTCCACTCGGCCGCGCGCCACACGGCGGCGGATGTGACGTAGTAGAGTGGCGGATGGTGGCAGACCACGCACCGATCCGCGGGCGGCAGCGAGTGATTCTTCAGGAGCCACTCGATGTAGGCCACATGCTCGCTTGCGTCGCTGTCACGCTGGCGTGGCCCCGTGTAGCTGAAATACGTCGCGTAGACGCCGAGCCCGGCGAGCAACAGGGCAAGGCTCGACGGCGTGGTGCGCAGCTTGCGCAGGGCCGCGGCCGCGACAACGGCGATCAGCGCGACCGTCACGGCGATCGCCGGGCTCTTGGCAGACCAGAGGGAAGCGTAGACGAACAGCGCGCCGAACACCGCTGCCCCGGCCGCGATCCAGACGGCTCCCAGCCTGGCGCGTAGCCGCTGTACCATGCCTCGCAGGCCCGTCTCGTGCGCTTCGCTCATCGTCGCATGCTCTAGCACGCGGCCTCAGCCCTCGTCGCGCTTGCCCAGCAACAGGCACAGTGACTTCTCCACCGACGCGACGTCGATCCGCGTGTTGCAGCACGGACCGTTCGGCCGATCGTTGAGCACGCCGATGACCGGCAGCGGAAACACGTCCTGGATGCCGGTCACCAAGTCTCGCTCGCAGGCCACCGCCAGCACCGCCTTCGGACGAAGCGACTTGATCACCTGCCGTGCGAGCGTGCCGCCGGGCACGACCGCCATGTGCACGCCGTGCCGCTTGGACATCTCGAGCAGCCCGCCCACATTGCACTTGCCGCACTGCTTGCAGTTGTCCGCGCGCTTGGTGATCTTGTGCCGGCATACGTCGAGCTGGATGCAGTGCGGCGCCAGGATGAGCACGCGGTCGGGCGGAAACTCGTGGCGGTGGTTGCGCACCAGGTGGTTGGACACCTCGATGAACGAACGCTCGATGCGCTCCCGATCGATGCGTACGAGACGCCCGAGCATGATCGCGATCGGGAACATCAGGTTGATCGCCCACCACGCCACGCGACGCGCGGTCGACAGGATGGGCAGGCCGAGCACCGCCAGGACGATGAGCAGCACGCCGAAGGCGAGGACCAGCACGGCGAGCACCAGCACGGCCGCCACGACATACGGCAGCCACGCGTGGATGCGCTCGAGCCCGGGCGACATGACAAGCCACAGCGCATAGACAGCGGCGGCAGACACGATCAGCCCCAGCGACGCGAGTCCCAGGAACAGTCGCTTGCGTGGACGCACCAGCGCGAGCTCACCCATGGCGGCGGGATTATCTCCTCTTGGCGCAGGATGGCCACCCGCATTCGCGCGTGGCGGTCGATGCGTTCCGCGAGCCGCGCCCCGGCGCCCTACAGCGCGGCCAGACGATCGTCCCGCACGGTTGCGGCCATGGCCAGCTCCGGGTGCTCCTTGCGTAACTGGTCCCGAAGCTCCTTGAGGCGATCCTTGGGCTGCAGCCCGCCCTCGACGCGGTCGATGTACAGCACGCCGTCGAGGTGATCGATCTCATGCTGAAAGATGCGCGCGTCGAAGCCGGTCACTTCGATGCGCAGCGCGGCTCCCTCGGGCATGCCGTGCTCGATCACGATGCTGCGGTTGCGCCGCACCATGCCGCAGACATCGGGCACGGACAGGCAGCCTTCGTAGTCGAGCGTGACGTCGTCGCTGCGCTGAACGATGCGCGGATTGACATAGAATCCCACGCTCGGCTTGTCGCTCCTGGCCCCGAGCATCACGACGACGGCGCGGGCGCCGATTCCGACCTGGGGTGCGGCCAAGCCCACACCGCGGTTGCTGGCCGCGAGCGAGGCGCGCAGGTGGGCTTCGAGGCGATCGATCTGGGCGGCGTCGGCAAGGGTCAACTGCCTTGCAAGATGTCTCAACACGCCGTCTTGTCCGGGCGTGCGAAGCACGATGGGCAGCGCCTCGGACGGCGATGAGACGAGCGCGCGGTCGTTGGCGGACAGGCCGGCGGGCAGGGGCAGCGTGCAGGGCCGCGCGGGCGCTTGGGGCCGGGGAGGGAACGCAGGGCGCGGCGTCGCGGCGGGCGTTGGAGCGCAGGCGAGGCCTGGCAGCAGGCCGGCGGCGAGGCCGGTTAGGGCGAGGTGCAGGGCGCGGCGGCGGGTGGAGAGGGAGTCGGTGGGCATGGCGAGGGGATATTACTACCGGAGAGGCGGCGGGGATGGACGTTCGAACTGCGCCATGGATTCCATGTTCAGAAACTTCTTGACGCAGAGAGCCTGGCAGCATAGGCGAGTCCTACCGCGACGCGCTGGCCCGTATCGGCAATGCTCGCGCGATGACCAAGCATGAAGACAATGCGTGCTTACTTGCGTGCACAACACCGTAGTTCGCGTCTCTCTCAAGCCGTGAGGCGGGGTTCCCGCGATGGGACCTCGAGCCGTTGGGGGCTCCGAACCACGCTCTGCTTTCCTGCTCTGGTGGCGCTCCTGGCCGGCTGCGGCGGGAACGTGAACATGATCGACCCGAGCTGGGATGCCGGTGCCGGCGTCATGGATTCGGGACCTCCCGCCGACGCTATCGCGGATACGGCTATCCATGAGTCGGAATCCGATGCGCCGGCCGATGTGACGGCGGACACTGCGCCCGAGGCTTCGGACGGGGACGACGCGGCGGACTCCGACGTAATGGACAGCCCCGGTGACGGCTGCCCCGCGGGGCAGAGTTGGTGCGGGGTGTGCACGGACATCGTCAGCAATCCGGACGACTGCGGGTGGTGCGGTCACGCATGTCCGACCGGCGCGTCCTGCAACATGGGCATCTGTGAATGCCCGGCGGGCACGGATCCATGTTCGGGCGCGTGTGTGGACGAGGCGACGAACCTCCAGCACTGCGGCGGTTGCGGACAAGCGTGCGCGGTGGGGGCGTCGTGCGTGGGCGGCATCTGCGAGTGCCCGGCCGGGCAGGACGCGTGCGCGAGCGTGTGCGTGGACGAGGCAACGGACACGACGAACTGCGGGGCATGCGGGACGGTGTGCGCCACGAACGCGGCATGCGAATCGGGTGAGTGCGTCTGTCCCGGCCAGCAGGTCGTGTGCGACGGAGCCTGCGTGGACACGGACACGGACAGCACGAACTGCGGGGGCTGCGGCACCGTGTGCGAGGTTGGCGAGGAGTGCAAGGGTGGGGCGTGCGTGTGCCTGCCCACCTGGACGCTCTGCGGCGGCACGTGCGTGGACCTGCAGGCCGACGGGCACAACTGCGGCGCGTGCGGGCATGATTGCCAGGGCGGGGCGTGCGACAGCGGATGGTGCGGGCCGGTGGCGCTTGGGGCGTATGACGACGAACCCAGCTACCTCGCCGTGGATGACGTCTATGTTTACTGGGCGGAGTGGAACCAACGGCAGATTTGGCGACAGGCTCAGGATGGCAGCGCGGACCCGGAGCTGGTGGCGGATTGGTCCGCTCAGTGGGCCGGCTACGCCAAGTACATTTGGGTCGATGACACGAACGTGTACATCGCGGCGTTGCAGTCCTTCTCCGACTCGGATGCGTTGGCGAGGACGAGCAAGGCTGGAGGCGGGCCCGTCGAGATGCTCGGGACTGCGAAGGCGGGATCCTTGGCCTTCGGAGCGGTTTACGAGGGCGGAAAGTTCTTTTGGACGGACGGCGACGACTCGGGCCTTGACTGGGTCGTTCGGGCGGACCTGCCGGCGCTGCAACCAGTGACGTTGACATCCGACCAGCTTGGCGTGCAGGGAATGTCGCTCGCGTACCGGGGCGGATACGTCTATTGGGCGACCCGCGACGGCAGCAACCGCAAGGTGCTGCGCGTTCCCGAAGACGGTGGCGCTGTCCAGACCGTGGCGTCGAACCTGACTTCGCCGTGGAAGGTAGCTGTGGACGATGACTTCGTATACTGGATAGACGTCGAAGGTCTGAAGCGGACCGAGGTGCCCGGGACCTGGGTGGAGACGTTCCCCGCCGTCGACGCCGGCCTAGTGAATTACACGCTTCAAGGCGGCAATCTGTACGCCGCGAGCGGGGTGGGGAACATCTGGCAACTGCGGCCTGCCATTGTGTGGCCGCACAAGTGGGAGCAGCGCGCGACGGGGCAGGGGTTCCCGGGCTCTATTGTCGCGAGCGACTGCTGCGTATTCTGGGTCACTGATACCAGCCATGCCGTGATGAAGATGGTGAAATAGCCTCGGAGGGACATCTGGGAGCGAGTTGAAGGAGTGAAGGGCGGAGGCCGGATTCGGGCTCCGCGCGGGTGACGTACGACTGCGGTTTGGCTTGCCGCGGCGTCGGCGGACGGGAGCGTCCGTCTCACGCGGCGTACATGCTTGAGGTCTGTCATGAGAATCGACTGGATTGGTCGCTGTGCGGCCATTTGCGTTGGCATGTGGGTCTTGCTCGCAGCAAGTGCCTGTCGCGAGAGCGACGGGACAGCGGCAGCAACATCGCAAGCGCGTCCGAGCGCGTCGCTCACCGCTGCCCCGCCACCCGCGATTTCGTCGAGCGAGTCGACGGCCGCGGTGCAGGTGCCGAGCGAGGGGCAGATGCACCCGCGCACGACGGTCATCTGCAACGACTTCAACCCGTGCACCTCGGACTACTACAGCGTGTTCTTGGGGCGGTGCATCTACACGCCGCTGACCGGACCGGCGTGCACGCGAACCTGCTATACCGGATCGACCTGCAACAATGGAACATGCTCGGGCGGCGCACCGATGATGTGTTTCGCGCTCGACCAATGCCACACGGCCGGCGCGTGCAGCATGTTGACCGGCCGGTGCAGCAATCCGACGAAGTCCGATGGCACGCCCTGCAATGACGGGAACGCATGCAGCTGGGGCGACGCTTGCCAATCCGGCGTGTGCACGGCTGG
>JAJZQG010000181.1 GCA_021847645.1 Myxococcales bacterium
GTGAACAGCCGCACGCGATCGTCGCTCAGGTCTAGACCATCGAGCACGAGCGGGTTGTGGGTCGTGAGGAAGACCTGCCTGCCGGCTGCAAGGACTTCACGGCAAAAGGTTCGTGTGAGCGCACGCGCAACCCTGGGGTTGAGCGCCTGATCGAAGTTGTCGATCGCGAACACCCAAGGCGACTGCCCGTGGGTCGCCAGAATGAGCATGAAGAGAATGTACAGGGCACCCTCGCTCGCGTCGTATCCAGACAAGATGTCCCGCTTCTTTGCCATATAGCGGTCTCGGAACTCGACCACATACCTGCTCGTCGGCACGCTCGGGGACAGAATGCTTCGGGACGGCTCGCCTGCCGTGATCGCTGCCGCCCAGTCAACGAGGGAGAGAGCTTCGCGCAGAACAGCCTTGCCGCGCCTTTGCGTCGCGAGCAGGCTGATGGCCTCCGCGAGTTGGCCCCCGTACAGGCCCACAGGGCTGCGAGGCGCGGAGTCCGGGGCAATGCCACGAAGCACGGGCGTAACGGGCGCGAAGATCGCGAAATCGTCGAGCGCTGCCAGGAAGTTGCGTACCACCTGCGGTGTGTTCTGGCTCGCCCGCGCGAGCGTCGTCACGCTCCGGCCGTTTTCGAGCGGGACTGACATGTCGAGCGCCGTCGCGTTGCCCTTTGGGCCTCGCGAGGCCAGAACGTCATTGCCAAGCGACAACGTCTCGTTGCCGAATACCCAATAGGGCCGCGGCGTCTTCGTGGGGTTCGTGATGTAGGCGTGGTACACAACATCCGCGTTCGATCGCCCCCGCAATGAGATCTTAGGCGCAATCTTCTCACTCGCGTAGCTGCTCTTGTAGAGTTCGGGCACGCCCGGCCGCACGCCACGTCGGAGGAGTGCTTGGTCATCCACCACACCGGCAGCGCAAGCTCCCAGGATCCCGACAGCCTCTAGCAGGCAGCTCTTGCCCGACCCGTTGGCGCCCACGAATACGTTGACCTGCCCGAGCTCTAAGTCCACCGCCTTGAGCGACTTGAAGTCATGGACCTCGAGCGACGCGAGGTGACCGGTCGTGTCGGGTACGCCAGCTGCCTGGCTCGACGGTGCCTTCGGAGCGACCCTTCTCTTGCCTCGCGTCTTCATGCCTCATTCCTCATGCAACCACCCATATCCGCTCGAGAGACCCGCATCAACCCACCGGTGTCCCAGGCTCCGTGGTGAGCTTCTGTTTCAAAACAACCCTCCCTGCCCCTCCGGAACCTTCTTCCCCCGCTTGCCGCCCTTCTTCCCCCCACCCTTGGCCGCGTCCGCCTTGCCCAGGAGCTCCTCCTCCCGCGCCCGCTCCGCGTTGAGCACGTACAAGCGGTCGATCACCTCGTCCTCGAACGCCTGCACCGCCTCGCGGTCGGCGTCGGACAAGGGGCAGTACGGCGGCACGGCGACGTCGGTCCACCCGTACGCATCGAGCACCGCGCGGTCCATCTGCTCGTGCAGCTCGCGCAGTTCGAGGATGCGCGGGTCGGTGCAGGACGGGTCCTTGATCGCGTTGTAGGTCTTGGTTAGCCCCTGGTCGGTATCGACCATGTGCTTCGCGCGGGCTTCGTAGAGCTTCTCGCCGATGGCCTCGAGCTCAGGGATGATGGTGCGCGGGTCGGGCTTGGGAAAGGGGAATGTCTCGAGGCAGTCGGACGGTCGGTAGCCCCCTCGATCTTCGAGACCAGAGGCGAGGAGCGCCGTCCAAGCGATGTGCGGGCGCGCCTGGAGCGCGCAGAAACTCGAATAGACCGACAACGGGAACACGTAGACGTTGTGCGAGAAGACGCGGTCGGTCGGCGAGAACGCGAAGACCCGGTGCTTGCTTATTCCGGAAGTCACGAGGCATCGCTTCAACGGCTCAATGGCAGCGTAGAGCCCTGGACGCTTGTCCGCGTAGTGCCACCAGTAGATCCGGTGTGCGTCTCGCTTCACTTTGTCTCGTTCCGGTTTGACCTTGTGTCGGATTATCGCGAGGAGATCTGGCCACGCCGCGGCTCGATCTAGCGTCATGTCGCCGAAACTGATCACGTACCTGCTGTGGCTCTGCGTCGGGCTTGTGTTGACCTCCTCCCCTCCGAGGTACGGGAATATCCGCTGCGTGTTCTTGGCGTTCTTCGATATCAGCGCTTGCCGTTCTTTAGGTGTCAGCGTGAATCCGAGGCCGAGGACGTAGCTTCCAACGTAAGCAGCCGCGTGGTTCGCTCGCAACTGGACCGCATTCTGCCGCTCGTCGTTGGGCTTGAGCATCGAGTTGATCACGGGAACAGGCTCGCCGTTCAGCCGTATCGGCACCGTGCCGCGGGCGGAGCCGTGGGCGCCGTGAACAAGCGAGACGCTGACGGCGGCGACGCCGGGCCATGGCATGGAGGAGGTCGCGTCATAGAACTGCCAATTCGCCTGCAACAACCTGGAGAGTCCGGCGGCCCGAGTGTCGCCTTGCGAGATCGTGTTCGTGGCGATCAGGCCGAAGCTCCCGTGATCGCCGAGCAATGTCGATACGCGTCGGAAGAAGTGCGCAGACAAGTCTGCGCTTCGGCTCCCTGCGTCTAGTGCGAAGAGCCAGTCCGCGTAGGCGTCCCCATATTGGGTCGATATGCTCTTGCCGGCCAAGAACGGCGGGTTCCCCACCACCGCCTCCATCAACGCCGCCCGATTCACCTTCCCGCCCTCCAGCGGATCCGGCCGCTCCTCGAAGAACACTTCGGGAAACTCGATCCACCAGTGAAACGGGCTCACCGACTTGCGGATCTCCCGCGCCAGGTCCTCCAGCTCCGCACGCTTCGATTCATCCCCGGCTAGCCACGCCTCGACCAGCCCGAGCCGTCGATTCCGCTCTCGCTCCCGCGCCGCGTCCTTCGCTTCGGCGAAGAACGCGCCCACGCACACGTCCGCCACGAGCCGCACGCGCCCGATGGCCTGCTGCGAGAAGTCGAGCAGACGACGCTTCTCCTCCTGCGACGCCGGATCTTCCTTGTCGGCCAACGTGAGGATGCGCTGACGAAGCTCCACCGCCTGCTCCAGCGCCTCGCGCAGCGTGACCTCGCACAGCTCGAGCTGCTTCTGAGGCTTCCAATGGAACGCCCGGATCTGGTCGAAGTCGAAGCCCACCAGGCTGTCGCCGTGACGGAGCGCGTGGTCCACGAACGTGAACGGCAGGGTCTTGCTCAACGTGATGAGCCAGAGCGACAGCTTCGCCAGCTCCACCGCTGCCGGGTTCTTGTCCACGCCGTACAGGCATTTCTGCGCCACGAGACGACGCGCGTGCAGGTGCGCGTCGCCGTGCTGCTCGATGATGGCAGACAGCTCGCCACTGCGCGTCCACGCCTGCACGATCTCGCCCGCCAGCTCGCGGCACGCCGCCACCAGGAAGGCGCCCGACCCCATGGCCGGATCGCAGATCTTCAGCTCCAGGATCTGCTCGGCTGTCCGGGTCTCCCCGATGCACGCCAGCAGTGGCTCGAGCGTGCGCTTGACCACCTTCTCGGTGAGCGAGCGCGGCGTGTAGTGGCTGCCGGTGCGTCGTCGCTCCTCGCCGGGCTGCACCACAAGACGCCCGGCTGCCGCCTTGCGACGCAGGATCTCTGCCTTCTTGCCCACGGCCTGGCCGGACAGCGCCTCGACGAGCGCGGATTCGTCTTTCCCGGCGTCTTTGATGGCCTTCTCGAGCGCCTGCGCCGGGCCGGGATTGAGCCCGCAGCTTTCCTTGAATAGCTTGCCCCGGTCCGTGGGGCTCATCGCGCGCACGGCCTCGGACTCGACCCACACGCCGTGCTTGCCGATGCGCACCGCGGGGCTGTTGAGCCGCAGCACGTGATACCCCATCAGCGATTCATACACAGAGCCGATCTGCTCGACGTCCAATGCCCTGTAGCTGAGCCGCTGCCCCTCGAAGACCACAAGCTGGTGCAGGATGCGGTAGATGGTGCCGTCGTCGATGCTGGGCGGCAGGGCCTGGGCGCGCGCCTCCGGCGACACCACCGCGGCGGTCCACTCCGGCTGCCCGCCCTCGAGGAACGGGTAGGCGTTGGGGTCGAAGAGCTTGCCCCGACGCGGCGGGAGTACGAGGCCGCCGTGCCGCACGCCGAAGAACACGGCCCGGAACAGCGCGAGGAGCTGCCCGTAGGCCCCGAACCGATGGTGCATCGACTCGGGATGCGCGCCGGCGTCGTGGCTGAGCCGCTCGTACAGGCCGAACAGGCTCAGGTGCTGGGCGTACATCGGGTGCTCGACCGGCAGCAGGCCCTGATCCTCGGCGTAGAGCAGGAAGACCAGGCGCAGCACCACGGACAGCACGCCCTGGTAGAAGTGGTCGCCCTCGGCCTCGAGCGCCGGACGAAGCCAGTCCAGGCGATTGCCCGTGCAGTCCCGCGCCGCCGCGGCTTCGAAGCCGGCCACCAGGATCTCGACCGCCTCGAAGACCTGGTTGGCCAACTCCAACGTAACGTCGGCCTGACGGCGACGGCTCTCGGCCAGCAGCCCTTCGAGCGTGAACTGCGGAGCCGCCTGATACGCCCGCCGCGCGTGCAGCAGCAAGTCCAGCGCGGCGAGGACTGGACGGCCCGCAGGCTCGCGCAGATCCTTCACGCGGAACGTGAGATGCCCCGTGGTCTCGCCGGAAGGGGCGTAGATGAGCCGCAGGTTCTCGCCGTTGGACAAGATGCCAATCGGGATCCCGACGTGCCGCAGCAGCCGCTCGAACTTCGCCGTAGGTGGGTATCGCCACGGGCCTGTGGTGGATTCGGCGTGATCGAGGTCGATGCCGATTGCGTGCTCTTGGAGGTTCCAGGCCAGGGCGAAGTACTTGTCCGCCAGCGATCCCGTGCTCGTGCTCGTGCTCGTGCTCGTGCTCGTGCTCGTGCTGGTGCTCGTGCTCGTGCTCGTGCTCGATCCCTCAAACGCCGCGAACGGGTCATCCGATTCGAACGGCCCACGCCCCAGCGCGAAACTTGGGCGAATCTCCTGTCCGCCCTCTGGCGCGTAGAAGCTCAGCTCGGCCGGCAGCTCGTCACGCGGCACGAGCATTCCTGCCTGGTCGTACCCCAGGAACTCGCGGAAGAACCGCGGCGTGCTGTGCAGGCGCGGAGCACCGTTCTCCCCGTTCGTGACGTGGGACTCGAACTGCGCCGACAGCTCGGGCCGGATCTCGGGGGCAATCTGCGCGTCGGCCAGCACCGGGACGCTGAACACCAGGCCCTCGATGGGCTGCGCCAGACCAAGCCATTCCTCATGGAAGCGGGTGTCGCGGTCCTTGCTCACAGCGCCCTCCCTTCGTCCTCGCCGGTCCGCTTGCCGCGTTGCTCGAGGAGCTTGCGCGTTCGCTGGATTTCTTCCGCGATCACCTTCTCATCCGGCAGCGCTGTCAGGTACTCTCGCACAAGGAGCTTGTTGGGGAGGTTGTCTGTCGCGTATCGCACGAGAGCCTGGCTCTTCCCTGCACACAGAATGACACCCACGGGAGGATTCTCGCCCTCTTGGGTCCAATGTTCTCTGGCGTAATTCAGATACAGATGCATCTGCCCGGCGTCGGCGTGAGTGAAGCGGCCGAGCTTCAGGTCGATGATCACCAGGCATCGAAGCCGCCTGTGGAAGAACAGCAGGTCCACGCGATACCACGTATCGTCGATGCGAAGCCTGCGTTGCCGGCCGATGAACGCGAAGTCGTTGCCAAGCTCGAGCAAGAACGCCTCGAGGTGGTGAATCAGCGCGTCTTCCAGGTCGGCTTCGGAGTACTCGTCTTTCAGCCCCAGGAACTCCAGGACCAGGGGATCTTTGACCTCTTCGTCTGGGGAGAGGATATCCGACGGCTCGCTGCGCTGCCCCTTCACCAGCATCGACGCCTTGTTCCGCGAGAGGGCGGTTCGCTCGTAGTATTGGCTATCGATCTGACGAGACAGCTGGCGAACGGTCCAACCGCCGCGCAGCGCCTCTTGCTCGTAGAATTCACGTGCGCCGTCGTTTGCCACCGCCATCAGCCGCACGTACAGCGACCACGGCAACGGAAATCGCGCAGCCAACACGTCGTTTTCGGACTCTCGCGTCCATGGTCCAGACGGTGTCTGGACTCTTCGGCCCGCCAATTTTTCAGACGCTGTCTGAAGAATCTCGGGGGCCGATCTTTCAGACGCTGTCTGAAGAATGCTGTCGGCCGGCCAGGTGAGATAGAAGCGCCTCATTTGCGCTAGATTCACCACGCCAAAACCCCTGCCGAACCGCTTCGTGAGATCCTTCGAAAGACGGGCGATGAGTTCCTTACCGTAGCCGGCGCGGGCTGCGCCGCCTTGCTCGCCTTCGACGATGCGCGCCCCCACTGTCCAGTAGGTCGCGGTCATGATCGTGTTCACCGCACGAGCGCTGCGACGGCGCGCCTGCTCGAGAATGACCGCGATGTCCTCGAGCACGGCACTGTAGGCATCCGCGCTCTCAGGAAGCTGTCGCCTCATGACATCGCCTCCGGCCAGACCACCACGAGCCCGACAGGCGTGAGGCGGGTCATCCTGACGTCATACAGCGCCTCAATCGCCTCCGGCTCGGAGACCAGCTCCCTGGCCGCCTCGCCTCGACGACGCTCCAGGTGCTGCAAGTCCAGCTCGACCTGACGCTTCTGGTCCTTGTCCTGCACCTCGAACAGCGTCTGCTGCCGCAGGTTGGCCTCGGCCTTGTCGATGGCGGTCTGCTGGCGCTGGATCAAGGCCCGCAGGTCGTCGGCCTCCTTGCGGGCGCGCTGCACCAGGCCCTTCCGTGCCTCGGTCGCCAGCGCATCGGCCTCGGCCTCGAGGTGCGGCCAGAGCGCCTTGAACAGGGCGTCGCTGTGGCTGCGGACGCGGGCCGAGATCGTCTTGTTCGGCCCCGCGGCGCCCGTTGCCAGCAGCTTCTCGGCCAGCGCCACGCTCCGCGTCGCCGTGAACCTGTCCTTGTAAGGCTCGATCTCGCTCGCCGCGCCGGACCACGCCGCCGCAAGCCCCACGATCTCGTCGTGCAGACGGGCAGCGCCCGTCCCGAAGAGCGTGAGCCGGGCGAAGCCGACCACGCGGACGACCTGCTCGTCCGGCGCGATCACCGCCGTGACTCGCGCCAGGTCATGCGCCCCGAAGCCCTGCGCGAGGAAGCGGTCGAGGATGCGCTTCACGAACGGGTGGGCGAGGTGAAGCTGCTCCGCGTCCTCGGACAGCCGGGTCAGCGGGTGGAACGTCACCGGCCGCGGCGGCTTCTGACGCCATTCCCAGAACGCCTCGGTGCGCCCGCGCGGCGGACGAAGTGTGTCGAGCGTTCGCTCCCACGAGCGATCCAACGGCGGCAGCTCGAACGTCGGACGAGCGTCGCTCGTCTTTCCCGCTGGCTTGAGCGCCGCCGCGCCCGCCAGGTGAAGCCCGATCTCCACGACCCCGCGCAGCGAGTCCGGCGCCACCTCCAGCGACCGTCGCGACGCCTCCATCCTCCGCGCCGCCCGGTCGATCTCCTTGCGCAGTTCTTCGAGGTCTTTTCGCTGATCCTCGAGTTCCGTGTCCACGGTCGTGGTCTTGGCGTCGGTGCCGATCCGGTCCACGTCGGCGCGGGTCTTCCGCGTGATGCCGGTCTCGAGCGTGGTCTCGATCTGCTGGAGCAGTACCGCGCCCAGCGATCCAAGCTCGCGCTGCACCGTATCGACCTTGCGGATCACCGTCTCGAGCACCTGGTCCTCGACGCGGTCGGGGTACAGGAAGTAGTGGCAGCGCACTTCGTCGGCGGGCTGAAGCGTGCGGTCGATACGTCCGTTGCGCTGCTCGAGACGCGCCGGGTTCCACGGGATGTCGATGTGGAACAGGTCGGCGCAGTGCGCTTGCAGGTTCACGCCTTCGCGCGCCGCGTCGGTGGCGATGAGGATGCGCACCGGATGCTCGTCGGGCAGGCTGTTGAACGCGCGCTGCACCTCGTCGCGCGCCTCGTCGCCCATGCCGCCATGGTAGGTCATCACGCGCTGCTCGGACCCGTCGGTGTGCGCGATGGCCTGCGCCAGCAGGTCCACGTAGTACCGCTTGGTGTCGGCGTACTCGGTGAACAAGATGACCCGACGGTCGGTCCACGAACGATCCGCCCGCGTGTCCTCGCCCAGCCCGATGGCTGGGCACAGGTTCTTGCGCATCCACTCGAGCAGCGCCATCGCCTTCGCATCCGGCTGACGTCGCGCCTTCTCAGCCACCGCGCGCATCTCAGACAACAGTCCACGCGCCTCTTCCGTGGGGCTCGGCAGCGACGCGCTCGCCGCTCGAACGCTCGCCTCCTGCTCCTCGGCCAGAGCCTCGTCGGATACGCCGTGGGCCTCGGGATCGCCGTCGAGCTCGAGCTTGCGCTGCACCGGCGCCGCGACCGGCCCACCCTTCTTTTCCAGGCCCTGCGCGTGTGCTTGCAGCGTGCGGGCGAACGCCTCCGGGCTCGACAACAGCCGCTGTTGCAGATGAATGAACGGCAGCCTTCCCGTGCCCCCCGACGGAGCGCACAGCTCGGTGTACCGCGCCAGCTTCTCGGCCAGCACCAGCTCCGACGGCGCCCCATCGCCGAGCTTGCGGCTCGACGATGGCTGCTGCTCGCCCGTCTCCGCGTCGTACGACGCTTCCTCGACGCGCCACGCTTGCCCATCATGTCGAAGCGCAAGCTGTACGAGCAGTCGCTTTGGGAACTGCTCCACGCCGAGCTGCCGCAGATCGCGCTTGAGCCGACGCACCATCACCGACTCGAGATCCTTGCGTCCCTGCACGGGCACACCGCGCGTGAACCGCACCGGGTCGAGGATCTCGAGCAGCGCGCTGAAGCTGTTGGAGTGCCCGTTGTGCGGCGTGGCGCTCAGGAACAAGCGGTTGTCGAAGCGCGGCGCGAGGTCCCGGATCGTGCGGGTGATGTCCGTGTCGGTTGCGTACTTGCTCGCCGACGCCGGCGCCGCCACGTGCGCTTCGTCCACGATCAGCAGGCCCTTGCGCGCGCGTTCGCCCAGGTGCGCGAGCAGCGGATCGCGATACTCCGGACGCCGCAGCAGCGCGTGCGACACGACGAATCGGTTGTGCGTGCTCCATGCGTTCGTGCCGAACCCACGCTCCCGACGGCGCCACGACACGAACTGCCGTGTCATCACCTCGAACCGCAGTCCGAACCGGCGCTGCATCTCGTCGCGCCACTGCAAGCATACCGACGCCGGGCACACGACGAGCACGAAGCTCGCTTGCTGCCGCAGCAGCAGCTCTTGCAGCACCAGCCCCGCCTCGATGGTCTTGCCGAGGCCGACGTCGTCAGCGATGAACAGGTTGGCGCGCGGCAGCTCGAGCGCCTTCATGAGCGGCGCGAGCTGGTGCGCCATGAGCTTGATGCCAGCCCTGAACGGAGCCTGGAAGCGGTTGGGATCGGCCGCGCTCACCGCGCTCCACTTGAGCGCGTGCAGGTACGCGCCGAAGTGCGACGGCGGATCGAGCCGCTGCCCATCGGTCAACCCATGCGTTTCGGGCTCCACAACGCGCGCGCCCAGCTCGAGATCCCACAGCACGTCGAGCGCGCGGCCCGGATCGTCGTCGTCGAGGCACACGAGGCGAACCATTGGCGACTCGCCCACCTCGCCCAGCTCCACACTCTCCACGAGCCATTGACGATGCCGAGCGACCACGACCTGGCCGGGGAACGGCAGATCGTCAGGTCGGGGCGCTGGAGGCCGCGCCGTAGCCGCCTTGGGGTCGATCCCCGCCGCCTCGAGCAGCGTGGCTTGGAGCTCGGCGCGCGCTCGCGCCTGATCCGACAGCCCATGACGACGACACGCCGCACGAAGCTCGTCCCGGCCCAGCTCTTTGAGCAGGGCCGGCATCCCGCCCCGAAGCTGATGGGCGAGCTTGAAAACAAGCCGTTCCTTGCTGGTGGACGGGTCGCGCATGTCGGCGCCGAACAGCCGGAAGAGGTCGAGCAAGCGCGGCTGCGGCAGCGTGTCGAGGATCGACTCGAGCTTGGGCACGGAAGGCGCGGTGGATGCCGTCATCGGCTCCTCGGTGGGCGGGATGGACGCGAGCTCCGGTTGCACCGCCTGTTCGGGCGGCGCCTCGTCCGGCTCGTCGGCGTTTTCGCGGCGGCCGGCATGTCCCACGATCCGCTCGACGATCTCGGCCTTCTCCTTGCCCGAGTCGTCGAGCCCGAGGGCGACGCACATCTCCTTCAGCCGGGCTCGTTTCTGCACGATCAGCAGATCGCCGAGCTGCACGCGGTGGGCGCGTGCGAGCGCATCGACGAGGTCGGCCTTCACGCGCCGGTCGGCGACGGCGAGCTCGTAGTGGTCGAGGTAGAAGATCAGCTCGTCGCGGCTGAACAGGTCCAGGATCTGGCGTTTTGTCGGCATGGTCCCGCGGAGGGACGCAGAGTACGGCGGGGGTGGGGTGGGATCAACGGTCGGTGCGATGGCGGTGACGGGTTTCGTGCGTAGCCGTTCGGCGCCGCAGCGTACCATGATCTCCATGAGGCCGGTCGCGTTCAACACCAACAAGCTGCGCGCTGAACAAACGGAGTACGACGAGTCATACGGCGTGCAGGGCGAGTACAAGCTGAAGCCAGCCATCGAACGCACCCTCACCGAGGCCATCGAAGGCGCGCCGCACTTCGACTACTTCGCCGCGGTTGGACAGCGCCTGATCCGGATTATCCACGGAACGCCGTCGCTGTACCTCCATGCCCATGTCACGCGGGGTCACCTAGAGTTTTATGTCGGCCGGACTGGCGCGCGAGCGAGGAATCTCTTCCGACGCTTCGAATCTCACGCCACGGACGCCAAGTATCATCACAACGGGATCGTCATCTGCCGATGCGACACCGCTGTCGCACCAAGGTGGGAGGGCATCGCCAACAAGGTCGTGAGGCAACTGAAGGAGCGTCATCGACTCTGCGTCGCGAACCTTGCCGCCCACGGAGGCGGGGGCATTCCGAAGACCGCCGAGTCCGTGATCTACATGACGTGGAAGGTCCTGTACCAGCCGGTCTTCCTGACGCAGCCGGTGAGGGCCGACGTTGACTCGGTCGCGAAGGAAGTGTCGGCGCAGGTTGACGGCACGACATCCGAGGACACCATCCGGCGAGCCATCGATCCCATCACGCGACTCGTCGTGGAGGCGGAGGACATAGAGTGGGCCGCGGGGCATGCGCCACCGCTGGCAGCGCCGCGCGCCATCCGCTGATCGGCAGCCCCTGCACGGGGCCGATCGCGAATTTGGCGCGCGCAATCGCCTCGCGGCCGCAGCGCGCCAACCAAGCGCAGTACGGCGAACCGCACGGCGTGCAGGACGAGTACAAGCTGAAGCCAGCCATCGAGTGCACCCTCACGGAGGCCATCGAAGGCGCGCCGTGTCTGGAACGCCTCTGCGCGGGCGGCCAGCGCTTGATCTGCATGATCCGCAGAACACCGTCGCTGTACCCAGACGTCACGCGCGGCCACCTCAAGTTCTACGTGGACCGCACCGATGCGCGGTCTGGCTCGGATGGCGTATCGCGAAGAGCACGCGGACACCTTTCGCGAGGATCTGGTGGCGGCGGGCTGCGCCACCACGTTCGCAGGCGAAGCTCTGACGCCCTACGCCCTGCGCCACATGTTCAGCACGCTGTTGACCGAAGGGCACGCTGCCGATGCGGCGCATAATCGCCTGATGGGGCACCGCCCGAGGGACACGAAGACGCTGAACTACTCCGCGAAGCTGCTTCCGTTCCTGGCGAAAGAGATTGCTCGGATCGCTTTCCTGCTCCCGGCGCAAGCCTTGCCCGAGGTGGCGTGATGGCGGAGCGTGGTCACGAGCGTGGTCACGTAGGGCTTGCACGGGGGGTCGCGATCTGCTAAAAGCCCTCGCTTTCCAAGCATTTGCCCCCGTAGCTCAGTGGATAGAGCAGCGGTTTCCTAAACCGTTGGCCGGCGGTCCGACTCCGCCCGGGGGTACTGAGAAACAAGGGGGGTTCGTCATTCGAGCAATCGTGACGCTCCGCGGAGACGATTGACGGAGACGATTGAACGGCCGCACGGGACGATTCGCCGCGGCGTGTCTGGCCCCCCGGATCGGGTGTGCGAGGAGGCCCGTCCGCCGGGTCGTCCAGCAGGATCTTACAGATGGCCCTGTGCATCGCTTCCAAGCTCGGCGCGGCGTAGTGCCGTCCGCGCGTGCTTTGCGGCGCGTGTCCGAGCATGCGATCGACCAGATCGCCCGGCACTTCCGCGGCCTCGAGCAACGTCGCGAACGTGCGGCGCAGCGCGTGGAAGGTGACAGCCTCCTCGTTGATCTCGATGGGCAGACCAGCCAGTGCTAGGTGCTCCCGCATCAGATCGGCGTCGCGAGGCCGGGTCTTGCCATCCCCGAAGACGAATGCTTCAGGCTCTGCCCCATCCAGCGCCTTGCGTAGTCTCTCAGCGGCTTTCGGGTGCAAGGGTAGCGTGCGCTTCGACCACTTCGACTTGAGCTTGTCAATGACCGGCGCCTCCTTGCCACGAGCCGATGCAAGCTGCTGGTGGACCTTCACGGTGGGAATCGGCGAGTCGAGATCGAGATCCTTGCGTTGGATGCCATACAGCTCCCCGTCGCGCATCCCGCTGGTGACTGCCACGAGATACAGGTCGCGGCGGTCCTGCGGTATTCGCTTGCACCCCAGAAGCGTCCGCACGGCGGCAATGGGCAGCGACACGATATCTTCAGGATCAGGTGAGGTTTGGGAAGGGAGTACGATGCGAACGTCTCTCGACCGCATCGGGTTGTCGCCTTCGACCCAGCCCTCGGCCCGCGCGTCGTCCAGCATCTTCGTCAAGGCGTTGGCCACGTTGCGCACGGTCGACGCGGACTTCGCACCTTTCATGTCGCGGAACAGGGATCGGAGCTGCGGCACGGTGAAGGGTGGTTCCCACGAGCCCGCCACGGGCAGCACGTTCGCGCGGAGGCGCGCCTTGTAGTCGTAGACCGTGGACCCACGGAGGTCGCCCGGGTCGGAGTCGATCAACGCGAACCACTTGTCCATGATGCGGGCGAGGGTGAGCGGCTTCTCGGTCTCGGGCTCGTCGTCGCGCTCGTAGACACCACCACGGGCGAGCGTGGCGCGCTCTAGGGCGAGGGCTTGCGCCTGCTCCCGCCCTTCCGGCGTGTTCGGGATGTCAGGGCGCTCCAGGTCGACCCACGGGCGATGCGTGTTGCCCTGGGCATCCTTGACCGTGACGCGAGCCCACCATCGCCCGCGCTTGTGCTGGACCGATCCTGTTGCCTCGCGTGCCATCGTCTTTCACTCCCCGGGGCTACCCCCGCGCGTCGAAACTTGGCGCCCGCCGTGCCGGTCAAGGTCACGACGGGCTGGTGATGCTACTGCGTCTCGAACTGCTCGTCGCTTGTCACGACGTCGCTGGTGCTCATCGCGTGCCGTCCTTCCTGCGTGGCCCCAAGAACACCTCGTGCTCGCGGCGGATGTGATCGGCCACCATGTGGGCCAGATCCAACCACTCCCGCCCGTGGACGGCGTCGTTGCGGACTCGCATGGCATCCCAGGGGGTCAGCACGCCAGCGGCGAGGCCTCCGGCGACGGTCGCGCGCTTGACGAACGTTCGAGCGTCCGCAACGTCGATGGAGACGGGGCTGGTCTGCTTGCCGGCGCACGTGGCGCAAGTCGACCATGGACCGATGACAGCGGTTCCGCAGTGCATGCAGGCGCTCACGGGCGCACCTCGCGCACCGCCGCCGGCGGTTCCCACAAGCCTGTTTCGGTCTGTCCAGCGTTCGCGTTGACGGGGCGCCAAGCTCCACAACGGCAATGCTGGATCAAACACACGCCACCATGTGCGGCGCGGTTCTCGGGCCACGTCACGGCGCCGGTGAACGGCCGTGTCTCGGTGAGCGCCGGGACTGCGCGGTGTCGATGCGTCGTGCTCACTTCGCCCCCCTCGCGAGCGTGGCGACGGCGTGAAGCCGCTCCGCGCGCTGGCGTGCACGGTCGGTCACGTCGGAGCTCAGCGCTTTCGTTGCCGTCTCCACGGCCGCCGAAAGGGCCGCAAGGCAATCGTCCAGCTCGTAGCGATCCATCGCCTCGCGTGGCGTGAGCATCGACATCTCGGCTTCCCACGTGTCTGCCTCGCCCTGCCAGCACGACCATGAGCCCGAGCGCTTGACCCGAGCTAGCGTACTATCGCTCAAGAGCACGAGGCGCGCGCCGCTAAGGTCGCCACGGTTGCCGGTCTCGTCCTTCACGCGCTCGTAGTCGTCTACAAGCACGATCCCACGCGAGCCGAAGTAGCGCGTCTCGCTCACGGGGTTGCAGCCGTTGCGACCCGATGTCTCGTAGCTGTACTGGACGATCCGCTTACTCATCGAGCGGAGGGCGGGGCGCACGGCATCGATCGCAGCGTCGAGCACGGAAGCTTCTGCGTCAAGCTCCGCCTCGCGTGCGGCGTCGTAGTCGGTCGCGAGGGTCGCGAGCTTGGCGGCCTCGGTGGCAAGGGTCTGGACGTTCGTAGTGTCAGTGGATACGGTTTGCATGTCGAATCTCCTTGTGCGGTTCGGCCACGACCCCGGCAGCCACACTGCGCGGGGTCACTTCGTTCAGGCGCACCATGCGCCCCGGTGCTCTGAGCCGGCGACGGGCCGGCGAGGGTCCGCCCCTCAGAGCAACGCGGCAGCCGGCCTCAGGTCGACGCGCAGGGCATCGAGGGCACCGGCGGCGTCATCGTCGGACAGCTCCCCGGCGTCGTGGCGTGCGTCGATGGTGCCCGCCCGGGTCGCGACGTCCGCGAAGGTAGCCTGCCAGCCGGGCCCGGCGAGGCGGATAGTGCGAGCCAGCGCGGCGTCAAGCTCCACGAGCGCACGGTAGTAGGGGGTCATCGGACCACCTCCGGCTTCGGCGTCAAGGCGTACTCGAGGAGCATCTTCAAGGCATCGGTGCGTGTGAGGCGCAAGCCAGGGCGGCTCGCATCTGCGGCGTAGGCATCCACGCGAGCTACCAGATCGGCGGGGAGGCGAGCGCCAACGTTCACGGTCGGGGTCGGGGTCTGTTCCACGGTGTTCGGCGTTGTCATGTCTCGCAGTATCGCCACCGTGTTCAACGATGTCAAGCGATTCGATCGATCCGATCGATCGATGTGTCACACCTAGTGGACGCTGAACGCGTATCGCGTTACCCGAACCCACATGACCCGACCTTACAAGGGACCGCAGATCGGGGTTCGCGTCGAACAAGCCCTGATCGACCGCATTGACGCGCTCGCCGCAGCGCTGGCAACACCGTGGCACGCACCGACCCGGAGCGATGTCGTGCGGGCGCTCGTCATCGAGGGCTTGCCACTACTCGAGGCGAAAGCCGCCCGGATGGTCGCGGCCGATCTGAATGCGCCTCCGGTCGTGGACGACGAGCCGCCAGCGAAGCCCCGCGCCAAGCCGCACAAGTAGTCTCCCGCGACCTGAGACACCCCGATCGTCTCGCCAGCGGCTTGACAGCTTCCTGCGCCGCGATGGGCACGTGGGCCTCGAGCTGGGCGATGCGGTCCCGTTGCTCCCGCAGTTGCCTGCCCGTCTGCAAGAGGGCCGCGCCGATGGCCTCCACGTCGATGCCTGCAGCTTCGGCCGCGGCGGGGGTGAAGTAGGCGCCGAGAACCTTCGCCGCGTCGTTCTTGAGCTTGTCCAGTTTGGGGCGAAGGTCTTCCCGGATGCTGCCCGTCTGCACGCCGAAGAGCCACGCCGCGATCATGTCGGCACGGAGGGCGAATTGCTCACGGACTTTCCCGTCCGCTGCAACCGCCTGTAGTTTACAGGTGGTTCCTTTCGCCCATGATTCTCGCATGATGCGCTGGCGCTGACCTTCCGCGTCGATGTTCAGCGTCTCGCACATGGGCTTGAAGATGGTCCAGATCCCATCGTCGCGCTTGACCGCCTCGATGTGCCCACCATCGAACGGCACGCGCACGATGTCGACGACGGGGCCGGGATCTTCCTCCAGTGGGATAGCCTCCGGCGTCGCAATCTTGGGCTCCGCCGCTTCCGCCGCCGGATTCACGGGGGTCTGGCGGGACCGGTGGAAACGGCAGGGGGATCGGTCGACGGTGGCGTGCACCCTCGGCGCGCTCGGGCCGACGCCGAGCAAGAGGGTGGAAACGGCAGGGCGAAGAGTCGACGGTGGCAACGCCTGTAGTAGCGCTACATTCATCGTCGTCAGGTCGCTCCGCGCGCGAGGGTCAGACGAGCGACGGTTGGCGCAAATTTGCGCTCACCGTAGGGTCGCTCCGCGCGCGCGAGGGAGCTACGTAGTCGAGGCGCCCCTTGCACTCGATGCTAGTGGTCGCTCCGCGCGCGCGAGGGAGCTACTTGCGGCGAGCACGAGGCGCACGCAGGGAGCGCACCTCGACATGACGAACCGCGGGATCCGCATCGCCGGCCAGTGCCAGCAGCGGGGTCGCGTCGACGGGGACGGTGGCAATCTCGGACATGAGACCGAGCGAGCGGAGGGTGGGCATGGTCGCGTCCAGCGGGGCGTCCGACACGGCCGGGTCGCTGTCTTCGATGATCAGAACCACTCGGCGGCCACCGCTGCGAGCGCACCGGGCAACGGCGGTGCGGACGGCGCTTCGGTGCTCACGGAGGAGCAGATCGATCTCAGTCATTCGTCACCTCACAATCCGAACACGCGACCGTGCGCCTTCATCCGTGGACGCGATGGATCCACGGGCGGAACGCTGGCGCCTGGGCCATACGCGGCGAGCCAACCCGGGCCATCGACCACTACTTCGCGCCCATCATCGAACACGAGCACGGTCCCGGCGTGAACGTTCACCACCGCGTCTCCGAACGCATGCACGACAACGCTCGACCGATTGGCCGGTGGGTTGCCCAACACTGCATGCACGAGCACGCGATCGTGGACGTGGACACGGGCGCCCGCGTACACGGTAGTGTGCTCGCGGTCGTGCAATTCGAACGCGACGGAGAGACACGCGCCCAGCTCATCGTCGGTGAGCGGACGCAGCAGGCGCATGCGCTCGAACGCCTGCTCGCCCCAGATGTCCAGCACCAGCCCATCACCCTCGACCACGTAGCACTGGTGCCCATCACGGACGAACGTGTGCAGGAACCGCGGTGTCGTCGCGAAGAGCTTGCCCTCGCGCCACTTGCCGGGGATCCACGCACCATCCACGAGCTGGGGGAGATCCCAGCGTCCGCCGGCCATGCTGTAGTACAAGGATCTTCCGTCGCGACGGACGGATTTTACGAGCGTGGAGTCAGGGAGCATGAGTCAAGAATCGCCGTTGCGCGCGCTACGTGGATGGAGTCTAGACACCCACGTAGCGCCCCCGGTCCGGTCGTTGCCGGGGTTCTCGCGGAAGGATAGGCGAGCAGAGCGCGTGCGTCTCGCCCACGTGGAGTGCGTGGGCAGGCGCTTGACCGTGTTGGCCGTGGAAGGAACACGAGCGGCCCGGATTCTGGCCGCTTTCCCGACCGAGGAACGTCGGTAGCCAGGAAGCCATATCAGCGCGACTCCAACACAGTGACGTGCGAGTCGGCAGCGGGGCCGGGAGGCGCGGCGGCGCAGTGCTTCGAGACGGCGGCCCACGTCTCGTGGCTACCCGATCGATGCACCTGGACAGGCGGCGCTGACGTCCACATTTCGGGCTTGTCCGGGCGGGCGTCCAACACCACGATCCGGGATCGCTCGGTCGATGACGGAGCGGGAGGAGGCGCGGGGCGCGGCAACTCCACGTCTGACCCGGCGCTCTGCGGATATGCCGTGTCGAGTGCGGCGAGCACGAGCGGGATCCACTCCGACTCACGGCCGATGTAGGCCGTTGGGGGCTGCCAGAACACGCGATCTGCACCGCATGCGACGGCGATCCGCTTGGCGTGCTCTGCCGGCGTCGCGCCCTCAGCGCGGCATTGCGCGTCGACCACCAGCACGGCAGCGGACTGCGGGTGCAACGGCTGCAGCCCAGCGGCGGCGCGGTGCGCGTTAATGTCGTCGACCACGTGATCGATCGCGGTGCGCTTCTCATCAGCGATGGCCTGAGCCTCGCGGACGTGGGCCTCAGCGGCGAGCAGGGCGGTCAGAGGGCCGTCCACGCCAGCGCTCAGGTACACGAAGCTACC
>JAJZQG010000402.1 GCA_021847645.1 Myxococcales bacterium
GCGCGCTCCCCCCACGGTGCTGGGCCGCGATCACCCCGCAGCCCGCGAAATTCGCCGCGGGGCCGGCGCCGGGGGCTGCGCCCGGCGCCTTGCGGAACCCCTGGGCCGGACAGGTCGAGCCTTGTCCGGACGTCCGGTCCGGCGTATCGTCGCACCCTAGGCCCTTCATGCCCCGAGGCCGAGATCCGGAACGCCACCTTCCAGGAGAGTTCCCATGCGTCGTGTCGTGCCTCCCGCCCTGCTTCTGATCGCCCTCACGGGCGCGGCGTCCACAGCTCGCGCGGACACCTTTGCGCCCGGCTCGCTCATCATTCCCATGGACACGACGTACCAGGACAACGGCATGTTCAAGGCCTTCGGCCTGGTCTACGAGCTGTTGCGCAACGGCGTGCCGGTGCGCTGGGTGATCCGGCAGGGCAAGGCGTACGGCGGTACGGACTTCACCACGTCGGCCACCGACTTCGCGACGGGCGCCGCGATCGCCAGCCATGGCTACCGCGGCGGACCCTGGGTCGTCGACTCGGCCGACGTTCCCCAGGCAGCTCCCATCATCGCGGCCTGGCAGGCGGCCAACGTCACCACGGTGCACCAGGCGACCGTCGCGTTCGACGGCGACGTGGCGCGGTTGCTGGTGGTCGCGCCCAGCATCGCGATGTTCGCCGACGGCAACCAGAAGATCGCGCGGACCTACCTGCAGGCGGCGGGCATTCCGGACTCGACGCTCGACCCGGCCTGGCCGGACACGAGCCCGGACATGCTCACCCCGGTCGAGGTGGCAGGCCCGACCACGTCGAATCACCACGACGGGGCCCTGTTCGATAGTGCAGGGAACCCCGTGTACTGCCAGCTGATGTCGATGCATTGGAACGTAAGCGACGCGAGGGCCATTCCCGAGGTCGTGGCCGAGGTCCGATCGTTTCTCCACTATCCCGTTCACTTCTTTGCCGAGTGCCAGGCGGTCAACGCCTACGAGAACGACCTGACCAATGGCCTGTTTCTCACGCCCAACGGCTTCGTCATAGGCACCACGCCCACCGCGGTCGACTTCTACAACGCCGACTCGCCCTTTGGACAGCTCGACGGCGCCTTCAAGGCCATTGGCGGCAGCGAGCCTGCGTACTCGTTGCCCGCCGGTGACACCTACAAGGCCGGCGGCATCACCATGATCACCAAGCACGGCACGCCGGAGGGTGACAACGATATCTGGATGACCGGCTACCTGGACGGCACCTGTCCGCCGAACATGGAGAAGTGCGGCACGCTGGGCAAGGTCAGCTACCTGGGCGGGCACCAGTACGACGTCAAGCTGCCGATCTCGAAGAACCCCACGAGCCAGGGCACGCGCTTGTTTCTCAATTCGCTGTTCGAGGCTCCCTGCGCCACGTTGTCGGGACAGCCCTTCGTGCAGCTCAGCAAGGAGGCTCCTGTCACGACCCTGTCCGACTCGATCGTATTCACGCTGTCGTACAGCAACTACGGCCCGGGCATCGCAATGAATGCCATCGTCTCCGATGCGCTTCCGCCCGGCACCAGCTTCGTGTCCGCCACCAACGGCGGCACGTTGGCCAATGGCAAGGTGACGTGGAGCGTCGGCAACCTGGGCGTCTGGCAGCAGGGACAGGTCTCCTTCACTGTGCACCTCGACGGCTATGCCTCGTACTCCAACCAGGCCGTCATCAGCTACCGCGTCGGCCTCAACGACTTCGACGTGTCCTCGAACGTCACGCAAACTCTCTACGACAAGGACACGGATCTCGACGGAGTCCCGGACGCGATCGATAGCTGCCCGAACGACTACAACCCGGCGCAGGACTTGTCGACCGATCCGGAGAGCTGCGGCACGTGCGGCAACGTCTGCGCCATGCCCAACGCCGTGCCCGGCTGTGTGTCGGGCGTATGTGTCATCGCGGCGTGCGATCCGGTCTATGTGGATTGCGATGGTCTGGTCTCCAACGGCTGTGAGCTGCCCGTCGCGGACTTCGACACCGACCCGTCCAACTGCGGCGGCTGCGGATTGACATGTAGCGTCGCCCACGGGGTGGCCGGCTGCGCCGCCGGCACGTGCGTCGTGGCCTCTTGCGACGTGGGCTATGCCGACTGCGATGGGCTGTATTCGAGCGGCTGCGAATATGCGACCGCCGGATTCTCGACCGACCCCAAACACTGCGGCAGCTGCACGATCACCTGCGATCCCCAGACCCAGGTGTGCACGTCGGGCGTGTGCGGGCCCGCGATCTGCCCGGCGGGCACGGGAGACTGCCTGCCTCCGGCGGGGGACTGCGAGACCGACCTCGAGACGTCGATGGAGAACTGCGGGGCCTGCGGGCTGTCCTGCGTGCTGCCCGACGCCACCGGCTCGTGCATCGGCGGCCAGTGTCTCGTGTCGTCGTGCGCCCCGGGCTTCCACGACTGCAACAAGATCGCGGCCGATGGGTGCGAGGTGTCTGACGCGCAGCTGCAGACCGATCCGGCCAACTGCGGTGCTTGCGGCGTCTCCTGCGCCGCGCCCAACGCCACGACGGCCTGCACCGCAGGGCTGTGCGCGGTCACCAAGTGCGCCGCTGGCTACTTCGACTGCAATCACGTCTTCAACGACGGCTGCGAGCTTGCCGCGGCCGACTTGCTCACGGACCCGTCGAATTGCGGGGCGTGCGGGGTGGTGTGCGCACCGGCCAACGCCACGGGCGCGTGCGATGCCGGCCAATGCGTGATCGGGTCGTGCTTGCCGGGCTACCACGACCTGGACGGCAATCCCGCGAACGGTTGCGAATATGCGTGTAGCGCGAGCGCGGCGACCGATACCACGTGCGACGGCGTCGATGACGACTGCAACGGGCTCGTGGACGAGGGATTCGTGCCCCCGTTCTGCGGTGTCGGGGCTTGCCGGGCCGAAGGCGCGTGTGTGGCGGGCGTCGTGTCCTGCGTGCCGGGGTTGCCGTCGGTCGAAGGACCTGCGGGGGATACGACGTGCGAAGACTCGTTCGACAACGACTGCGATGGACTGACGGATAGCGAGGACCCGGACTGCATCGGAGTCGATGCGGGCACGGGAGGCGCGGCCGGTGCGGGCGGGGCGAACACGGGTGGAGCGGCAGGTGCCGGAACTGGCGGCTCGGATACCGGCGGAGCGGCCGGTGCGGGCGGAACGAGCACGGGCGGAGCGGCCGGTGCGGGCACGGGCGGAACGAGCACGGGAGGTACGGGCGGCGCGCAA
>JAJZQG010000182.1 GCA_021847645.1 Myxococcales bacterium
ACCCGGCGGGGCAAAAGCAGCAGAACCCGCTCGACCTGTACGACATGGCGGGCAACGCGGCCGAGTGGGTAACGGATGAGTATCCGTCGAAGCCGCTCAAGCCCGAGCCGTTGGCCGAGATGATAGCGTCGATATCCGCGGACGGCCCAGGCCAGGTGAGGGGTGGGAGCGCGGCGTCGCCGCCGGCGCAGTGCCGATCCGCGAGCCGGGCCTCCGTGCCCAAGGATGCTCGCTACTCGTCTATCGGCTTCCGGCTCGTGCAGACGTTTCTTCCGGCGCAATAGCCAGACCGTGGTCCGGCGGCGGGAGCAGTCGATCGATGCCGGTCAGCTGTCGCGGGTCACGACGCCGCTGGCCGTCTCGGAGAACAGCAGCTCCGGGCGATCTTTCTGCGACCGCTCGGCCTGCCATTCCGTTTCGAACAGCAGCACGGGACGGTCCCGCACGTCGGTGACCGGCAGCCCGAAGAACACCGTCTCGAGCGACGACATGGCGACCGGCCCGCCGTCCTTGCGGGTGACCCAGCGGGCGACCCGTGAGGACACGGGCTCGAAGCGGATCTCGACGCCGTATTCGGCCTCGAGCCTGTACTTAACTACTTCGAGCTGCAACTGGCCGACGGCGCCGAGGATGATATCGCCGCCCCGACCCTCGGGCGGCCGGTACAGCTGAATCGTTCCCTCCTGCGCGAGCTGGGAGATCCCGCGGGCGAACTGCTTGCGCCGCAGAGGGTCGACCAGCATGAGGCGCGCGAAGTGCTCGGGCGCGAACGAGGGAATTGGCTCGAATTCGAGCTTGGAGCCGCCCGTCAGGGTATCGCCTATTTCGAAGAAGCCCGGGTCGTGCACGCCCAGCACGTCGCCCGGATAGGATTCCTCGGCCAGGCTGCGCTCCTGGGCGAGAAAGTGGGTGGGATTGGCCAGGCGCAGCTCGCGGCCCGTGCGCACGTGAAAGACCTTCATGCCGCGACGGAAGCGGCCCGAGCACAGGCGCACGAACGCGACGCGGTCCCGGTGCGCCGGATCCATGTTCGCCTGGATCTTGAACACGAAAGCGCTGAGCTCCTCGTGGTCCGCGTGGAGGATGCCCTGGTCGGTCACGCGCGGGCCGGGGGGCGGCATCAGCTCGCTGAACGACTCGAGGAACGTCTCCAGGCCGAAGTTGGTGATGGCGCTGCCGAAGTACATGGGAGACAGCTCCCCGCGCAGCACGCGATCCATGTCGAAGGGGTCACCGGCCTGCTCGAGCAGGTCAATCTCCTCGCGCAGCTGCCGGTAGCCGTCGGCGTCGAGCTCTCGTTCGAGCAGCGGGTCCTCTACGCCGGTGACGATCATCGGGGCGATTTCCGCGCCGCGTGGCGTTGCGGCGCTGGCCTTGGCTTCGTCGAACAGGTGCACCCGGCGCGCCATGCGGTGGTAGACCCCGCGGAAGGCGCCGCCGCGGAAGATCGGCCAGGTCACCGGGTACACGCCGATGCCCAGCACGCTCTCGACCTCGCCGACCAGGGAAAACGGCCCCCGGCCCGGCCGGTCCATCTTGTTGACGAACGTGAAGACCGGAATCGACCGTTGCTTGCACACCCGAAACAGCTTGCGTGTCTGCGACTCCACGCCCTTCGCGCAGTCCAGGACCATCACCGCACCATCGACCGCGTGCAGCGTTCGATAGGTGTCTTCGCTGAAGTCCGCGTGCCCGGGCGTGTCCAGCAGGTTCATCTGCAGGCCGCGGTAGGGAAACTCCAGCACGCTCGTCGTGATCGAAATCCCGCGCTCCCGCTCCATGGCCATCCAGTCGCTGACCGCGCTCGCGCGTCCGCGCTTTGCCTTGACCGCTCCGGCTAGCTGAATGACTCCCCCGTACAGCAGCAGCTTTTCGGTGAGTGTCGTCTTGCCGGCGTCCGGGTGCGAAATGATCGCGAAGGTCCGGCGTCGTTTGATCTCTTGGGCCAGACGATCGTCGGCCGCCGCGTTGTGTGCAGGAAGAAGGCCAGCAGTTGTCGAATCCATGGCGAACATCGAGTCGCCCCGCGCCGGCACGGACGGCAAAGCCGTGCACGACGAAGAGCCAGGCAGGTGGGCAGGGAAGACGCCGCGCTCTTTAGCCCGCGGAGGCCCGATGGTCAAGCGGGGGAACGTTATGTAGGGAGGGGGGAATCGGGGACTACGGTCGGCGGGAACGACGCGCGCCCAGCGCTGCGCCCAGCGCCAGGGCGATGAGCGCCGCCGTGCCCGAGGTGCTTGGCGCGCTCGCGGGCGTCACGCATCCGCACCCGCCACCTTCCAGCACGTTCTGCGGTGTTTCGGCGGCTGGCACACTGCTGTCGAGGCCAGGGCCGGCGTCCGCATCGGGCGACGCGGCTGCGTCGTTGGCGTCCGGGCCGGCGTCGGCCACGGTGGAGGGCTCGCACGCCCCTGTTGCGGTGTTGCATTGCGGGCCGGCGTGACTTCCCGTCTCGCAGTCCGGGTCGCTCGTGCACTTGCCGCACGCACCGTTGGCCGCGCAGAACGGCTGGCTTGCCGAAGGACACGCATTCGACGCGTTCGTCCCCTGGTCACCACCGCAGGCGACACACTCGTTCGTGGCCGCATCGCAGATGGGCTTGTTTCCGCTGCAGGCCGTGTTGTCGGTGCACTGCTCGCACAGCCCCGCGTTCGGCCCGCTCGTCGCACAGGTCTGGGAGCGGCACACCACGGAGCCGTTGGAATCGGTGCAGGGGCCGTCGCCGTTCTTGTAGCCGCACAGGTTGTCGTTGGTGTCGCAGACGCCGGATACGCACGCCCGCCCGCCCAGCGTCGGCGTGCACGTTCCACCCGGGACCGGCTTGCCATTGTCGACCTTGGGCGAGCACACGCCAGGAGGCGTGAGGTCGTTGCACCACTGGGTCGACGCGCAGTCGCTGTCCAGCGTGCAGTTGGTACCGCAAACGCCTGTGGTGGTATTGCAGATTGGTCCGGCGTGGGTGCCGGTGGTGCAGTCGGTGTTCGTCGTGCACTTGGCGCACTCGCCCGAAGCCCTGCAGGTGGGCGCAGCAGAGTCGGCGCAGGCGTCGGTTGCCGACGAGCCGAGGTCGCCGTTGCACGCCACGCACGTCTCCGATGTTGCGTCGCACACGGGTGTCGTGGCCGTGCACAGGAAGGCGTCGCCCGGAACGCAGGTCACGCAGACATTCTTGTTCGTGTCGCACGCGGGCGTGGGGCTTGCGCAGGTCGAGTCATTGATGCAGGGCTCGCACAGACCCGCGTTGGGCCCCGTCGTGGCGCACGCGGTGGAGCGGCAGACCGCGCTGCCGTCGGCCGCCGTGCAGGGGCCGTCGCCGTTGGCGTAACCACACTTGTTGTCGGCCGCATCGCAGACCGCACTCGCGCATACCAACGCTCCGGCCGCGCTCGTGCAGCTGCCGTCGAGCGTGGGATTGTCGTGCGCCGAGTCGGTGGGAATCGCGCTGCCATTGGGCAGCTGCGGCGTGCAGGCGTGTGCGCTCTCGTTGCACCAGTTGCCCGCCGTGCAGTCCGCATCGACGTTGCAGCCGCCCGTAGGCTCGCAAAGCCCATTGGTGCTGCAGGCGCCCGAACGGCACACCGTGCCTTCGTCCGCCGCGGTGCAGGGGCCGCTGCCCACCGTATATCCGCACTTGCTGTCCGTCGTGTCGCAAACGCCGCTGGCGCACACGAGCGCGCCGGCAGCCGCGGTGCAGGTCCCGTCGAGTGTCGGGTTGGCGTGCGGCGCGTCGGTCGGCATCGCCGTGCCGTTCGAAAGCCGCGGTGTGCAGGTGTGCGCTGTCTCGTTGCACCAGTTGCCCGCCGTGCAGTCCGCATCGACGTTGCATCCGCCGGCCGGCTCGCAAAGCCCGTTGGCGCTGCAGGCCCCGGATCGGCACACGACCGTACCATTCGCAGACGTGCAAGGGCCGTCGCCATCCGCATATCCGCACTTGAGGTCAGCGTCGCACACGCCCGAGCGGCACACCGTTGCGCCGCTGGCTTCCGTGCAGGGCCCGTTGCCGTTCAGATAGCCGCACGCATTGTCGGTCATATCGCACGTAGCGCTGATACATACCAGCGTAGCCGCGGCTGTCGCGCACGTGCCGTCGAGCGCGGGATTGGTGTGGGGAGGATCCATGGGCATGGCGGTGCCGTTGGCAAGCTTGGCCGTGCACGCATGGGCCGTCTCGTTGCACCAGTTGCCCGCCGTGCAGTCCGCGTCCACGTTGCAGCCGCCCGCCGGCATACAGAGGCCGTTTGCGCTGCACGCGGCCGAGCGGCACACCTGGGAGCCGTTCGCTGCAGAGCAGGGGCCGTCACCGTCGACGTACCCGCACTTGTTGTCGGCCGTATCACAGACACCGCTGGCGCACACCAGGATGGCTGCAGGAGCCGTGCACACCCCGTCCAAGGTCGGATTGGTGTGGGGCGGGTCGCTCGGAAGCGCGCCGCCGTTGGCGATCTTCGCCGTGCAGGCGTGGGTCGTCTCGTTGCACCAGCTGCCGGCGCTGCAGTCCGCGTCAACGTTGCATCCGCCGGCCGGCATGCAAAGCCCGTTGGCGCTGCACGCGGCCGACCGGCAGACCGTTGCCCCGTCCGCCGCGGTGCACGGGCCGTCGCCGTCCGCGTACCCGCATCGGTCGTCCGTCGTGTCACAGACTGCGCTCACGCACACCAGCGTGCTTGCGGCAGTGGTGCACGTGCCGTCCAACGTGGGATTGGTGTGGGGCGGGTCGCTGGGAATCGCAGACCCGTTGATGAGCTTCGCCGTGCACGTGTGCGTCGATTCGTCACACCAGTTGCCGACGCTGCAGTCGGCGTCGACGTTGCAGCCGCCAGCGGGCTCGCAGGTCCCGTTGACGCTGCATACGCCCGAGCGGCAGACCGTCGTTGCATTGGCCGCCGTGCAGGGCCCGTCGCCTACCGCGTATCCGCACTTGGAATCCGGATCGCAGACCGCCGAGCGGCAGACCGTCGTTGCGTTGACCGCCGTGCAAGGCCCGTCGCCGTTCAGGTATCCGCACTTGTTGTCTGTTGTGTCGCAGACCGCAGCGACGCAAACGAGTGTTCCCGCAGCGGCGGTGCAGGTGCCGTTCAGCGTGGGATTGGTGTGGGGCGGGTCGCTGGGAATCGCCGTCCCATTGGCGAGCTTGGGCGTGCATGTGTGGGTCGACTCGTTGCACCAGCTGCTAGCGGTGCAGTCCGCATCGACATTGCACCCGCCAGCCGGCTCGCAGAGGCCGTTGACGCTGCATGCCCCGGAGCGGCAGACCGTCGCGCCGTTGGCCGCTGTGCAGGGGCCGTCGCCCACTGCGTAGCCGCACATGCCGTCGGGATCGCACACGGCCGAGCGGCACACGGTGGTGCCGGTAGCCGCGGTGCAGGTGCCGTCTCCATTGAGATAGCCGCACTTGTTGTCGGCGGTGTCGCACACGGCGCTCGTGCACACCAGGGTGCCCGCTGCGGCGGTGCACGTGCCGTTCAGCGTGGGATTGGTGTGTGCCGGGTCCGTGGGGATCGCCGTGCCGTTCGCCAGCTTGGGCGTGCACGCGTTGCCGCTCTCGTTGCACCAGTCGCCCGTCGGGCAGTCGGCGTCCGTCGCGCAGCCGACATTGGTGAGGATCTTGGTGCCGTTGAGCGTTGTCTCCTGCGTGGAGCGGATGTCATACGCGGCGCAGGTGATCTGACCCGTCGCGGCGCCGTCGATGTTGACGGTCACCTGGAAGGTGCCCATCGCGCCGGGGCCCACCGGGTTCGTGAAAGTGCAGGTGATGGTCCCCGTCCCGCCCACCGGCAGCGTCGTGCACGTCGCGCCTGCGGGTGGCGTGATGGACTGGAAGGTCGTATTCGGCGGCGTGGTGAAATCGATCGTCACGCCGGTCTCGGCGCAGAACCCGCCGACACAGGCCTCGGTGTTGGGCGAGCAGTTCGCGGAGGTGGTGCAGGCGGTCGACGCGGAGCCGTTCTTGTACGTGAAAGTGTACGCGATGTTCGAGCCCGCGTTGGCCTGGGCCGGCCCTGTGCCCTGCACCGAAAGGCCCGGGATCGTAGGGCCGATCCCATCGACGTAGATCTCGCCCCAGTGGGCGGAGGGCTGGCAGCCGGCGGCGATGATCTGGAGCTTGACCTGGTCGCCCATCGACACGCCGGTCGGCCCGGGCGCGACGTCGATGAGCTGCCAATCGGTGTAGTCGATGATGGTGCCGCCGACGGTCAGCGCCTTCCAGGGGATGCCGGCGCCGCTCAGGTTGAAGTCGGAGTAGAGGATCGCGTTGCCTTTGGTCAGGTTCGTGACCTGTACCATGTAGTAAGGCTGCTGGGTGGCCGTGTGCGTCGGGTCCTGAAGCACGGGCGCGACCGTGAACCGGATGTGCACCTGACCGTCCGCGGGATCGATGTCACCCGCGCCGATCGTCATCGTCTGCGTCAGCTCGTTGACGTTTCGGTTCGCGCCCGTGGTGAAGAGGGCGGAAGTGTTCGGCCCGTTGACGATCGCCGCCTGCTTGCCGTACCGCGGCCAGCGCAGCGAGGCAGCCGCGCCGAGGGCGAGGTCCGTCTGGGTTCCAGGGCCGGTGTCGGAGTGCATGATCACGGTGTTCGCCACGCCCCCGGGCGCCCAGTTGAGCCCGGCGATCGTCTGCGGCGACTGCACCGTGATGCCTGGGTTCAGGTAATGGTTCACGGTCCACGACGGCGGCGGCTGGCCCGCTGTTCCCGTCTCGAATCCGCCGTTCGTGATGACGGCGCTTTGCGCCTGCCCCGTCTTCTCCTGTGGCGCGCCCGGCGCGCCCGACGAGCACGCCGGCAGCAGCATCATCGCCGTCGCGGCGAGTAGCCAGACCGTCCGCGTCGTTGTCCGACCTTGACCGGATGCCATGATGCGAGTCCTCCTGGATGCAAGCAAGTCCTTGATCGCTTGTTGGTGAGAGCGAAACGTCCCCGAAAACGGGTCGCTGCAGGAGCGAGAACAGGAGGATGTTCGGAAAGAGGCGGGCTGTCAACGGGCAGCCGGCGTATGCGTCGAGGTCCCTGCGCGCGGCAGCCGTTTCACGACGAGAAGGTCGTCACGCACGGAACGCGGGGGCACGAACGGTGACCGCGGGGTTCGCGACTCTGCCACCGGCATGGCATAATCCCGAACATGATACGGGCCGGCAGCCGAATCGTCGGCATCGACGACAGCCCCTTTGCGGCTCGCGGAGGGGCTGCACGGCCTCGCACGCGCGTGCTGGTCATCGGCGTGCTGATGCGAGGCCACGATCGCGTGGACGGGATCCTTTCGACCCATGTCGTGCGGGATGGATTCGGCGCCACGGCCGCGTTGGCGAGAATGCTCACCACAGGCCGTCTGGCGGGACAGGCCCAGGCCGTGCTTCTGGACGGCATCGCGCTCGGAGGATTCAACGTGATTGACTTGCCGCGGCTCAGCGCGTCGGTCGGTGTGCCCGTTATCGCGGTGATGCGGCGGATGCCGAATCTTCGCGCGGTGCGCGCGGCCATGGCGCGGACATCGTCGCCAGGACGCCGCTGGCGCACGCTGCAGCGGGCGGGGCCGATCCTGAGGGCGGGGCGGCTGTGGTTCCAGGCGGCTGGCGTGAGCCCGGAGCAGGCGCGGATGATCCTGGCGGTCGCGTCGCCAGAGGGCGGCTACCCGGAAGCGCTCCGGCTTGCGCACCTGATTGGCGGCGGTGTCGTGAACGGAACCAGCCGCGGAGGCGCGTGAGGCACACGCCCGCATACCCGAACCTGCAGGCTCGTGGCGGCTCCGTCGGCCGCACTATAGGGCAATCGGGAAATGCCGGGTCAGCGAGACTTCCCTTCCCTCGAAAGGCGATATGACGGCATTGCGGAAAGCGCTCTCCACGCAGTCGGCTACGTCGGTGCCGAAGCGGGCGCGGTCCGGCAGATAGGCGAGCACCACGCGCCCGCTGCGGGAGAACACGACCTGGACCTCGATGCTGTCGGACGCCACGGGGCGGAAGCAACCCCGCGCGACCTGCGCCGACTCGCCCAACGCTTCTTCGGCCTGGGCCATGTCGAACGCGGTGAACGTGCCGGAGTGGCGCCTATAGACAGACATGTCCGCCGCCGTGACCGGGTAGGTTTCTTTGATGCGCCGAATCTCCCTTTCGAGCGGTGACTCCACGGGGGGTTCGGGAGCGCCGAACCGGGCCGCGGCGCTCATCGGGCGCGAGACTCCCTTGGAGAAAATGATGCTGCCCAATACCGCGGCGGTCAGCGCACCGAGCAGGAAGGACGCCGCGATCGTCCCGCTCCTCGAGGCGCGGGAAGGCGCAGGCGGTGCCGCGGGCTGTGCGGTCGGCGCGATCGAGCCTCGAAGCTGCGACCACGACGGACTCTCGGGTGCCGGCGAGGGGCCGTAGGAGCCGTTGTCCGCGTCGTCCACGGAGACTCTCGGGCCGGGTTGCGCAGAGCCTAGGTGAGAGCCCTGCGCCGAGGCGTTGCCCTGTGTTGGATTCTTGTCGTGCTCGTTCTGGGTGGCCATGGCGTCCTCCCTTCACGGGCTTCGATGTGCCGGCCGTCTGCAACATGCGAAAGCCACCGCGTCGTCCCCAAGTACCGCAGGGCCGAAACGAGCCCGTACCCCTTCCTCGTGCACTCTTCTCTTGTGTAGTCCGACGGACTATGCGTCAAGGCTTCCGTTACCGTTCTGCTGGTGGACGCCGCCAAGGGCAAGCCCCTGTTCGTCGACTACGGCATAGCGACCCAGCGCATCGCGGCGGCCGATGGCACGCTCACGTCCGTTACGGCCAAGACGCCCGGATTCACAGGACAGGCCCGCGCCTATCTGATGGTGGACACGTACCCTGCTTCGATGCAGTTGGTGACTGTGCCGTAGGGTGGCCGTCGTTCTGCGCGAGGGCGGGTGGGCAAGAGCTTCCACGCGTGGCTTCCGCAAACCACGGCCCGATGAGCCGTGCGGCGGGCATTTCGCTCGGCACAGCGCAGTGCGGCTCGTGGGCCGCGCGGGCTCCGGACACGCGTCGGGAGCCTCGGATGAGACACGTGACAGCGCAATACCGGGCTCCGGGTGCCAGCTGCCCCGCTGGCGCGGTTTCCGTGGCGGGTGCCGGTCCGACCTGATAGACAGTCCAACATGCGGCTTATCTGGCCTGACATCACGATCTCGCGGCACACGCCTCCGGGCACCGGTGGCAAGGCCTGGGCAAACGCACTGCTCGGCCGGGCGGCGCGTCGAGGCCGTCGGTTGAATCCCTGGTCACCCTCTTGGTAAGGTGATGGCGCACGGCATGACGGGCGCTTCCCAGAACGAACGGCTCATTGGCGGACGCTACGCCCTCGAGAAGATCATCGGGGAGGGCGCCACCGGTGAGGTCTGGCGTGCTCGGCACACCGCGTTACAGTCCCTCGTGGCCATCAAGTTCCTGCACGGCAGTGCAGCGTTCCGCGAGTCCACGCGCAAGCGCTTCCTCAAGGAAGCGCAGGTCGCGGCGCGGCTCAACACCAGGCACGCCGTCCAGGTTTTCGACTTCGGTGTCACCGAGCAGGGCCGTCCCTACCTCATCATGGAGCTGCTCGCCGGCGAGACCCTCGCGCGACGGCTCGTGCGGCTCAGGCGCCTGACGCCGGCCCAGACCGGGCACATCCTCAAGCTTGCCTCCCGCGCTCTCGAGCGCGCCCACGCCCTGGGCATCGTGCATCGAGACTTCAAGCCCGAGAACATCTTCCTCAGCGAAGACGAAGACGGCGCTGTCGACGTCAAGGTCGTGGACTTCGGCGTGGCCAAGCTCGTCGGGGATCTCGAAGACGATCGCGATCAGGACGCGGAGCCGATATCCCAACCCGCGTTGCCCGCTCTGACGAGCTTCACCAGGACCGGTGCCACGGTCGGCACGCCCAGCTACATGTCTCCCGAGCAGGCCCTCGCGCGCCCGGGCATCGGTCCGGCCGCGGACATCTGGGCCATGGGTGTCGTCGCCTACGAGTGCTTGACCGGAGTGCGTCCCTTTCGCGCGCCGACCATCGAGGCGCTCTTTCAGCGTATCGCGAAGCGCTCCTGCGCGCCTGCGCATGACATGTGCCCCGACGTGCCCGTGGAGTTCGACGATTGGTTCCGCACGGCCTGTGAGCCCGACCCGAACAAGCGTTTTCCGGACGCTGCCGTGGCAGCGGCAGCCCTGCTCGAGGCGCTGGGCATTCAGCCCAACGCCACGGCCCTGCTCGACGCGGACTTCTCCGGCCAGGTGTCCCAGAGCTTCCGGTTGTCGGCCAGCCGCTCCCCGTCCGCTCCGGCCGAGGCGCAGGAGTTTCGAGCGTCGACGAGCGAGCCGCGAAGCGCCGGACTGTCCAGCAAGCCTGCCCCGTTCGTGCGCTCGTCCAGCCACATCGACCGGCCCTCTCCGATCGGCAGGTTGGCCCTCGCGGCTCTCGTGCTCGCGTCCATCGGCGCCATCTCCATCGCAGCGTGGCGCTGGACCCGACGAGACCCCGTGCAACCACTTGTCGTTGCGGCTGTGCCCGCGCCCGCCTCCTCGCCCGTCCCGTCCGAATGGGCTCCCGCTGCTCCCTCGGCGACCGTTTCGGCCGCTGCCTCCGTTGCGCCTGCCGCGGCATCCAGCGAGCACCCGCGCGCAAGCGCCGCTCCCGCGTATGCACCTCCTCCGCGGGCGACGAGTACCGCCGAGCCGATGCCGTCATCGACCCGCTCCACGGCGCAGGACGCTACTGCGGCCACGCCCGCGCCTTCGCCGTCCTCGCCGCCCAGGCCGAGCGCCACCAAGACTCAGCCGTCCTCGCCGTTCCAGCTTCCTGACCTGGGATTGTAGCTCATGACCAAGCTCCGTCGTCTGCGCGCAGCAAGCCTCGGCCCCATGATCGCCGTGGTGTTGGCGTCCCATCCGGCCGTGGCGCAGGATGCGGCGTCCGAGCAGCGCAAGGCCGAGGCGCGGGATCTGGCCCAGCAAGGGGACGCCGCATTCAAGATCGGGCGCTGCGATCGGGCCGTTCCCCTGTGGAAGGAAGCCAACAGCAAGTTCCCTGCACCCACGATCCTGTTTCGTGTCGCCCGCTGCCAAGCGCTGCTCGGGCACGTGGTCGACGCCACCGGCACGCTCGAGGCGCTGCTCGCATTGCCTCAGGAGCCCGACGCCCCGCAGGCGTTTCAGGAAGCCAAGGCGCAGGCCATGGCCGAGTTGCCCGCAGTGCGCGCGCGCATCGCCTTCCTGACCGTCGACGTCGACACCGGCGGCGTCTCGACCGTGCCGCAAGTGCGGATCGACGATCGCTCCGTGGGGCTTCGCAAGCAGCCGGTCCCCGTCGACCCCGGCAGGCACGTGGTGCGCATCAGCGCAGGCGACGCGTCCTGGGAGCGCACCATCGTGATGCAGGAAGGCGGGCAGCAGACGGTGCGCGTTTCGGTCGGCGTTCACTATGCACCTGCCCCCTCGCGGACGCAGCGCACGGTGGGCTATGTCATCGGAGGCCTTGGCTTGGCCTCGATGACGGTGGGCGCCATCTTCGGCGTATCGGCGGCGAACACGTCCCGCGAGCTCGAGGACGTGTGCGGCACGGACCGAAAGCAATGCCCGGCGGATCGGCAGGGAGACATCGACAGCCTCAAGACGAAAGCGGTCGTCACCGACCTCACGCTTGGAGCGGGGGCAGCGCTGTTCGCTGCCGGGGCGATCGTGGTGCTGACCGAGCCGACGCCCCACTCGGAAGCCCCTCGCCTGGTGCTGTTTCCCGTGGGCCTCGGTGCCGCGGTGCAAGGGGCATTCTGACATGACCCGCGCCTGCTGTGCGCTGCTGCTGTTGCTCGCGCCATGCGCAGCGATGTCGTGGGGCTGCGAACGAATCACGCATTCCGGCGACTTCGAGACCGTCGCCGTGAAGGCATTCCACGGCGCCTGCAACGAGTGCCCCAATACCGGCGAGGATCTGCGCCGTCCTCCTTGCCCTGTCGCGAGCGACGCGCCCGACCTGTCCGAGATGTTCGTCTACGTCTTCAAGGAGTACCGGCTGGGCTTCGACAAGACCCTGTGGACCGGGCCCGACGCCGCCGCCTTCAATTTGGGCATCGACCTGGACTGCTCGACACGCCCCGACGGTGGCCGGCCTGCGCTGTGCGAGCCCAGGACCCTGCCCGACGGATCCGGCGGCGAGCCCTGGGTAGCCTTGCCCCACGGCATCGACAACGCATTCTCGCAACGCTTGTTCGCCCCGCTGTACGACAAGGCCGTGAAGCTCGGCGGTGACGTCAACCTGCAGCAGGGAATCAACGACCAGATCGCCGCCGGCAAGGGCGGCGTGATGGTCGTGGTCGAGCATTGGAACGGTACGGCCGATGACCCGCGCGTGTCCGCCCGCATCGTGTCGGTCGCCGGCGTGTCCGATGCCAACGGCGGACCGCCGCGCTGGGACGGCAACGATCTGTGGGACGCCTTGTCCGATGGCCCCGACCCAGCGTCGCCGCTGGGTGCACCGAACACGACATTCAAGAGCGACGACGCCTACGTGGCGGATGGGAAGCTGGTCCTGGACCTGTCGTCCCAGGGGGTGGCCGACACGACCGTGGTGAACAACGGTGCGCGGCTCGACATGCCGATCCGCGATTTTCTCGTGATGGGGGATCTGAGCCACGACGACCTGCTCAATATCTCGGTGTCGGGCAGGTGGGCCTACAGCGACATGGTTCGGGCGAAGGTCGATGTTGCCAACTTCCTGTCCGGATGCGAGCCGGCGGCGCGCGCCTTCGTCCTGGCGGTCTGGCCCAACCTCGTCGAGGTCGCGCCCGATCTTCCGATCGGCCACGACGCCACCCCCGGCGAGCCCTGCGAAGCCATCTCGATCGGCTACGGCGGAAACGCGATCCGCGCAGGCATCGGCGGCTATCGTCCCGTCTCTGCCCTGCCCGGAGGATGCCCGACCGAATGACCGCGCGATCCGGTTCCAGGCTCGATGCGCGATGGGCCAGCGTGCTGTTGCCGTCGATCGCGCTGTGGGCCGCGTGCACGAGCCTCACGCACGCCGACGAGTACGCGGCCGCTCCCCAGCCGTCGGACAATCCCTTGTGCACGCTGTGCGCCTCGCGCCCCGATCTGCGTCACCCACCCTGCGGTCCCACGGCCCCGGAGCCCGCCGGTGACGTGATCGTCGTGTTCGCCATGCGAGCTCTCGACCTGGGTATCCGCGCTTCGGGTTGGCAGTCGGGTTATCTCGTCGGCTTCGATCAGGATTGCTCCGACCGACCCGACGGTGTGCCCACCTCGTGCACTCCGCGATCGACCGCCGGCTGGGTCGAGCTCGGCAACGGCGTGGACAACTCGCTCGCCACCCGCGTGATCTATCCCCTGATCCAGGACACCGGAACCGACGTCCAAGGCGAGATCAACAAGTCGCTCGAAGCGGGCGCGGGATCCCTGCTGCTGATCGTCGACAGCTGGAACGGCCTTCCCGACGACCACCAAGTCGGCGTGAGGCTCGTGGCTGCCACGCGCGTCGTCAACAGCGACGGCAGGACGACGCCGTCGTGGGAGGGCGACGACGATTGGGAGGTGTTCGCGGACAGGTGGGATCCCCAGTTTCCAGGGCGGAACGTACCGGACGCGACCGCGAAGTCGAAGGACGGCTACGTGAGCGGCGGCGTGCTCGTGTGGGACGCGCGATCGATCCAGCCGTTCAGAGCGCTGCTGGCAGTGGGCGCCGCCAACATCGAGCTCGACCTGTCCAACGTGGTCCTCTACGGCCAGATCATGACCTATCAGCAGCCCCGCCAGCTCATCAACTCCGTGATGGGCGGTGTCTGGAGCTCGTTCCTGGCGTCGCGCAACGCCGGCGCCATCGCGCAGGTCGCAACGCGCTGCGATCTGTGTGCGGCCAAGCAATACACCCCCGAGGTCGAGCAGCTCATCCAGGATGCTCCCGACATGCTCTTGCCCACCTCCAAGCCTCCGGGCGCCTGTGACGCCATCTCCGTCGGCTTCCTGGGCTCCTACGTGGAAGCGCGCAAGGTCGCCCGCATCGTGCCCCTCGCCGACGTGCCCCTGTCGTGCCCCAACGCGGCTCCCTGCACGCGCTGACGGCGGCAAATGGGCTTTCTCACACCCCGCGCGTTTGTTAGCCTTCGGCTCGTGATCGAGGTTCGCGTCCACTTCCACGGAGCCATCGACCGGCGCGGGCTTGCCCAGGACCAGCGCCTGCAGGTCGAGCCGGGCACCACGGTCGACGATTTGCTGCGCAGGATTGGCTACTCCGGGCCTCAGGTCCGGTTCATCGTGGCGATGCGCGGCGGGGATCGCCTCCATCCGCGGCATCCTCTCGCCGACGGAGACCAGCTCGATCTGTTGGCTCCGGCCGGCGGCGGCTAGAGAGCATCGCGGTCACGGCCAGGGAGGATGCATTTGACCGCAGAGTACTTTGGCCTCCGACGATTCCTTCGACGATGGCGAGCTGCTTCGTACCCGATGCTCCGCGCCATCGTCATCGTGGCGTCGCTCTGGGCCGTGGCGCTGTACCTGTTCGTCGCGTTGCACCGCATCCGATATCCCTACGAGCTCGAGTGGATGGAGGGCGGCATGGTCGATCATGTCGCGCGTATCCTGCACGGACAGCGGATCTACGTGCGGCCCAGCCTCGCGTTCACCCCCTTCGTCTACCCGATCGTCTACTACTATGTATCGGCCGCCGCCGCGTCCGTCTTCGGCCTCGGCTTCCTTGCCCTGCGCGTCGTCTCGTTCGTCTCCTCCCTGGGGACCTTCGCTCTTCTCGCGGTCCTGGTTCGCCGCGAGACGCGAAGCTGGACCGCGGCGATCGCGGCGGTCGGTGTCCTTGCCGGCTCGTTTCCCCTGAGCGGCGGCTGGTTCGACCTGGGCCGCGTCGACTCGCTTTTCCTCCTGCTTCTCATCGCGAGCGTGGGGATCGCGCGGCGCTTCCAAAATGTGGCCGGCGCCTGTGCCGCGGCCTTCGTTCTCACCATCGCGTTTCACACCAAGCAGTCCGCCCTGATCGTGGCGGCTGCCCTGGCCCTGGCTCTGGCGCTGACCAGCCTCCGTCGCGCCCTGCTGTTCTCGGGCTGCTTCGTCGCCGGCGTGACCGCCTCGAGTCTGTGGCTCGAACGCCTCCATGGCGGCTGGTACGGCTTCTACACCATCGCCGTCGTTCGCGGTCACGCCATCGCCAACGAGATGCACGCGATCTTCTGGCGCGACGAGGTGCTCAGGCCCTGCGGCTTCGCCGTCGCCCTGACGCTGGCCTTCCTGCTGATCCCGTCCGCGTCGTTGCGTGGCGGCGCACGTTCCTTCTACGCCGTGGTCTTGGCCGGGCTGCTGACCACCGCCTGGTTGTCTCGCATCCACTCGGGCGGGTGGATCAACGTCCTTATCCCGGCGCATGTGGCGCTGGCCATGGGTGCCGCATTCGGCTTGCACGCACTGCTGGATGCCGGTGGCGGACTGCTCGCCCGGCGAGGTGCGTGGATCGGCGCGGTGCTGTTGCTGCTCCAGATCGGATCCCTTTCCTACGACCCGCGGGCGTTCATCCCGACAGCTGCCGACAAGGCAGCGGGCGACGACTTCCTCGCTCGCTTGCGTCAGACGCCGGGAGACGTGCTGTTGACCCACCACGGCTACCTGTCCGCGCTGGCCGGCAAGCCGACGTTCGCCCACCACATGGCGGTGATCGACCTGATGCGATCGACGGCGGACGCGGTGGGGGCGAAGGAGGGTCTGCGCGCCGAATTCGAGGCGGCGCTTCGAACTCACAGGTTCTCCGAGATCGTCATCGACAACGGTGATTCCCCGTTCCTGGACCTGATCGAACGCTACTACCGGGACAGCGGCCGCTGGCCCTATCCCTCGCGCGACGTCTTCTTTCCCCCCAGTGGAGCGCACATCCGCCCCGAGGTCGTCTTCACTCCACGCGAGATCGAAACGGATCGCGAGCGCTGACCCAGGTCACGTCCGGCACGCTCGGAGGCGGTTGGCTGCGACGGACTTGCAGGTATTCCCACGCAGACGCGACAACGGAAACAGCCGTCGCCAGCACTGGGCCGTTGACGCGGTGAGGGTTGGGATGCGATACACGAAGCGTCAGGGAGGTCCACCATGCGGGGACGATGGGTGCTCGGGGGCTTCGTTGCAGTGCTGATCACTGTTGGCGGGGGATTCACCGGTTGCGGGTCGCAGCCTGCGCCACCGCCGTCCGCGCCCTCCGCTGCTCCCGTCGCGTGCAGCCCCGGGCAGGTCGAAATCGACGGCGTCTGTCGCGAGAAGGTACCGTCGCAGGCAGCGACGAGCCCGGACGCCGGTCCGGCCGCTTCCGCGACGCCGGCGCCGGACGCCACGGCGAACGCGGCTGCTGCTCCGCCCGTGTCGGTCAAGCCCGTTGCGTTGGCCGATGTCGACCTGATGTGCGCCTTGATGATCGGATGCCCGGACACGCCGGTGCCGGTGCCCACCAGGGATCATGGCGCCTGCGTGCGCGAGATCATGTCGACCCTGGCTTCTCCCGGCGCGCTGAAGTTCTCGCTGACCGTGCGCGAGTGTGGCCTGCGCGCGGCCTCCTGCCAGCAGTTTCGCGAGTGCGCGCTGCGCGGGGCAGACCCGCACAAGTGCGAGGGGCGTGGCATGAACACCCCCGCGCCCGTCGGCTTCTGCGACCTGGATGGCCGAGCGGTGCGATGCTGGCACGGCAAGGTCTACTCGGTGCGTGACTGCCCCCGAGGCTCCGAATCCTGCGCGATCCGCGACGGCGACGCGAACTGTACCCTGGGCAATTGCGCGGAAGACGGCGGCGCTGCGCAGCCCACCTGTTCGGCCGACGGTCAGCGCATTCTGCAATGCGTCACGGGCAAGATCGAGAGCTTGAGCTGCTCGGCGTTCGGCCTCGGCTGCGAAACCCTGCCGGACGGAAAGCCCGCGTGTGTCGCCACCTCGTCGCCCAAGTGCTCCGGTGCGGCCAAGCGCTGCGACGGAACGAACTACGTCGAGTGCGTGCAGGGGCATGAAGTGCGGGTCGAGTGCGGTGCGCAAGGCATGTCGTGCGCGGCCAGCGCATCGAAGGGGCCGCTGACCATCGGCTCCTGTGTCGCCGCCGAACCCCAGAAGAACAAGTGCGACCTGGCGACGTTCAATACGCGGTGCGACGGCCCCGGCTCGCTGCAGTATTGCGCCATGGGGGCGGTGCAGAAGGTCTTCTGCAAGGCCCTCGGACTGACTCGCTGCGTGCAGGAAGGCCGAACCGCCCACTGCGAGTAGCGCGCCGATCGCCTCGCAGCCAGCTTGCAGGAAGCGTCGCTCCAAGCCGCGTGGTTCCCGCTGGCGGTTGCCGTCCGCGCGGTGGTCGGCTACGCGTACAAACGCCCAACGCCTCGACGGAAGGGGATGCGAGATGACCTACCGCAGCCAACTTGCTCTTGCGCTTCTCACACTCTCTCTCGACGTCTCGTGCACTACCGGAACCACGGAGCTGCACGGCTTCGTGGCGCCCAAGGAAGGAAGCACCGCGGACTGCAAGGCGGTGGCGTCGATGTTCGACCTGGGCTCGGATGTCTGCTCGGCTTGCTTGTATGACAAGTGCGCGGCCCCGTATCAGGCAGCGGTCGTGTCGTGCAGCGACACTGCCGTGGGCGACTGCCAGGCGCAGCATGCCAACGACGTCGATGGCTTCTGCATGTGCGTCGTGAATCGCCCGAAGGGATGCGGTCAGGCCCTTGGGCTCGCGTACGCATGCTTCGAGCAACTCTGCGCGGGCGACTGTGTCACGGGCGCGGGCGGCAGCGGCGGATCGGGCGGATCGGCAGGCGCCGGAGGAGTGGGTGGATCGGGCGGCACTGCGGGCTACGGCGGCTATGGCGGCACTGCTGGCTACGGTGGCTACGGTGGCTACGGCGGCTACGGCGGCTACGGCGGCTACGGCGGCTACGGCGGCTACGGCGGCTACGGCGGCTACGGCGGCTACGGCGGCTACGGCGGCTACGGC
>JAJZQG010000183.1 GCA_021847645.1 Myxococcales bacterium
ACTTCACGCACTGTTGCCAGAGTGATTTCCGTGCTGGATCACCTACGTCAGCCCGCGACCCCGACCGCCGAGCTTCCCGTCAGCCCGCGACCACACCCTGCGCGCATGGCTGCCGAGAAGACACGAAACATCAGCATCAGGACGCCACAACCCGCCCAGAGCGCGATTCTGCGCGCTTCGGAAATCGGACTCAGCCTACTACTACTCTCTTCGCGGTGCGTTCCTATGCCAGGCCGAAAGAGCAGGACCGCTAGGATGAGTATGAGCAAGCCTGCGTTCACAGCGGACACCAACAGCCTTGCAGAGCGGAACGTCTCTAAGTACGACTCGTGTTGCACAACCGGCGCGGGCCAATACGCCAGCAAACGCGTCACGGACCACTGAGTCACGAGGTAGTCGTAAGCGTATGTCCGGTCGAATGCGGGTGCCCCAAACAAGGAGGTGCGGACCGTGAGCCAAACCGCAAGCGGCACGGCAAGCAGGCCAGCACCAATTGACCGCGCTGCGATGTCGTGGACAACTACGCCATGTTTCAATTTCCGCCACTTTGGGCAAGAAGTGCACGGCAAGAGCGCGGCTTCCAGCGGTGCTGCGATTGCTCCAGCCAGGACCGTTTCTTTGGCGAACAGCCCGAGCAGGAGTAAACTTGCGCAGAGCTTCCTACGGCCGCTGCCTAGAGCAACAAAGGCTCCCGCCACGGAGGCGCCTGCCAAGGCATCCGTGATGTACGAGGGATGAAGCCAGGTCATCCACGCGGGCGAGGATGCACAGAATAGCATACTTGCTAACGCCGAGTCGACCCGGGCTAGCCGAAGCCGGCGGCGTGCGATCCACCACACCGCACCGGAGACGACACCATTTACGAGATAGTTCGCAAGAAGGTATCCCGACCAGGCACGCCCGAAAACCTCATACTCCAGCAGGAACCAAGCGTTGACGACTGGCCGCAAGAACAGAGACTGAGGGCTCGGCCAACCAGGCCAGGCCACAAAGTACTTCGACCAGCCCTCGGTGAACCACTTGGTCCATTCCACGCGCCCCCCGAGAGGCGTCGATTCTACCAAGAGGGGAATCGTGTCGAACCAAGGCTGGTAGCCCCGCCAGATATTCCTGAAGAGTAGTGCCTCGCACCCAAGGACTGAAAGCATGACCAATGCCAAACCTGCCACGTGCGAGCGACGCCTCAGGAGGTTTCGAAGGCCGTCCCGGCCATGGTCGGCGACCCTCTTCATCGTAGGCTTCGCGCCTTTCCGATCGGTTGAGGTGTAGCCCGGGGCGCAAGAGATTCGCGGAGGCCGTGAATCCATGGCTCGGCGTGTCCGTCGAATCTCTTACCATGCAGACACGAAAAGAAACGCCGAGCACCCGTACGGTGCGCCAGGATCTCGTCGGAGGCAAGCGCGGAGATGGCCATCGTCGTTCGCGCCCGATCCGCCGGCCCGACCCTCGCAAGATTCGCGTCGGTCGCGCCGACCCGTCGCTGCACGCCGTCAGGCGGGCACGCGCTGTCAGCTACCAGCGACCCGGGCACAAGCCGCAGACGGTGCTGACAGCCCTGACCGGTCCGCGTCAGTATTCCGCCGTTGAAGTCGAACTCCTCTACCATGAATGCTGGGAGCTGGAGCTGAGGTACGACGAAGTGGAAACCGACATGCTCCTAGGTCTGGAGAGCATCCGCGGGAAGAGCCCCGAGATGGTCAAGCAGGAGCTGTGGGGAATCTTCCTGACGGACAACGCGGGTCCGCCTTCAAATGGGTCGCGTGCCCGCGGAACTCAAGCTCGAGCCCAGGAGAATCAGCTTCGTTGCACCGCTGCGTCTCCTCCGGGACGAATGGATGTGGTCTAACCTCGCCAGCCCTGCAGCGATTCCTCGCCATCTGCTGAACCTGCGCGCCAACCTCACCCGCCTCGTGCTACCCCCTGCGCGCCGCGAGCGCGTCTTTCAGTGGTAGCACTGCGCGACCGGCATCCGGAGAGGCGAGTCATGGCCCGCGTGACGCGACTGACAGCGCGTTCGCCGCAAGTACAAGATGGTGTTCATAGTCTCCCGACCCGCATACTTTTCCTGGGTTCCGCATCGCATCGCCCAGCCGGTCACTCCACCTTGACTGCGATGCGGCCGGTATAGTCGATGCGGTTGAGCAGGAGCTTGATGTCGTGTCGCTGGAGATACTCGTCAACCGCCCTTCTGGCGCCCTGCCAATGGCCGTAGTCGTCGACGATGAGCACGCCGCCTTTCACCAGGCGTGAGAACAGGTGTTCCAGCTCGTGCCTCGTCGACTCGTACCAGTCGGTGTCCAAACGCAACAGGGCAATCCGCTCCGGCGCCGCCTCAGGCAAGGTTTGCTCGACCCGGCCCTTTATGTAGTGGAGCCTTTCCGAGGGATAGCCCGTGCTTTCCACGGCGCGCCTCACGTCCTCCAGTCCGGCCACGCACCATACCGAATCCGCCCGGGCCGGGTCGGATGCACGCAGCAGGCTTGCCGCGCTCTGGCCCGACAGGTCCACGTCGGTGTGCGAGGGAGGCGCCATGCCCTCGAACGTGTCGAACAGATACAGCTCTCGGGTCACGTCGCCGCACTGCAGCAAGGTGTCGGCAACGGCCATCATGCTTCCGCCTCTCCATACGCCGCACTCGACCACGGTGCCGGCGACGCGCTTCTGCTGTATGTACCGGATCGCTTCGCACAACGCGACAATGCGCTCCGGCGAGGTCATGGTATACGCCCGTACTTTCCGGTACGTATCCAGGTACTGCGCCGGCACATCCCGCAAGCCGGCAAGTTCGTCGGAGCCGACGCGCACGATCTTCGCCCCGACAACGCGGCTGATTCTGTTGACTAACTTCTTAAGGTCCATGTGGTTTGTCAGCGACCTGGTCGCAATATCCGGCCTTGGTGCGGCCGTGTGGAGAACGCCGAAGGGACTCGGGTGAGGCCGGATGGCTTGATCGAAGGAGAGTGGTGCTGCAGTCTGGTGTGGGCGAGTTCATCTTCAGATGATGATGTCCCCGAAAAGCGCTGCGGCGGTTGCCAGTCCGAACGCCTTTACTACTGTGTCCGCCCTCGTCTGCGTGTGGGGGCTGCGAACCGGTCACCGCAGCACAAGGGCTCTAAGCATGGCCACGCCGGTGCGTCGCGATTTCTTGAACAGAAGCGTCGAAAGTACGACAATGCACTGCGATAACAGCGTCGCCAGGGCTGCCCCCCTTCCGTGTTGGCTGGGAATTAGAAGCCAATTCAGCAAGACGTTGGCAACCGCTGCAATCCCGGTTGCCCACAACGTTACCACCTGGGCATTCTCCGCTGCGAGGACGGCTCCATACGCAACGCCCAGCCCCACCGGTATGCCCGTCCATATGTGTATCCGGAGAATCGATTCTGCGCCAGCGTAGGATTCTCCATACAGCAGGCGGATGACCCAACCGCTCCCGACGCTAAAGGCAAGTGCCATTGCAACCGCCGGCCAGACCATCAAGGCGAACAAGTGACCTATCCTCCTGCGGTAGACATCTTCGTTCAGCTTTTGGCTGCTAACGATGGACGGAAACACGGTCGCGACCACCGCAACTGGAACGAAGTACCACACCTCGCTAAGGCGGAGTGCAGCGGAGTACACCCCAACTTCATGCTCTCCCAGGAGTTGGCCCAACATTACTTGGTCAATACGCATGTACAGCGTTATGGCGAATCCTGATATCACCAATGGCCATCCGTCTCGCAAGAGCGCGTGGGCAATCTTTCTATCGAAGCGAAACCAGCGAGCGCTCGGGCGAGCCCGACGATAGGCGAGAATGGTCAACGTCGACGCTATCAACGTCTCAAAGAGGGCGGCGCATCCAAACGCGACCAAGGGCGCCTTGAGGAGAATGAGGGCGACACGCAAGCACGCCGCGAAAAAAAGCGCTACGGTGCCGGCGTAAACGGTAACCTTGCTCTGAACTTGGGACTCAAAGTAGGAGCCAAATACTTTGGTAGATTGGACAACAAACCCAAGACCCGATAGAAATACCAAATAGAGCAGGTCGCGGTTTTCAACGTGCAGGTATGACGCTGAAGCCGTGACGATCGGCAACACCAGAACGGCAGACGACAACTTCAAGAAGAAAGCGCTTCCGAGCAGGGCGTCCGTGCGGGCAGGGGAGGCCACCAACTCTCTTACCAAGATGGTGTCGATGTTGAGGAGGGCAACCGTACCAAAGAGCGTCGCAAATGCCGTGGCGTAGCTTATGGTGCCATATTGCGACGGCCCCAAGTATCGCGCTACCCAAACACTCACGATGACGCTTGCTCCCATCCGAAAGACTCTATCGAATAGCAGCCATCCGAAATTGCGAGTGGCCTTCTGTAGGGTCGCGGATCGAAGGTAGTATTCCCGAACTGCGCGAATGTAGTTGGTAGCCATCTGAGTGGATCCAGGCCTATGCAGGTTCAGGATAGCCAGTGAGCATCAGGCTGACCAGGTCGCGATCTACATCGGCTGCGGGCAAGGGGCTGGGTCTTCGGTGAGTGTTGGGGCGAAAAGGCCGGGTTGTGGCGGCGTCGGTCAAGCGAATCGCGGCGGTCACGATGGCAGCTCGGGCTGCGAGCATGGTTGCCCCTCGCACGCTCGCCGAGGACCTTGGAGCTTGGGAAGGCTAGTCTTGAGGCGGGGCCGGGCCGTCCAGCAGTCATGCAGCCACCGCACCGAGCCGCCTAGGCGACTCGCAGGCGGTGGCTTGTGGTGTCCGTTCGCAGCCGGCAGAACGGTTCGAGTGGGACCGGCCAAGCTCGCACTCATGGCGCTTCCGAAGCCTCGGTGCAAGAAGCGGAACCTGCTAGTGCTGAAGAACCCCTGGAAGGCCGACCGTGTCTGCGAAGCCTCGCAAGGAACGGCAAACTCGGACTCGAGCACTGCGAGGGAAAGCCTTCGCGGGACCGCATCACCACTCGCAGGCCTATCGGGTGGGCCTGAGAAGACCACGGAGCCCTGAAGCTACGTACGAAGACCATGTGATGCCAAACACTTTCCTACTTATGCTCAAGTCTACCGCGTCGGAGCCTAAAACGCCTGAATGCGTCAGCGGAAACTTCAGTGCGCGAGGAACCGAACGACGCAGGCATTCCGGCGCGTTCGATTTCGTGTGGGTGGCATCCCCGCGGAAGCCTATGTTGAGGGTAAGGTTCACGGCTGGAATTGTCGCAAGCCGACCCGCCCTCCAATTTGAGAACTGCCACTGGTAGTCCCAAGTGTCGATCTTACCGGCATGAGCAGCATCGAACACGGTTCGCCAGTAGCGAATGAACGGCCGGTCCCCCGGCCTGAGCCGTTCCAAGCCTCCGGCATCTCGCCATCGCGGCCAGTCGGCCATCTCTCTGTCATAGTCGGCCCAAGCGCGGCGCCAGGTAGCCCAGCCCCAGATATGGCCGTACACGGAGAACCCGTAGCTGCCGTCGAGGCGAACATGGTTGCTGACAAAATTCGAGCCACCAATCATGGATACCCGCTTGTCGGCCCGAAAACGTTCCAACAGTTCTTCGCAGTATGGGAAAAAGCTCGCGTCTGGGACGACATCGTCCTCAAGAACAATGCCCTCGGGTTCCTGCTCGAAGAACCAGTCGATGGCGCCGGCCACGCCCCTCTTGCAGCCGAGATTCGAGGCGCGAAAGAGGGTCTTCAGTTCGCAAGGCCAATCGACGTCAGTGGCAGTGCGCCTCGCTGAGTCGCACAGCCTGGCCTCGTCGCGTTCCGGGCGCGGCCCGTCGGCGGCGACGTACAGGCGGCGAGGCCTGGCCTTCCGGATCGCCTGAAACACTTGCGCGGTCGTGTCCGGCCGGTTGAAGACGATAAACAAGATCGGTGTCAGCATTGGGTCTAGAGTCGCCGCGCGGACGTGCCGCCGGGTCGCCTCAGCTGTTCGAATGCGCGTAACAGTGTTCTGGGAGCGCAACCTGCCCGGAACTTTCGTTCATGGGCAACTCCGGCACCGAACCGTCTCGTTGGCAGCCGTTTTGACCAGGCTCACGGCCGTTCAAGCCGCTCGCACCGTAGGGCGCCAGCCAGCCCCATTCTTCCCGCATAGCCCTGTGATGCGCAGACTGGCTTCCGGAGGTATGACATCATCTCCCGGAACACGACGAGTCGCACGGCGTCGGAAACGGGCGCGCCGATGCGCCGGAACGACCAGACTCCCAGAGACTTGATCGGCGCGGTTGAGGCTAGCGGCACCACGGTCGCCCTCTACGCGCGGCCAGCATGGTCTCAACGCCCGGTCCTGTAGGATTGGCCTCGCTTGCTGGGGATGCGCCGGGGCTCGACGCTGACCTCGAGTGCACCACCAGCGGCGCGTTCGTACCGGTTCGTGTCGCGAAACCCGAGCGTAAGCCCGTAGGCAACCCGATTCTTCCCCCATTGCGCCGCGGTGTGCAGGCTTCCGGAAGTATGGCACCATCTCCCGGAAGACGACGAATGACACGGCGTTGGCAACAGGGGCGCGGATGCGCTGGAACGAGCGAGCTGAGGGTGATTTGATCGACGCCGTTGAGGTCCGCGGCACCACGGTCGCCCAGTACGCGCGCCAGCATGGTCTGAACGCGTGCGTCCTGCAGGGTTGGCGGCGCCGGCTGGGGTGCGCCGGCCCGCGACGCGGACCTCGATCAGACGGCGGGCCGACGTGCAGTCCACCACCCGCAGCGCGCTCCTGCCGGGTCGTGTCGCGCAACCGGAGGCGTCGGACGCTTCGCCGAGCCCGCCGCTGGAGCTGAACGCAATGGCCTCCGCCGACCCCTGGGACTAGCTCAAAGAGGTCCTCACCAAGCTCGCCGGCGGATACCCCATGTTGCGCATCGCCGAGCTGCTGCCGCAGGCCTGGCGTGAGCACCATAGATAAGAACGCCATCCGGGGGTGAAGTCGCCGCCGCTCCCGCCTGACGGCCCCGCCTCGCTAGCCGCTGCACGCTCGTTCGCACTCATCGGCGTAGAATCCAAGCGCCCGCTTGGGCCAGCGCACCCATCGGGTTCCGGGGGCTTGCGTCGGAAGGCCGCTACGAAGGCGTCGCCATTTGCCGTCAGAAGCGGCGGGTCGCGGACCTTTGCGGCTGCGATCCTGCCTCGGCCGTCCGCGCCCGCGATGTTTTCGTGCTCCCACCGGGTTTCCGAGAACGGCCACAGCACGGCGCCAACCGCCAAGCCACGCATGCCGCGCGTCGAGGTGCGCCCTGAGCGCACCCAACCTTGCGCTCAGCTCAGTCCTCACTGTTGGCAGCCGGGGCCAGCCGGCACACCACGCTCAACCGGCCCTTGCTGCCCGGTATTCGCCAAGCGCGGGCTTCAACGCCTCAACATACAGCGAGTGGGGCTTGTTGACCGCGCCATCGGGTGTGAGGTCGAGACCATACTCGGCAAAGCGGGAGATGTCGCTCGTGTGGGCCTCATGGAAACGGATCGCACCAAAGCCCGCGTCCTCGAGGAGACGTGCAACCGAATAGCGGTCGTACATCCAGCGGTGACGCTCGCCTGACTGCATGAACGCGCGGCGCGCGAGCCACCGCGGCGCGTACCGCAGGGCGCGGCTCCTGATGGCTCGGGTTGCCGCACGCAGACCCGCCACGGCGCGGAGTTTCTCTCCCATCGATTTCCGACGGCCCGGATCGTTGCGGCTTGACCTCCTGAACTGTCCGACGTCCGCTCCGCCCCCGTTGGACACCACGAAAGCCTCATCATGCAGCGGTTTCCGCAAGAATTCGAGCATTTCGCCGCCGCCGCGGTCGCGTACCATCTGGTCGATCAGGTTCAGCACTGCCCACTCGTAATGTTCGCGACTGATCTCGGTCTCACGGGAGAGCACGCCGCGAAGCGATTCGAGGTACAGCGTTGACGCGTATTCGAGATCAGGGACGACGATGCGCAGACGGCCCCCGGTCTTCAGCACGCGAAAGCATTCCCGCAGGATGAATCGCGCGACAGCGCGATCGACGTGTTCGACAAAGTGCGCGCTGTACACCGCGTCGAACGAGCAGTCGCGGAAGGGGATGCCTTGGGTCAAGTCGTGCGCAATGACTGAGGGATCGGACGACCCGAAGTCAACGTTGTTCCACGACCGATGAAACCGTGAGCCACAGCCTATGTTGAGCAAGATTGCTCCGTCGCTGGCCTTGGTGGGGACCCGAGACATGGTCTTGACTCCTTTGTGGTGCGCCGCGGGCCGTCCTGAGCAATTCTACGCCGCGCAAGGGGCGTGTCACGCTTGCGTTGGACAGCATCGGGCTCCTGCTTTGCAGCTCGCGGGGGCCACGACCCGGGCCGTGGTTGAGCCATGCAGTCGCGGTTTGTCGGCGCGCCGCGAAGGCTCTGCTGTTCCTGTCACGGGCATCGATGGCAGCGAATTGGACTCTTGCAGGGCTCGGCTCCTCGACAACGCATGAGGCTGCAGTGCCCTTGTTGCCTTCCAACCGGACTAGTGCAAGCGACGAGCGTGCTCTGTCACGAGGTCGCGGAGGAGAGCTGCGTAGCAGCCCGCCTGCTTATGCAAGTCGAACTTGTCCAGCACGGTCTCCCGAGCGTTGGAGCCCATGACCCGCCGTTCTTGCTCGTCCAGCAGAACCTCGCCAAGCAACGACGAGAAGGTTCCCACATCGCCGTGGATGCACAACAGGCCAGTGTCTCCGTGCCGAATCGCGTCGCGCACGCCTCCAATATCGAACGCGACGACCGGAAGCCCGCACGCCATCGCTTCCAAGACGGTGTTGGGAAGATTGTCCTCGAGGCCTGAGTATGCGAATACATCTGCTGCGCCGTAGACGAGCGCAAGAAGACGCTCGTCCCGGATGTTCCCGAGCGCGGTCGTCGCGATTCCGCTCTTCGGTGCACTAGACGTGCCGAAGAGCACAAGGTGAACATCAGGTACTGCGGGCCTGCAGCGCTCCAGCGCTTCGACAAGATACGGTAGTCCCTTTCGCGGGCTCGCGCGCAGGCCGTCGGCGCCAGCGAGCACGATGCGAGCGTTCCGGGGCAGGCCCAGTAGTTGGCGCGCCTGCATGCGGTCCGTCGGCCGGTACACCGAAACATCGACGCCCGTGTGGATGACACGTACGGGGTTCGATCGCAGCAGGGAGCTGGAACGAACGCGCTCTGCCATCCAGGTCGATGGGCACACGATCGTGAGGTTTTGGGAGCGCCAGGCCAGCCGCTTGACCCACCATGCGAGTCGCGACAAGTCAGTGCCCCGAGACGAGCCGAGCTGCGGGCAGTTTCCGCAGCGGTTCCGGTAGCCTTGGCAGCCAGAAGAATAGTGACAGCCTCCCGTGAAGGCCCACATGTCCGACAGTCGCCAGACGACCGGCTTCCCGAGGCGGAGAATATTGCCGATTTCCACGGAGGAGGCGAAGCCTGCACCCAGCCAATACAGCATCAGAGCGTCGGCACGGACCACCTCCGGATGCGAGGTCAGCGTTTGCGACCCGATCAGCCCCGTCGTCCACACCGTACCCGGCCGCGGGTTGGCACACTTGCGCAACAAGCTCTCCGCCTTCGTGCCCAACACGGCCCGGACTCGCCTTCTCGCGGCGCCGCCTGAGGCGAGATGCACGTCGGGATCGTCGGTGCTGGAGATCAGGGTGAGCATGGTGCTCTCGATCCCTGTCGCTCGCAATGCCGCGTGAAGCCTGTATGACGCGCGTGCGGCGCCGCCAACGTTTCCAGCCACCGCGGACAGATGGACAAGCTTCATGCCTGGGCACCTTTCGGCGGCTGCAGGTACTCGGTAGTCGGGTTCGTGAACCCGCTCCACCAGAGCTGAAACATGAACATGGTCCAGACCAATTGCGTGGCGTCACGGAGGCCGTCAAGATGCGCTTGCACCGCTTCTGACACGTTCTCCGGGTTGAAGATTCCTTGCCGTCGCAAGTGCCGTGTGCCGAGCAAGTCCAGGATTTGCGTTCGCAGACGTCCTCGGGTCCATTGCCTGAGCGGCAGAATGAACCCTCGTTTCGGGGCGCCGAACAGCTCCCGTGGGACCCAAGGCTCAGCCACCGCACGCAGTAGACCCTTGTATGTCCCATCGTCGATCCGAACGCTTGCGGGAAGCGAGAACACGTATTCGATCAGGCTACGGTCAAGGAAAGGAGTCCTTGCCTCGATCGACCAAGCCATGGAGAATCGGTCGGTCATGTGCAGAAACTCGTCGGGCAGCTGCAGCCGGAAGTCCACCGCGGCAACGGAGTCGCGCGGGTCCGAGCGCGCGGCGTCCCGCCAGTGCGACGCCAGCATCGCTGCCGTGCTCGCGGGCCACCCACCTCGGGCCAAGAGCAGGGATCGCTTCGTGCGTTCCCCCGCATATCCGTGGTACAGAGCGCCGTGCCCGTGCCGCGCGAGATTCGCGACCCCTTGCTCCTTGACCGCGCGAAAGATGCGCCTTATTCCCGCTGGCCTCCATGGGATGTGGGCCTTCCACTTGTCATAGTTGCCGAAGAGCTCGTCGCCGCCAGTCCCGGTCATTGCTACTTTGACCGCGCCGCTCATTGCCTTGTAGATGTACCAGGATGGCAGGCCGCCGCCATATGGCTCGTCAAGTTGGTGGACCATCGCGCCTAGGTCGTCCAGCAGGCTGCCGGCGGAAATCACAACTTCGGTGTGTTCCGTGTTCCACCGTCGCGCCACGACGCGCGCAAGCTGGCGTTCATCGTCCGCCGGAGAATCATCGAAGCCCAGGGTCCAGGTGCGAATCTTGTCCACTCCCAACGAGCGCATCGCCCCGACGATCGTCGCGGAGTCGATCCCTCCCGAGAGGCTGCAGCCGACGGGCACGTCGCTCATGAGCCACGCGGAGATGGCAGCTGACAACCGCCGACGAACCTCTTCCACCGCCGCTTCTCGCGGTGGGGGAGGCTGCACGCTCGCTCTCGGCAGCGACCAGTACCGGTGCTGCACCAGGGTTCCCGTGGATAGTCCAAACTCGAAGGAGTAGCCCGCTGGTAGCTTGCGGACGTCCCGCAGTATTGTGCGCGGCGACGGGATGAACTGCAGCGACAGGTAATGCGATACGCTCTCCAGGTCGACGGCCTCACCTGCGCGTCCGACCCAGGGCAGCGCCAGCAGACTCTTCAACTCCGACGCGAACGCAAGTAGCGTCCCGCGCTGAGTGATGTAGAGCGGCTTGATTCCGCTCGGATCGCGGGCGCCAAAGAGAAGACCACGGTCCCTGTCATACACCACAAACGCGAACATGCCGTCGAGTCGGTCCACGACCCGCTCGCCCCAGCGGCGATACCCCTGCAGAACGACTTCCGTATCCGAGTGGTGGGTCTGGAACTCCGTGCCCGACTTCTCCAGGTCGCGCCGCAACTCAGGGGCGTTGAAGATCTCGCCGTTGAAGACAAGGACCGTGCGGCCACCGGCGTCTGTCATGGGCTGCTGGCCTTCGGCGACGTCGACGATCGAAAGCCGCCGCATCGCCAGGCAAACACTCCGGTCACGGTCCCGCCATATTCCGCTGTCGTCAGGTCCGCGGTGGGCCTGATGGCCGTTCATGGCCAAGAGCCAGGCGTCCTGCTGCGGCCCTGCTATTCCAACGATTCCACACATGTTGCGTCGCCGCGCGGTTCGGAAGCCGTGTTGCTCAGCCGTATTCTCAGTCCCAAGTCGGCACTGTATGGGTTGGTGAGGGACGAATTGAGCGTGAGCCGTACTCCGCTCCCATGATGCTTCATCGCTGTGGTCGCGCGGCCGCTGATCCTCGTGCTACTGGCGAATCCAAAGCTGAGAGCGCTCGTCTTTCGCGCTGGGTCGCCGTGCTGACTTGCCTCACGCGGGCGTACCAGACGGCTGCGGGTCTGCCGGGCAGAGCGTGCGGCTGACTGTGGTCGGGTGCTGGCGCAAGCCGGTTGAATCTGCCGGCTTCGCGGGCGGGGACGTGGGGCGCGACCAATCCGACGTGCAGCTCTCACTCGACCGCAACCGTCGGTGACTCGTTGTGGTGACGGTAGTAGCCCCCGCGCCTGTAGTACTGGTACTGGTAGTGCCTGTAGTACCCGCGGTCCAGATCGACCGCGTTGAGGACCGCGCCCACGATTCGCCCGCCGACGCCTTGCAGCGCGCGTCTTCCTTCGATAGCCAATTCCCGCGTCGTCTTGAATGCGCGCACGACCAGCACGCAGCCATCCACCTGTGTGGACAGGATGGCCGCGTCGGTCACGGGGACCACTGGCGGGCTGTCTATCACGATGCGATCGTAGCGGGTCTGGAGGTCGGCCAGCATCGTGTGAAATCGCTCGCTCTGGATGATCTCGGCAGGGTTTGGCGGGATCGGCCCGGCCGGCAGCACGTCGAGGTTGGGAATCTCGGTTGCTACTAACTCGTCCGTCAAGACCGCGTGGTCCAGAAGCGCCGTGGTCAGCCCCTGGTCGCTGGTCTTTCCGAACGCCCGGTGAACGCGCGGGCGCCGCAAATCGCAGTCGATAAGGATGACCTTCTGCCCAGCCTGAGCCATGGCGATCGCAATGCTGCACGCGACCGTGGTCTTGCCTTCGGACGGCCCGGCGCTGGTGACCAAGAGCGTCTTGTACGGCCTGTCCGGCGACATGAACTGAATGTTCGTGCGGATCGAACGGGCAGCCTCCGCGGGTCCGCTGAGCGGTGCCTGGTGCACGACGAGGTCCGGCGACACGGTGCCCTCGAGTGTCGGGCTTGTCTTGCGTCGGCGTCCATAGCCGTAGTAGCGGGACTTCTTGGCGCCCTCGGGCGAAATCGCCGGCAGCAAGCCGAGGAACGTGACGCCCACCGCGCCTTCGAGATCGGCCTGGCTCTTGACACTCCGGTCCAGCATTTCCCTGCCGAGGGCGGCGCCGACGCCGAGCACCAGCCCGGCCACGAGCCCAAGCAGCACGTTTACGGGAACCCTGGGCTTCACTGGCGCAACCGGAAGCAGCGGGCGCTCCACGACCTGGATGTTGTTCACCTGCATCATGCGGGTGAGGTCGCCCTCCTTCGCGCGCTCCAGCACAATCGAGTAGAGCTTTTCGCTATTGGTCTTCGTGCGCTCGAGACGGCTATACTCGATTCCCAGCAGGTTCAGATCGAACGCCTGGCTCCTGGCCTTGTCGAGAAGGCCCGAGAGCCCCCCCTCCTGCTCTTTCACCGCGGCCAAGTCGCGGTCCACCGCGCCCTGGATGTTGCGGACTTCGGCTAGCAGGGCCGCCTTTGACGCGGTGACCTCGGCATCGGCCCCCTTCACGTCCGGGTGGTTGGACCCCTTGCCCATGGCGACCTGCTCGTCGCGCTTCTGGGCAGCATCCAAGTACTTTTGGCGAAGCAGGGAAAGCAGACTGCTGTTCAACAGCTCGGACGCCGGTAACACCGAAGGGTCGTCCGCCTTCACCTTGGCGAGCTCGTCTCGGCGCGCCGTCAGCTCCTCGCGCTTGATGCGCACCTCGGTCAGGGCCGTGGTCAACTGCTGCATCTCGCTCCGCAGCATGTTGGACTGATCGTCCAGGTCGGCCGAGAGCATGTTCTTGTCGATCTTGTACTTGTGGAGCGCCATCTCGCTGTCGTCGAGCCCGGTCTTGAGCTTGTCGAGCTGGCCGTTGAGCCACTCCACCGCGGAGCCGGTGGACGCTTGAGCGTCCTCGAGGTTCTTCTGCACGTAGGTGTCGATCAGGGCCGCGGTGATGCGCTGAGCGCGCGCCGGGTCGGCATCCTGGTACGACAGGCTCGCCAGGCGGCTGTTCTTCACGGGAGCAACCGTGGTTCGCGCGAGGATGACCTGCGCGGCTTGTTCATCCGTGGCCGTCGCCGGAGGGAACTTGCCACCCGGAGGCGCATCGGCGAGAAAGGCGCCGTCTTGCGCCAACCCGAGTTGCTGAACGACGTCCAGCGCGATGCGCATCGAGTGCATCAGCTGGTACTGGGTTTCGTAATACTCCTGATTGTTCCAGTAACTACCAGACCCCATGTCCACCACCGCATCGACTTCCTTGCCGAGGGGCCGTGGGGGGTTCGGATCGAACATCACCGTGGCAGTGGCCTGGTAGATCTTCGTTTGTCCGAGGGTGTAGAACGTTACGCCGAGAAGCACGAATGCCGTGATGCCCACGACGAGCGGCCAACGCTTACGCAGGGCCTGGAGCAGCGCGGTCAGATTCGGGCCTTCCGGGTTCTCGCCGCGGTCCGGACCGCCCGGCGGCGGAAGCGTAGAGGGATCTGGATTCATGGATGTGAAGAGGTTGCGCGGCAGGCTCCGCCCCTGTCCGTTCCAGTCCGGCAGGCCCAATGGCGCGTTCCTGACCCAGACTTGGCGGATGACAAACGTTGCCCGCCGGTACCCCGACGTTCAACCCGCGAAAGCGCCGGGGTTCTAGCGCCGGTGCGGGGTCTGCGCAAGCAGTTCCGCGTGCGGTCAAAACGTCCGATGCCCGCTGGCCGGATTGGGCGCAGCGCCCAACGAGGAAACGATGGTCGCCTCAGACCCGCGGCTTCCGAACGACTACTCCGCCACGCGCGCCACCAGCCGCGTCTCCCTGCTCGGGCGAAACAGCAACCCGGTCACGGCCCGCTCCTTCCGCGTCGTGACCAACCAGCCCGACGACGACTCCCCCGGCCCCACCCATCGGCCGTCGAGCCCATGCTCGTACCTGAGCACGAGCTTCGGCTCGTACGACAGCTCCTTGCCGTCCGCGTCGAGCGCCGCGAAGTCGTAGGTGCTCACGTATCGCGCATGGTCCGACAGGTTGGTCACCTCGACCCAGATCTGGACCATCTTCACGCTCGAATTCGCCGGATCCGCCTGCACCACCTGCCCCGTGAGCTTCCAGCCGCCGCCCGAGGTCGTCGGCAGCTTCGAGCGGACCACCTTGACCTGACTGACGCCGGAGGCCTCGACGACCGGAAACTCCGCAAGCTCGGAAGGCCACACGTACAGCCGGGGAAACTCCGCGTTGCCCGCGCCGATCTGCAGCACCACGGGCGCGGCGGCTAGACAGACGACCGCGGCGCCCCAGGCTTTCGCCCAGACCTTGAGCCGGTCCGCCTTGGTGGGCGGCGCTTGCGGGCCGCTGCCTGTTTGCTCCAGCCGGTCCATCGAAACCCCGGTCACCCGCACGTCCGGGAGCTCGGTGAGCATGCCCGCGCGCCGGTCCTCCGGGTCCAACGCCACGGTGATGGTGGTGTCCGTGGGAGCGCCTGTTACGGCGGCCGCTGCCGCATCGCCGACCGTCCGGGCCGAGGCCCCGGGACGGCCGCCCGCAATGGCCACGCGCAGGCCAAGCGGCACGTCCGCCCCGCCCACGGAGGCGAGCTCTGCCCGCAAGGCCTCGGCGAACTCGCGCGCGACCGTGACCGCCTGGTGCAGCTCCAGCCCCCGGAACGCCAGGGCCACCGTGCTGCCGCTCCACCGGGCCGCACAGCGCGGCGGCGGCGTGACGGACTCGCCCAGCTTCGGGGGCCTGGGACGATGGTGCACGAGGAAACGCGAAAACGCGGAAGCCGCGGGCGGCAGCGCCATGTCGCGGGCCTCGTCCGCGACCGCGCGCAGCAGCTCGGTGGTGACCCGCGTGCCGCGCCGCTCGTTGAGCAGGCCGAGCCCGGAGATCTTGAAGAGAGCGATCGACGGCGCGCTGTCCGGGCTCTCCTTGACCGCCCACCGGACGCACGCGTCCAGGTAGCGCTGCACGCCGAAGCGGGTGGGAAGACGGTACGCGGCGTCCCACTGCGCAACCTCTTCCTCCCATTCCGCCATCTTGGGCCCGATGGTCGCGACCAGCCGGCGGATCGCGAAGAACATCCCCTGACCGAGCAGGATGCCGGCGATCAGGATGGAAACCGTGCCGCCGGTGCCGGCCTTCAGGCGGTACCAGGCCCAGGCGATGCGCGCCATGCTGACGAGGTCGTCGGCGTAGTCGGCCAGGGCGCTGCGCGCCACCGCGTAGCCGATCGCGGCCGCGACCAGAAGTCCCAGGATGTAGCGCAGTCGAGTCAGCACCAGTGTCGCTCCGTTGTCGCAGAACCGGCCGGCCGGTCGCCTGCACGCACGCTGACGAGGTGCGGCCGCCCGTGCCGGGGCGCGCAGTTTGGCAGACGCGTTCAAGGCCGTCAACAACGAGCATTTGGGGAGGAAGGCGCTGCGCGGAGTTGAAGTTGCCGACCGGTGCCGTGGGATCGACGCGCGGCGCGCCGCCCAGGGTGTTGCCCTGGGGAAAGGATGTCGCACCCCCGAGGGGTGCGATCAGAAACGTGATGGCCGCGCTGGCGGCGCGTCCGATCGCCCGGCGCGCATGGCGACAATGCGCACGGGCGCCATTGCGTTCCCCATCGCGCCAATGCGCACGCCCATCCAATGCGCGCCGCCCCGCATCGAATCGCGCCGCGCTCGTTGCAGGAGGACCCCTCGGGGGTGCGACATGCCAAGCCCAGGGCAGCGCCCTGGGCCAGCAAAATGATTCGCCATCGCGCACGGGCGCCATTGCGTTCCCCATCGCGCCATCGCGCCCTGGGCCAGCAAAATGATTCGCCATCGCGCACGGGCGCCATTGCGTTCCCCATCGCGCCATCCGACGCGCGCGACGATCCTGTCGGCGCGCGACCTGGACGAGATGTTCCGCCGAGACGGAAGATCCACCAATCCACCCTCCCAGGAGCCCGATTTGATTCTCCGGCAATCGCCGGAGGCTCCCAGGAGCTCGGTTTGGTTCTCCGACAATCGATCCAGGGCTCCCAGGAGCTCGGTTTGATTCTCCGACAATCGATCCGAGGCTCCCAGGAGCCCATTTTGATTCTCCGACAATCGATCCGGGCCTCCCGGGAGCCCATTTGGATTGTCCGGCAATCGTCCGGGGCTCCCAGGAGCCCCAGCTCATCCCCCCGTGACGATTTTTAGCAACGCCCGGTCCGGGCGGCCGACAGGAGGGACAAGAAGGCGGACCGCAAGCAGCGGCACCGTCCACCAAGAAAGAGGATCCATCATGACGACTCCCGCGATCTTTACGTCCAATGTCAACGTCACCGACGAGCCCGCGTACGCCGAGGCTTACGGCAAGGTCGAGGGCGAGCTGAAGGCCCTGCCCGCCGACCAGCTCGTTCTTCCCAACACCGACGTGCCCCGCGCGATCTCGACCGCCCTCGGCGCCAAGCCCAAGATCGTTGCCATCCAGCCGAGCATCCTGGAGGTGATCCCCAAGTTCGACGTCAAGCTCATCGAGAACCTGGAAACCTACGCGTTCGCCCTGAACCACGCAAACATCGCGTACATGACGGCCACCCAGTCGCCCGACGACCTCCCCGCGTTGCTCGAGGAGGGCACGGGCATGCGCGATCGGTACCGCAGCGCCGCCACCTCCCTCGAGCAGTGGGGCTTGCTGAACCCGGCCGCGCTCAAGCAGTACAAGGGCCTCAAGGGCTACCGCAACGTCGCCATGGACCTGCAGGTGCTGGTGCGCGTGTTCAAGGAGAACTGGGCGGCCGTCAACGGCAAGTCCGCCATCACCGAGGCGGACCTGGACCGGGCGCAGCGGGTGGCCGAGCGCATGATTCGGCTGGTGGGCCTGCGCGAGCAGTCGCCGGCAGCGGTGGCGGACACCTCCGACATGCGCGCCCGGGCGTTCACGCTGTTCACGAGCTGCTACGACCAGATCCGTCGCGCGGTGGTGTTCGTTCGCTGGGACCAGGGCGACGCCGACGAGATCGCGCCGTCGCTGTACGCGGGCAAGACCCGCAGCACGGCCGACGACCAGCAGCCGGCCGCGCCGGCCGCGGGCGCCGCGCCGGCCCCGGCCCCGTCGCCAGCTCCGGCCGCCCCGGCGCCGCAGCAGGCCGCCACGCCCCGCATCCCGGGAGGCAGCCCGTTCGTGCAGTGAGCACGAGAAAGAGCCCCCATTCCCCCACCC
>JAJZQG010000184.1 GCA_021847645.1 Myxococcales bacterium
GCCGAAGACCTGCTGGCGACGCGCGTTGGCGGCGTCGGCCTTGCTGCGCAGCTCCGCCGCCTGCTCGAGCAGTCGCCTGCGGATGACGTCGTAGTTGCCGCCTTCGAGCGTGGCACCGTTGCCGGACGCCTGCTGCTTCGATCCGGAATCGCTGTCGCCTGCCATGGGAGCCCTCCGGAGCGGCTAGCGCGCCGCGAGGTTGTCGATGCCGAGCTCCTTGGCGCGCGCCATCAGCTCCTCGATCTTCTTGCGCGACCCGCCGTCCGCGCCCGGAAGCAGGCTCGCCAGCAGCGCCGTCAGCGTCAGGCTCTGCACCCCCTGCGCGTCGATCGCGGGACGGCTCAGCACCTGCTTCAGATCCTCGGGCAGGCTCTTGTCGCCCGACAGGTAGTCCTTGAACACCGTGCGCAGCGTCTCGCCCTGATCGAGCGCGCCATCCACGCTCTGCCCCAGCGTGACCGCCTGCACGAAGCGCTGGAAGAACATGCCGTCGCCGCCCACGATGTTGATCTTCGCGTGGCCCATGGCCTCGCCCAACACCTTCGCCTGCGACTCGACCATCTGCGTGCGCTGCCGGATCGCTTCCAACGCTACCGTGCGCTCCTTCTCGATGCGCAAGCGGAACTCCTCGTGAGCCCGCGACGGGTCGTCCAGCGCCTTCATCGAGTTGGCCTTCTCGGCCAGACCTTGGGCCTCGGCCAACAGCTTCTCGCGCATCGCCGTCGCCTCCGCCTGGCCGCGCTTCTCGATGGCCACTGCCTCGCTCTCCTTCACGCGCACCAGCGCCAGGCCCTTCTGCTCGTCTCCCGCGGCCTCGGCCAAACGCGTCTCGCGCGCCACCATCGCCTGCGCCAGCCCCTGCTTCTGAACTGCCTCGGCGTCCGCTTCCTTCACGCGCACCAGCGCCAAGCCCTTCTGCTCCTCGCCCGCGGCCTCCGCCAGCTTGGTCTCCCGCGTCACAGCCGCCTGCGCCAGCCCCTGCTTCTGCGTCGCGTCCGCGTCCGCTTCCTTCACCCGCACCTTCGCCAGCCCCTGCTTCTCCTCACCCGCCGCCTGCGACTGCATCTTCTCGAGCGCGATCCGCGCCTCCATCAACCCCTGCTTCTCGCTGGCGAGCACGTCCGCTTCCTTCACACGCACCTTCGCCAGCCCCTCGGCTGCGGCTTCCGCCGTCACGCCTTCCGCGATCCGGATCTTGGCCCGCGCCATCTTGTCCGCCGACTCCAGCTCCGCGTCCGCGATCGTCAGCTTCTGCTTGGCTTGGAAGCGCGCCACCTGCTCCGACGCCTCCGCCGCCTTGACCTGCTTGACCAGCGCCTGCTGCGCCTCGGCCTCCGCTCCGATCGTCTTGGCTTCCTTCTCGCGCTTGGCCGCCGCCACCGTGCGTAGATCCTTGATGTTCTCCTCCTCCTGCGCCACGGTCTTGTCCACCGCAATGCGCGAGCGGATCACATCCGCAATCTCCTTGCGCTGCACCTCGACCAGCTTCTCTTTCTCGATGCGCGTCAGCTCCACCTCGCGCTCACGCGCCAGCACCTCGAGCTGACGAGCCTTCTCCACGCGCTCGACCTCGATGGCGATCTCGCGCTCCTTGTTCTTCTCGGCCACCGCCACGCCGCGAAGCTTCGCCTGGTTGGCCACCAGCGACTCTTCCTCGTTCTTGTGCTGGATCACGGCCGTCTTCTTGGCTTCCTCGCTCGCCACCCGGGCCGCGTCGTTCTGCTGCTGCGCCTGCGCGACCGCGATCTCCTTGTTCTTCTTGGCCTCGGCCTCCGCCCTGCGCTTGTCGAACTGGAACACCGCCTCGTCGGCCGTCAGGTTCTGGCTGCCGATCTCCATCCGCTCCTTCTGCCGCCAGTCGTTCGTCTTGACGTGCTGCGCTACCGTCAGCTCCGTGATCTTCCGGATGCCGTCGGCGTCCATGATGTTGTCCTGGTCGAGCGACTCGAGCGGCGTCTGCTCCAGGTAGTCGATCGCGCAGTCGTCCAACACGAAGCCGTTCAAGTCCGTGCCGATCACCTGGATGATCCGGTCCTTGAACTCGTCGCGCTTCGTGTACAGGTCCTCGAAGTTGAAGTGCTTGCCCACCGTCTTCAGTCCCTCGGAGAACTTCGAGGCGAACAGCTCGCGCAGCGTGGCGTGATCGGACGCACGCACGCAGCCGATCGACTGCGCTACCTTCAGCACGTCATCCCGCGTCTTGTTCACACGCACGAAGAACGCCACGTTGATGTCCGCCCGGATATTGTCCTGGCAGATCAGCCCCTCCTTGCCGCGGCGATCGATCTCCACGGTCTTGACCGAGATATCCATGATCTCGGCGCGGTGCACGATCGGGAACACCACCGCCCCGGTGAAGGTCACGATCGGCTCGTTCTTCATCGTGTTGACGATCAGCGCCTGGCCCTGCGCCACCTGCCGATAGAAGCGCGCCAGGATCGCGAAAGCGCCGAGCCCGATCACGAGCAGGGCAACGACTGCGACACCGATCAAGATGAGCGTCTGCATTTCCATGGGACCCCTCGTCGATATCCAGGGCGACGCGCCAAGCGCTGGCCCGAGAGTTCCGCGAGATTGGCACAACAGGGGACCGGGACGGAAGCTGAACAGAGATTGGCGCGCTGCGTCGGCTGCCTTCTCGCCTGCCTGTCGAACGGACTTCCCCAGGTCCAGACCTTCCGCAACCGAGACGCGGGTCGCCTCCACGAGGTCCAGACCTGCCCGAAACGACACGCGTCTCGCCTCCACGAGGTCCAGACCTGCCCGAAACGACACGCGTCTCGCTTCCACGAGGTTCGAACCTCCCTCAACCGAGACACGGGCCGCCTCCACGAGGTCCAGACCTGCCCGACGTTCCGGTCGTGATCGCGTCCGCGGGAGCCGCATGGTCTCAGCGGCTGATTAGCCGGAGGGCAAGGAGGTGGCGGATCCGCCGCAAAAGTGGCGGCCGCCACCTTGAGGTTGCGTCGAGGCGCGGGAATTTGCAGGGATGTGGGGGCACAGATCATGGCATGGGAATCGCAATGTCGATGAAGAGTCGACGCGAGTGCGCATGAGCGTCGGCGATGGTGTTTGACAGACGAGCGGAAGGACGTGGGACGGTAGGGATTGTCCTGGCGGCTGCGGGGTGCCGTGGTCGCCGTGGGTAAGTGGCGGGTTTTGACCTAACGGAGGTGCCACAGCGGATTCGAGGGATCGCTCTGGAGGCCGAGTCCGGGCGACAGCGGACGGCTCAGGGCGGACGGGCGCTACGATCGGCGTGCTGGGTGACGGCGAAGCGACACCCGGCAGGCTGGAGAGGAGCGAGACCCGGCGGGCGGACGTGTGTCTCCAACCGCCTGCCGGTCCAAATGCCTCTCAGCCAACCGCACGCCTGCGCAAGTCAGTCGCCTCGCACCATCTCGTCGTAGGGCTCCACCAGAAATGCCCCGCGCTTGGCGTCCCACGAGACAATCAGCGCCTTCGACCCCTTCTTGAAGTCCGCCGCATGGTCCGTGCGCACCTGGATCAGCAGACTCATCCCCTCCGACTCCAAGGACGCCTGCCCGAACTTGCCGTCGACCCGGCCCGTGGTCACCACGCACACCTTGCCCACCAGCTCAGCGTGCCGCTTTGCCGGGTGCGTCACGAAGAATCGGCTCATCGGACGGATCGCTACCGCGGTCGGCACCAACGCCAACAGGAACGACACGACCAGGATCACACTGCCGATCAGCCACCAGGGAAGCGGCATCGATGTCACCGCAGCCTGCAGCGAACGCGAGCCCGCCACGCAGAACAGCCAGCCGAAACAGACCAGCACGCTCAGCATCACCGTTACGGGCACCGACCGGAAGTTGGCGATCGACATCAGGTCCGCCGCCTGGGCCGCACCATGCCCGACCGACTGCGCCGCGCTCGCCGCCTTGCCCACGCCGTCCGCAACCCCGTCTGCATGGCCCTGCACCGCACCGTCCACCGCGCCATCGACGTGCCCCGCGCCGTGCGCCGCACCGTGCGCCGCACCGTGGGCCAGCCCTTCCGCCACGCCCTTCACCGCACCGTGGATCGCACCGTCCGCCAGGCCGTCCATCGCGCCCTTGCTCGCCCCTTCCAGCGCGCCGTGCCCGCCCAGCAGATCGATGTCCAGCGCGCCGAACATCACGAACAACCAGTACGCCATCACGACCCCCAGCAGCACCGTCGCGACGACACCCGGATACCCCACGATCGCTGTCAGGATCTCGCTCATCGCTGCTCCACCATGCGTCACTTGCCGCAGGCAACGCGCGCCGAGCATAGCACGACCCCAAATCCAGCGACCCTCTTCGCGGCCAGGCCACTCCGCTCAATGAATGCGGCGCTTAGCATCGTCGTCCGACGTGTGCTAACCCGGTCCCCGATGCCAAATTCGCGTTCCTTCTTCCGCCTGCTCGCGGCCCTGCTGATGGTCCTGGCGACCGTCGTCGGCAGCCCTGCGCGCGCGGACGGGAACGACGGACTGCGCTGGCACGTGGTGTCGCAGGGTCAACGGCTCGCTTCCATCGCCAAGCGCTACCGGGTCACCGTGGATGCCCTGTGCACCGCCAATGACCTGTCCCGCAGGGATCCGCTCCGGGTGGGCCAGCGCCTGGCGATTCCCGATGCCGAGGACAAGGACGGCTCTCGCACGAGAGACGCGCGCGCCGCCTATGAGCGCGCGAAGGGCGGCGCGGACGCGCACGCCAAGGCCGCACCGGAGCGCGACTCGGACGAGCTGCAAGTGCTCGATGTGCCGGGCGCGCCCCACGCCTTCTACTATGAGCCCTCCGGACCGGGCCGGCACGGCCTCAAGCCCGTGCTGATGTACCTGCATGCCCGAAGCGGCGATCCGGCGGGCGATTGCCGACGTTGGGCCGGCGTGGCCCGAAGGCTCGGCTGGGTGGTTTGCCCCTCCGGGCCCGAGGACCGCGGTGGCGGCAGCCGCGGCTGGAACAACTCCTGGCCCGCAGGCCACAACATCGTGATGGCCACGCTCGCCGCGCTTCGCACGAAGTACGGACGGCGCGTGCAGCTGCGGGGCAACACCATCATCGGGTTCAGCGAGGGCGCGCTCGTGGCGATGAACGTGGGTGTGCGCGAGCCTGGGGCCTTCAGCAGATGGCTGATCCTCGCGGCCAATACGGACTACTGGGGCGTGGAGGGACGCGAGAAGCTCAATGCCAATCGGGGCGCCATCCGACGCGTCTACCTCATCACCGGCCAGCAGGACGGAGTCTACGACTCGACGCTGCAGGTGCGCGACTGGCTGCAGTCCGCGCGGGTCGCAACACGGGTATCGACACCGTCGGACATGGGTCACGAGCTGGCCTTGGACAGCAAGCCGGCCATGTACCGCGCAGCGCTGGTGTGGCTCGAGAAGGGAACGCCGCGATGACGTCGAACACATCTCGGCGCCGGGTTCGCCGAAAGGTTGCTGAGCCTGCGCGATCGCGTCAAGGTGCGGCCCATGCCCCGCTGCGGCCGTGCCTGGTCATGATTCGACGTTTCTCACCGCGCCTCCTTGCCTTCCTGATCGTTCTGCTGGCCTGCGTCGCCAGCCCTGAGGCCTCGGCAGACCGTCCCGACGCCTCTTCCGCGCACCGCGAAGGCGTATCCAGCAAGCACGCCGTCGACCAGGAGCAGCCGGCGCGACGCCCGACCCGCACCGCCGACGGCCGGCCCATCGTCGAAAAGCCCCCGGACTGGACCCAGACCCAGAAAACGGCGGACGAACGCGGCATCAACCCGTGCAACACGCCCGACGACGGCTGGGGAATCTACGATAGGTGGAGCCGGGCGCCGTCGATGGGACAGATGATCTCGCCGCAGAAGGGCGGGATCGCTCGCGACGGCGGCTTCGACGTGATGTTCCACTTCCACGGGCACGAGGCCGTGCGCAAGGAGTGGGTGCACGTGATGGACGGCGCGGTGCTCGTCGGCATCGACCTCGGCATCGGCTCCGGCCCCTACGAGGCCGCCTTCCGCACCCCGGGCGTCTTCGAGAACCTCGTGCACAGCGTCGAGAAAGCCATGGCCGAGAAGACCGGCAACCCCAAGGCGCACGTGCGCAAGGTGGGGTTGAGCGCCTGGAGCGCTGGCTACGGCGCGGTACAGGAGATCCTGACGCACGACTACGCCAAGAGAATCGTCGACACCGTCGTCTTGCTCGACGGCATGCACTGCGGCTACTCGGGAGAGTCCCTCGACGAGACGCAGCTGCAGCCTTTCATCGACTTCGCTCGACGCGCGGCCGCCGGGCAGAAGCTCATGTTCGTGAGCCACTCGTCGATCATTCCTCCGGACTATGCCTCGACGACCGAAACGGCGAACTACATCATAGCGAAGCTCGGCGGGCACCCCACCAACGTTCACCCCCATGGCCGGGGGCCCATGGGCCTCGAGCTCATTTCTACGTACAACCGAGGCAACTTCCACGTACGCGGATACATGGGGAACGACAAGATGGACCACTGCGCCCATATCGGGCTGTTCCGCGACATCCTGCAGGTGCGGGTCAAGCCCCGTTGGCACTCGCCGCGCGGACGAAAGAAGTGAGCCCTAACCCCGCCGGGTGAGTCAGTTCCACCAGCGCTTGCCCGGCTTGCGCGCCTTGCCAGCTTCATCGCCAATGTCCCGCAGCATGTCCGCAAGCTCCCGGGCCTCCATCCCTTTCTCGCTGCGCGGACGCGTCTGCCGTCTCGCCGCTTTGTCCCGACCGCGCATCCAAGGTGCCTGCGCCCGCACGCGCGCGGGCACCGGCAACAGCGCCCGCTTGAGCTCGCCCAGGACGCCCGGCCGACGCAACAGCGGAATCAGCCTCCAGGCGTTGGCACCGTCGAGCGGCGGGAAGGGCAGCAGGTTGAGCGCCATCAAGTACAGATTGGTCGACAGGAACACGGAGAACACTGGCGCGAGCCAGCCGCGAGCCAGGGCTGGCACCGCAACGGCCACCCCGAAAGCGCCCGCGAGCAGCACCAGCTGGGCCAGCACGCCGCCCCACGCGATCACCGACCGCTCCGCTGCCGTGGCGTTGCCCGTCCACCTGCACATGCCGCCGAAGCCCGTGATGTCGATGGCGGTCACCCGGTAGCGCAGGTTCATCACGATCAACGCGTGTCCCACTTCGTGCAGGAACACCAGCGCGAAGAACCCGAACCAGAACACGGGAGCAAAGGCTCCTCCGCTGAACAGCAGCGCGCCCAACGGCAGGGTCCAGTGCAGGCGCACCGGCACGCCTCGCCAGGAAAAAATGCGCCAATAGCCTCTTTCGAACATGGAGCCTCGGATCGGGTGCGGGCTTCTGGGCCACGGGTTAACCACTCGGTTCATCCGTTTCAACTCGCGACGGCCTGGGCTATATCGACCCCATGCGCACGACCGCCGCCCTGCTGCTGCTCACCTCCGTCTCTTTGCTATGCTCGTGCGCAGGCCAGCCTCCCGAGCCTCGCATTCCTCCGCCTCCAGCCATGCCCGCACCCACCGTCGCCCCCGATGACTTCGCCTCGCCCGCCCCCTCCCAGGACGCCGCCTTCGACGCCCTCGCTGCCGGCTTCGTCGACCAGTACCTCGAGCTCGACCCGGTCCAGGCGACCGAGCTCGGTGACCACCGCTTCGACGGACGCTGGCCGTCCTTTGGCGCCGACATGGTGCCCACGCACCGCCAGCTCATCGCGGCCACGCGCGAGAAGCTCGCTTCCATCGACCCGTCCGCGTTGCGGGACGCGGCGCGGATCGATCGCGCGATCCTCGTGAACCGCCTCGAGCTGGCGACGTTCGACCTGGACACCGCTCAGCCCTGGGTGCGCGACCCGGTGTTCTACACCGGGCTCATCGGCGACGGCCTCGATCCGCTGGTGACCCGGGATTTCGCGCCCCACGCCGAGCGCATGGAGAGCCTGCGGCAGCGGCTCGAGGCGCTCCCCGCTCTGATCGCCCAGGCCAAGGCCAACTTGCAGCATCCGTCGAAGGTCGCCACCCAGACGGCGATCGACCAGAACAACGGCCTCGTCGACCTCGTAAGCGAAAGCCTTCCCGCCGAGTTCGACAAGGAACCGACGCAAAAGGCAGCCCTCGCCGCCGCCGCCGCCAAGGCCCTGGCCGCGCTGCGCGACTTCGGCACGTTTCTGCACAAGGATCTGCTCGAGCGAAGCGACGGCGACTTCCGCCTCGGCCGCGAAGCCTTCCACAAGAAGGTCGGCTACTACCTCGAGGCCGAGATCCCACCCGACCAGCTGTACGCGTCGGCCGTCGAGCTGCTCGACCAGACCTTGGGCGAGATGACCTCGACCGCGCTGGAGCTGTGGCCCGAGCTGTTCCCCAAGGCACCCAAGCCCGCGCCCAAGACCGAAGCCGATCGCAGGGAGCTCATTCGCAAAGTGCTCGACCAGCTCGCCCAGGACCGGCCGTCCAACGCGACCATCGTGGCCGAAGCCCGCAAGCTGACCGAGGACGCCACCGCCTTCGTGCGCGACCACAACCTGGTGGAGCTCCCGAACGAGCCGCTGCGCGTCATCGAGATGCCCGAGTACCGAAGGGGCGTGGCCGTAGCCTATTGCGACTCGTCCGGCCCCCTGGAGAAGAAGCGCGAGACGTTCTTCGCGATCTCGCCCACTCCGAAGGACTGGACCGCGAAGCGCGTGCTGTCGTTCTACCGCGAATACAACCGCTCGATGCTGGCCGACCTGACGGTGCACGAGGCGATGCCCGGCCACTACCTGCAAATCGCCCACGAGGCGCGGTTCAAGAGCCCGATCCGCTCGGTCTTCGAGAGCGGTCCGTTCGTCGAGGGCTGGGCGGTCTACGCCGAGTGGCTCATGGCGAAGCACGGATTCGGCGGACCCCGTGTGCGCATGGAGCGCCTCAAGATGGTCCTTCGCTTGTGCGCCAATGCCATGATCGACCACGACGTGCACGCCGGGCACATGAGCCGCGAGGCGGCGATGAAGCTGATGATGGACCAGGCGTTCCAGGAGGAAGGGGAGGCCGCGGGCAAGTGGAAGCGGGCGCAGCTCACCAGCGCCCAGCTCACGACCTACTTCTACGGATTCCACGAGATGATGAAGCTGCGCGAACGCGCCGAGGCGCTGCCCGGGTTCAACGAGCGCGCCTACCACGACAAGCTGTTGTCCTTCGGCGCGCCGCCGCCCAAGTACCTCGCTCACCTGATGTTCGGAGATCCCTTGCCCTGACCGTCAACGGCTTCCCAACAGCGTGCTGCCGATCCGCGCGCCCGCCGCGTAGTAGGTCCCCGTGCTCGACGCCGGCAGGATGTCGTAGGTCGCGTCGTACTCGTACGGAACGATCGCTGCCGAGATCACCTCATGCTGGCCGTCCAGCCAACTGCCGGCCGTCAGCTCGCCGAAGTGCCTGCCGTCCGCGGTCGGGTGCCCCGGGCTGATCTCGAGCACGGCGCCGCTGGCCAGCACCACGCGCACGACATGGTGGCCCGCCACGGGCGTTCGGCCGACACGGAGGATCGGCACGGCCACGATCTCATTGTGGTCGACGCTGTAGACCAGATCGCCCACCCGCAGAGACGCGATCGGGCGATCGCCGCCCGGCGTCGCGATGGGCGTGTCGGGTGCGGCGCAGATCGGACAGCTGCCGTGCAGCCATTGCCACACGCCGCCCTGACAGAGAATCACCAGGTTGCAGTCCGGGCCGCACGACGCTCCCGGCACGTCGCAGGGTGCGCCTGCCTGCGGAATCGTCGACGGGCAGCCATTCGACGGCGTTGCGCAGGCCCATTGAGGAGGGTCGATCGGGTGACAGATCGGATAGCTCGACCCGCCCGCACACGAGCTGCACCAGCACCGCGTCCCGTCGTCGTACCAGCACGCCAGAGACGAATCCGAGCACGGTGTGGTGCTCGCAGGCGGCGGGCTGGGACACGCCGTCGGCAGCGGCGGTTCGCTGCACGATGACGCCGGCTGCGTGACGCTCCACAGCCCGTTAATGCAGCGCGCGAGCGTCCGGCACGTGGGTCGCGGATCGTCCCCCCAGGAGCAGTGAGCGTCTGCCGATCCCCCGCTCGCGGTCCATGGGACGGTGCAGGTGCTGCCCTCCGACGGCGGTGTTGCTGGACAAGCTGAACCGGCGCTGCCGCCCGTTCCCGAGCTGCCGCCAGCCCCGCTCACACCGCCCGTCCCGCTGCCGCTCGCGCCGCCCGTACCGCCGCCGGCTGCCCCACCAGTGCCCGACTCCGTCGTCGAGCCGCCGCACCCGAACGCGATCACGCCGGTTGCCGCAACCAGAGCTAGCCCCCACCTCAACCGCCGAGCCGTGCGGTTCTGCGGATTGCTCATGTCATACCCCATGCCCTTCACCTCTTCCCACAGGGCTACTGTACGCCACGAGGAACGCGGGGCAAGCGAAGCTGCTCGCCTCCTTGTCGGTCGAAGAGACGAACCAGCAGCGCCGACTGGCTACTGGGGCACGCACACGTTGCGCGTCGAGGTGCTCGACCCGTTGCGCATGCGTTGCACGCACGTCATCCCCGCGGCGCACTCGCTGGCATTGGACGCCGGCGTGCACTGGCGCAGGCATGTCGGCCCGCCAAGCGCGGCCTCGTCGATGCAAGCGGTCGTGGGGAACCCCGGCTGGTCCGGACAGTAGGTTCCGCAAGCTTGCGTGCAGAGCCCCGGCCCCTCGCCGCCCGCACCCACGCAGTGGTTGCCCGGCTGGCAATCGCCGTCCGCAAGACAGTGATCGCCCACCCAGCCCGGCGACCCGGGCACGCACACCGTGGCCGTCGAGGTCGTCGAGTTGAACCGGGACCGGGTCTGCGGCACGAAGTGATCCTCGGTCCGGCAGCCGTCGTTGAAGCTCATTGCCTTCAGAACACACATTCCCGTCGACGTGTCCGACGGATCCGCGACGCAATACGATGTTGGGTATCCCACCTTGTCGGGACAGTATGACGTGCAACTCTTCGTGCAGAATCCTCTTGCCGAGTATGCGTTCGCCTGGCAGACGCCGCCGTTGTAAGGGCAGTCCGCATCGGACTGACACTCGGCCCCGAACCACCGATCCGCCACGTCCACACGCCGTCCATCGGCCAGGCGCTCGGGCTCCCGTTGCACGTGCACCGGCACCTTGGCGACGCCCCGGATCCGCGCATAGACCTCCAGCACGTCGGCCGCCTGCATCCGGATGCAGCCGTGGGACACGAATCCACGACGCAGCGTCCCGCCATTGGCCGCCCGGTAGTTGTCCACCGGCCCGTGAATGCCATACGCCCCCCACCATGACATGAACGGAAGCCCGGCGAACACCGGCAACTTCTCCCCCGTTGCCTTGTCGGTCCACCACACCTTGCACGCCGTCGTGGTCGCTGGCCTGATCTCGAAGTCCTGCCCACCCGTCGCCAGGATTGGATAGTAGGTCAGCGATTCCCCGTACGTGGTCTCCCCCTGCTTGGCGTTGATCGCGCCCGGCCCGATCGCAAATACCTTGTCGTAGCCCGAGTCCGGGTCCGTCAGGTGCAGCGTCAAGCCGTTGAGCGACACCACGATCCTCGGGCTGACCAGCCGCGCTAGCTCCGGGATCGCCTTGCACTCCGTCGCGTGGCCCCAAGCCCCGTCCGCTTTCATGTCGTCCGAGCTCAAATCCCCGGGAGGCAGATCGTCGGACGGCAACTCCGTGCCCTCTTGCAGCGCCGGATCCCCGGCCGACGCCCCCTCGCCGCCACAGGCCGCAAGCCCGACGGCGACCGCACAGAAGGAAATCCAAGCAAGAGGCAAGGCAGCTGGTCTGATCATGGCACGCAACGCTCCACGCACGTCCCGAAACAATTCGGGTATCATCGTGTGATCTGACGGTCAAGCGGGTCTGGGTCCCGCAGCCCGCGCCTCCCGCCTCGCTCGGCGACTCGGTGTGGGTATCACCGTTGCCGTTGACCTTGCCGTCGCGGTTGCGGCCGCCGGGGAACGCGGCGAAGACCGATGCTCAGCTCGGCAACGAGGTCATAGGCAGGGCGTGCAGGAGCACGCGGAGTTGCACACCGTAGTGGGCACTTCGGGCGCAGCCGCGTCGACGGTAATCACGAAGTTGCACTGCGCCGTGCACGCGCTGGTCGAGCACAGCTGCTGCGTCTGCGCGCACGCACCGCTGAAGTTCGAGCACGTCAGGTTGCACGCGCCCGAGCCGCAGTTGATCGTCGCAGCGTGGCAGGTGTCGCGCGCGTTGCAGTTGACGGCGCAAGCATACGCGTCGGGGCACACGAAAGTCGCGCTATCGCACGAGTTCTTGGCGGTGCAGTCCACCCTGCACGCGAAGCCGGCGGGACAGGTGATGGTCTTGCCCGCACACAGCGTCCCCGAGCAGGTGATGACACATGTGTTGTCCGGAAGGCACCCACCGTTGCACGCGCCGGGACACGGACCTCCGGGCGGGGCGACGAACGCGCCGCACTCGCTGCCGCCGTCCGTGCCCGCGTCCCCCGCGCTGCCCGCTTGACCGCCTGCGTCCACGCCGGCGTCACCGCCCGTGCCGCCCGATCCACCGATTCCACCCTGGCCCGCAGTGCCGCTCGAACCGCCTTCACCACCGCTGCCACCGGCGCCACCTTGACCGCTCGTTCCTGCAGTGCCGCCCGTGCCGCTCGATCCGCCAACGCCGGCAGTGCCGCCCGTGCCGCTCGATCCGCCAACGCCCGCAGTGCCGCCCGTGCCGCTCGATCCGCCACTACCGCCTGTTGCGGCAGCCCCCCCCGAGCCCGCCGTGGCTTGCGGGGCCGCGTCGGGAAACAAGCTGCACCCCCCATCGCAAAGGGCCAGCACCAGGAACGCTGAGAGCGCGAATCGCACGAGCCGCATCTTGACATGAAGGCGCAACGCTGTGTAGTCGCGCGCGCTCGCTGCCCCATCCCGTCGGGAATTTCGATTGGTTTGCGCACCGTGGCATCGCGCACTGGCCTGTCTTGACCAACCCAAGTCGACCGCGAGCATTGGGGCAGCGACGTCGCTTCCTTTGGCGCTGGCGCAGTGACCGGGTCCTCGTCACAATAATGAAGGAGACCCGGATCCGGGCGCCGGGGAGAGGGCACGAACTCGTGGGGGCTTGCACCCGCACGCTTCTGCCCCAAGGAATCGAAAGACACTCGCCTGGAGGCGGGAATGACCATGCAGGGGCTCACACATCTGGACCGTCGAACGTCTCACCGGGTCGCGCTTCGGCGAGTGACAGCGCGTTGCGCCAGCTCGCTGACCATTGGACTGTACGCCGTGCGGGATCTGTCGATGGGCGGGATTCTGCTGCATGGGGAGCCGCTGCTGGCCGCCGGCACCAAAGTGCGGATGCAGCTCGCGGTCGAGGGAGCGACCCTGGAGACCGCGTTGCACGGCACGGTGCTGCGCATGGACAGCGACGTGGACCACGAGTTTGCCGTCGGATTCGACGTGCTCTCGGCCGACGAGGAAGACGCGATCGAGGAGGTCGTGGTGGGGCAGCTAGCCACGCGATTTCGTCGACAGGTGCTGGTGGCGACGGCCTCGCAGGCGGAGCGCGAGCACCTGGGGCAAGCGCTCGAGCGGCTGGGGTGCGAGGTGCGGGAGGCGGAGTCTGCGCTGGACGTGGTCGCCCTGATGGCCGATCCGGATACGCGTCCGGATGTGGTGTTGCTGGGTGCGCAGTTCAGCGGAGGCGGGGGCTTGGAGCTGGCGTCGTTCCTGGCGGACGCCTATCCGCGCGTACGTCGGGTGTTGGTCGGGCGGGACTCGATTCGGCTGCGAAGCCACGCCGCGGGGATCGTGCATGCGATTCTGGCGAGTCCGTGGACGGACGGCGTGCTGTCGGAGGTGCTGGAACCGGGCTCCTGAGCCACAACGCGACGGGCACAAAACACCAACGCCCACCGGCGAGGCGGGCGCTGGCGTGCACGGAAGGGAGACTCAGTTGCCCTTGGCGGCTTCGGACTGATAGTACTTCATCAGGATCTCGGCGACTTCGGGGCGGGCGAACTCGCGGGGCAGAGGCTGTCCGGCGGCGAGCATCTGACGCACCTTGGTGCCCGACAGAAGGACGAAGTCATCCTTGGTGTGGTCGGGGACGTCGCGCATCATGACGACCTTGTTGAGCTTCTTGGACCAGGCCGTGTGGTCGGCCTCGAAGATCTCGATCTGCAGGGCGCCCTTGGGCACTTCGTTGTGGAAGATGGTCTGGGCGTCGAAGGGACCGTAGTAGGAGCCGACGCCAGCGTGGTCGCGCCCTACGATGAAGTGGGTGCAGCCGGTGTTCTGGCGGAAGAGCGCGTGCAGCACGGCCTCGCGCGGGCCGGCATAGAGCATGTCGAATCCGTAGCCCGTGATGAGCACCGTGTTCTTCGGGAAGTACAGCTCAGCCATCTTGCGGATGGCGGCGTCGCGCACGTCGGCCGGGATGTCGCCCTTCTTGAGCTTGCCGAGCAACATGTGAATCAGGATGCCGTCGGCCTTCACGGCCTTGTGAGCCATGCGGCAGAGTTCCTCGTGAGCCAGGTGCATCGGATTGCGGGTCTGGAACGCCACGACCTTGTTCCAGCCGAGCTTCTGCATCTCCTCGCGAATCTGGTACGCCGTGCGGAACGTCTCCGGGAACTCCGTCTCGAAGTACGAGAAGTTCAGCACCTTAATGGGGCCGGACACGATCGTCTTGCCCACGGAATTGAACGCCGCAACGCCGGGGTGCTCCGTGTCGAGCGTGCGGAAGACCTTCTCGGTCATGAACTTCATGTCGTCGTCGGAGAACTGCTCGATGGCTTCGACGCTCTGGACCGCGAGGACCGGATTGCCCTCCACGTTCGGGTCGCGCAGAGCGATCTGCTTGGCGCCCTTGATGGCGGATGCGTCCTTGACGACGTTGATGATGGGCACTGGGAAGAACAGGCCGCTCTTGGTGACCATCTTGTCGCTGGTGGACAGGGCGTCGGCCTTGTTCATGAATCCCTTGAGGGGATTGAAGTAGCCGCTTCCCAGCATTACGGCATTGCCCGCGGCGGCAGAGCTGATCAGAAGAGAGGGAAGCTTCGCGGCCTCCTTGGCGAGCGCGGCGCGCTCCTTCGCATCCATCACGTACAGCGGATTCAGAGTGTCGGAACCATGGGGCTTGATCATGAGAGATCTCCTTACGTCACGATCGCCGTAGCGGTGTCGGAAAGTCACTGCAGCTAGCACTGGTATTTTTCTGGCGTCAAGTGTCGTAGTCAGAATAGACGCTTTTTATTTCTCAGCCATTCCTTGATCTGATGTCCAGTGATTGCCCCGTACGAATCGAGACAACGGTCTACAACGATCACGCTGGCCGCCCGCCGCCCGCCGCGCCACCAACCCGCTTCCCCCCTTCCAAATCACGCTCGATTCGAGAATCTTCGACGCAATTCGCACGAGCCCGCCGCCCGCCCTCTACCGCCGATTTCCACGCGACGTGCGCCCCTTGACCAACTCTCCCACCGCCTCCCCAAGCCCCTCGACCGTCAGCGGGAACATGGGAAATACGTCTCCTATCTTCTCGATGGTCGTCCCCGGCCACACCCGGGGCGACTCCGGATTCAGCCACACCTGCCGCTCGAAATGCCCCGCAAGCCGCTGGAGCCACCCTATCCCCGGCAGGTTCCTGTTCTCATCTCGTACATACGTGAAGCCTCCCCCGAAGAGCTCGTATGGCGCCATCAGCCCATCCCCCACCATGATGAGCTTGTGGTGCTTGCCACACGACGCCATCACCTCGCTCACCGCAATGGGCTCCTCCAGCCGCTCCGTACGGTAGAGCCTGCCGTATACGCAGTTGTGAAAGTAGTAGGTCCTGAGCTCCTTGAAGTGCGTCGCCTTGCTGGCCGCGCTGAACAACCTCGAGACCAGCTCCGCATACGGATCCATCGACCCGCCCACGTCCATCATCAACACCACACGCGTGTTGGGCCTGCGCGGCGGCCGCGTCACCACCTCCAGCTCCCCGGCATTCTTGGCCGTCGCATCGATGGTGCCCTGCAGGTCCAACTCCTGCGCAGCCCCCTCCCGGGCAAAGGCCCGCAGCTTGCGCAGCGCCACGGCCATCTGCCGCACGTCCAACGTCAGGTCGTTGCGGTACGGCCGGTACATCCTCGCGTCCGCCACCTTGAACGCCGTGCGCCCCCCTCCGCCTCCGATCCGGACGCCCGTCGGCGCCGCACCGCTGTTGCCAAACGGCGAGGTGCCCCCCGTTCCTATCCAGTAGCTGCCGCCGTCGTGACGCTCCGTCTGCTGCCGCAACCGCTCCTCGAGCTCGCGCAGGATGGTCTCCGGATCCAGGCTCTGCAACAACGCGAGCTCCTCCTCGGTCAGCTCCGCGCGTCGCGCCATGGCGTTCTTGAGCCAGTCGAGCAGCTGCTCGTGGACCTTCACCGAGCTCGCCGCCACGCCCCGGAAATGCGCCAGGAACGCCTCGTCGAACGCGTCCAGGTGCGCTTCCCCGTGCACGAGCAGCGCGCGCGCTACGTGGTAGAAGCCGTCCAGCGAGTTGTCGTGAAGACCCCGGGACAGCGCCTCGGCCAGCGCCACGGCCTCCTGCAGCCCCACCGGCACGCCGCGACGCCTCAGCTCGTACAGGAAGGGAATGAACATCGTGCCCCCTGCCCGGCCCGCGCTCAGGAACGCCACCGGCGTCCGCCGGCCAGCTGATCGGCGTACGCGGTCAGGTCCTGTTCCTTCTTGAGCAGCGCGCCGAGGAACGGCAGCTCGCGGCTCAAGGTCACGTCGCCGATACCGGCCGCCCGCAGCGCAGCGATCCAGTCGATCAGCTCGCTGGTGCTCGGACGCTTCCTGAGCTGCTTCAGGTTGCGAATCTCGTAGAACACGCTCAGGACCTGTTGCACGAGCGAGGCCTCGAGGTCGGGATGGTGCACGGCCACAATGCGCTTCATCATCTCCGGACCCGGAAAGTCGATGAAGTGGAACACGCAGCGCCGCAGGAACGCGTCGGGGAGCTCCTTCTCGTTGTTGCTGGTGATGATGACCACCGGCCGCTCCCCAGCCACCACCTCGTCGCCCGTCTCCGCCACATGAAACCGCATCCGATCGAGCTCGTGCAGCAGATCGTTCGGAAACTCGATGTCCGCCTTGTCGATCTCGTCGATGAGCAGCACCGTCCTGGAGCTCGCCGCGAACGCCCGCCCCATCGGCCCCAGCTCGATGTACCGCCGAATGTCACGCACGTCACCGTCGCCAAAGCGCGAGTCGTACAGCCGCCGCACCGTGTCATAGACGTACAGCCCGTCCTGCGCCCGGGTGGTGCTCTTGATGGTCCACGCGATCATGGGCAACTGCAGCGCTGCGGCCACGGCCTCGGCGAGCAGGGTCTTGCCCGTGCCTGGCTCCCCGCGGACCAGAAGCGGACGTTGCAGGGCCAGCGCGCAGTTGACGGCTGCCTCGAGCCCTTCGCTCGTCAGATACCTGTCGGTGCCACGAAACCTGCGGAAGCTCTCTGTCATGGTGTGCACTTGTGTTGGTGCAGGCCGACGGCCAGGTCAAGCGCAAGCACAGCCGCTGCAGCCGGGCCAGCGCGTCATGGATCCGGACCCACGAACCTCTGGTAGGATGCGCAGACATGACCAGGCCGACGATCGGGGAGTTTCCCCGCATCACCTCATCCAGTTCACGCCGAACCGTTTCTCGTCTCGCCGCCGCCGCCGTTTCCCTCGGACTCGCCGGCGCGTGGGGCTGCAGCAGCGGGGATGGCTCGTCCCCATGGGGCACCCCGGCTGCGGACGCTGCGACGCAGCAGGATGCCGCGAGCCCCGACGACGCGGACGCGGCACCGGACGCCGCGGAGCCCGACGG
>JAJZQG010000185.1 GCA_021847645.1 Myxococcales bacterium
GGAAGTGAAGCGTGGGGGGGTGGGACGTGGGGGTAGGGCGTGAAAAGTGCGGAGCAAGCCGGCGCGAGCGGCGGGCACGCGTGCGCAGCGCGGGAAGTGCGGGGAGCGCCGGCGGCCGTTCCCATCTTCCGCCGGGCCGAAATTGTTTTCCCGACAGGCTCCTAGTGGAACTGGAAGCGGATGTAGCCGAAGCTGATGAGCCAGCCGATCGCGCCGCCGACGATGAGCCCGATGACGATAATCAGGATGGAGACGGTGGGAGGCGGAGCCGGCTTTTTCTGCCATGCCACGGGGTTCTTTCGCAGCAAGCGCTTGGCGAGCACGAGGGCAATGGGGCTGGTGGGCTCGACGCCGAACAAGCCTGCGGAGCAGCGGATGGCAAGCTCGGTGAGCTCAGCGCCCGACTGATCGCCGCGCTCCTTCTCTTTCATGGCGACGGCGTAGATGAGCCCGAGGTTGGGCGGCAGGTTTCCTGCGGCGTCGGGGGGTCCGAGGGCGCTGATGACATGGTCCCAATCGCTGGTGGCCAGAGCGGCCTCGAGCTCAGCGATCCTGGGATCGTTGATGGTCACGACCCGAGGCGTTGTCGGCCTGGCGGGTTCGACCTTGGCTCGGATGTGGGCGGGAATCTCGCCGCGCTTGCTGTCAGACGCGGGCTCGTGTTCCGCGTCGCTGGGGGCGCCGCCGGACGAATCGATCACGTCCACGCCGACGGGCGGCGGGGCAGCGTCGAGCGCTGGGGGAGGATCGGTGGGGTCGCGTCGCGGGTCGCGACGCATCCGGGCGTCGGCGTCATCGTCGTGGGAATCGCGCACAACCGGATGGTGCCACGTTCGAGGCGGTGAGCTCCAATTTCCGGGGACAGCGCGGGCCTTGCTGGCGGATGACACCCGGTTGGAACTACTCAGCGCGCCCAGGAAGATTCGAACTTCCGACCCTTGGTTCCGTAGACCAATGCTCTATCCAGCTGAGCTATGGGCGCAGGCTTGTTGCGTTTCGGACGCGCGGATATAGCCGCCTTCCTCAGCCGAGTCAAGCACAACATCGCGTTTGCGAGGGAGCCCCGGCGATTGCGGAACGCGGTCGCCCTCGCGGACGGCCCGGGGCAACGCTTGTGGCCGGGGCCATCGACCACGCAATCGTTGCGAGGTCCACGGGCCAGCGTGACACGGCTGTCCGCCCTCTGAACACCTGGTCACGCGCAATGCGTCGAAGGACTACGCTGTTTTCCCGTCGGTTTGGCCAGACCGGAAGCTTGGCACGCATGCTGCTCAATGCCCCGCGCATGCCTGGGAGGGCTGCGAGACTATCGGTCGGCCCTGGCACTCAGCCAGACTTTCTTATGGACTTGAGCACACCGACCGACGAAGCACGTTGGACTTCCTTCCTTGTTTCTTTGCTTCCGCTTGCCTTGTCTTTGCGCTTGTCTTCGCTCTCGCTTGGCTTTCGGCCCGACTGACTGACCTGGCCGTCGCTTCCACCCCTCTTGTCTTCAAGTTGTTCCGCCATGGCCTCACGGTTCCCCCTCTTCCGTGATGCTCCCGCCGCGCGCGGCTGACCCGTCCGGGTCGCCGCGTGTGTCGTTTTGTGGGAAGCGCCGAGACGGCCGCCGCGCTCAGGGTTGCGGGACCGGGCGCGGAAACACGAAGTCCACCGCCGCATCCGCATGACAGCGCGCGCACGGGGCAAGCTGCCCACGCGCGCGGATTCTGTTATCGGGACCGACAGCGACCCACTCCCAATCGCCTCCGGCCGGGAAGAACCCGGGCTCGCGCTTGACCATGACGAACAGCCCGTCCGGGGTTCCGTCGGCGCGACGCGCCTGTTGCGAGACGAGCACGGAACCTTGGGGCATGTGATCGCCGCGGATCAGCTTGTCGAAGGCGGCCGCGGCGGTGTCGTTGGCAAGGAGGCGGGCCCGGAGATCGCCGACGCCATGGCCGCGGGACGGGTAGGTGTCCTGCAAGACCTTCAGGGAGGGCAGGGCCGAGGCCAACTCCCACTTGGCCGGAGGCGGAGGCGGCGCGGGGGGGTGCTCGTCAGGCGCGGCCCGCGGGACCTCGGACTCTCCCGGCAGGAACGCGTCGCCGCCGGCGCAGCCAGCAACGACGCCTGCCGCAAGGATCGTCGCAAGGACGATCGACAGTGTCAGGCGCGTCTCGACAACGGGGCAATTTTGGATCATGTCGTGGAGGGTGATGCGTAGTGTTCCATGGCGTGCGGCGGCAAGCGCGGTCGCGTGCATCGCGTTGACCTCGGCGTTCATCGTAGCGCCGGACGGCGGCAAAGCGAATGTGGCATGGGCCCAGGAGCGTGGGGGCCGAAGCTGGCTCGGCATCGCGATGCGGCAGGACAAGGCTGCGGGACGGGTGTACGTGAGCTCGGTGGTGCCCGGCTCGCCCGCGGAGGCGGCGGGTGTGCGCAGCGGCGACCTGATCGTGTGGATCGCGGGACGCACGGTGCACCAGCCGAGCGACGTGGCTGGGGCGGTTTCGAGGCTGGCCCCGGGTTCGGCGGTGCAGCTGATCGTGGAGCGAGACGGCGCGAGGCAGACCCTTTCTACGCATGTGGAGCGGATGCCGTCGACCGAACAGCTGATGAAGAGGCAGCTGGTAGGGCGGCCTGCGCCGGCGTGGCAAGGGTTGGTGGCGTCCGGCGCCAAGCCGGGACCCACGCTCGCCGGATTGCGCGGACGCGTGGTGGTGCTGGACTTCTGGACGTCGTGGTGCACGGCATGCGGGTTGACGATGCGGCACCTGAATCAATGGAACGCGAAGTACCGGGCCAGAGGGCTGACGGTGGTGGGACTGGCGCCCGAGCCCGAGGATCAGATGGAAGCCGCTGCGCAACGCCTGGGAATCCAGTACCTGACCGCTGCGGACCCCACGATGGACACCACGGAGAGCTACCAGGTCAGCCAACTGCCGACGCTGGTGGTCATCGACCGCAAGGGCACGGTTCGGGACGTGTCGACGGGCTACTCGCCGTCGCGCGTGGCGACGCTCGAGGCTTTGGTGGTGAAGCTGCTGGCGGAAGCGCCCTGAACCGCCCGGGGCGTCGGGCCGGGCAAGCGCGCAGGCCGTGTGCAGGAACCGGTGAGCAAGTTCCACGCAACCACCACATGACGAGGCGAGCAACGTGAACTAGACCGGGACCATGCAGTCGGACACGACGTTGCTCGAAGTGTTGGATCGGGTGGAGCAGGGCGGCGCGCCGCGCTATCACGCGAAGAACGCGGAGCAGGGCAAGGCGTTCGCGCGGGATCGCATCCAGATGCTGTGCGACGAGGGGACGTTCGTCGAAGACGGCGCGTTGGCGCGTTGTCTGGACGGCGAGCTGCCGGCGGACGGGGTGGTGACGGGCACGGCACGGATTGGCGGGCGGGTCGTGGCGCTGATGGCGAACGACTCGACGGTGAAGGCCGGTTCGTGGGGGCCGGGCACGGTGGAGAAGATCCTGCGGATCCAGGAGACGGCGCGGGACCTGCGCTGTCCGCTGGTGTACTTGGTCGACTCGGCCGGGGCGCGGATCACCGATCAGGTGAAGATGTTTCCGGGGCGTCGGGGCGCGGGCCGCATCTTCTTCAACCAGGTCGAGATGTCCGGCTTCGTTCCGCAGGTGTGCGTGCTGTTCGGGCCGTCGGCCGCGGGAGGAGCGTACATCCCGGCGTTCTGCGACGTGGTGGTAATGGTGGAGGGCAACGCGAGCATGTACCTCGGCTCTCCGCGCATGGCCGAGATGGTCATCGGCGAGAAGACGTCGCTCGAGGACATGGGCGGGGCCCGTATGCACTGCTCGGTGTCCGGGTGCGGCGACGCCCTGGTGAAGACCGAGGCCGAGGCGATCGCGTGGGCACGCCGCTACTTGTCATACATGCCGTCCCGCGCGGGCGACGAGCCGCCCTCGGCGGTTTCGTGCGATGCGGAGATCGCCGGCACGCAGCTTCCGGAGATCGTCCCGCAGGACGAGTCCAAGCCCTTTGACATGGCGGACGTGGTCAAGTCGATCGCGGACAAGGGAAGCTGGTTCGAGGTCAAGGCGATGTACGCCAAGGAGATGCTGACCGGGTTCTGCCGGATGGAAGGCAGGACGGTGGGCATCGTGGCGAACCAGCCGAAGCACCTGGGCGGCGTGCTGTTCGTGGAGAGCGCGGAGAAGGCGTCCCGGTTCATCGAGCTATGCGACGCGTTCGGCATTCCGCTGCTGTTCCTGGCGGACGTGCCGGGCTTCATGATCGGCTCCAAGGTGGAGCGGCAGGGCATCATCCGCGCGGGCGCGCGCATGATTGCGGCGGTGTCGTCGGCCACCGTGCCCAAGATTTCGGTCATCGTGCGCAAGGCCTACGGCGCCGGGCTGTATGCGATGTGCGGCCCGGCCTTCGAGCCCGACGCGTGCCTCGCGCTGCCGTCGGCGTCGATTGCGGTCATGGGGCCGCAAGCAGCGGTCAACGCGGTGTACTACAACAAGATCCAGGAGATGCCGCCCGGGCCGGAGCGTCACGCCTTCGTGCTGGAGAAGCGCAAGGAGTACGAGGAAGACATCGACTTGATGAAGCTGGCGGACGACCTGGTGATCGACGCGGTCGTGCCGCCGGCCCAGCTGCGGACGCAGATCGCCCGCCGGCTCGATCTGCTGGGAGACAAGCGCGAGATCCGCCTCTCCAAGAAGCACCCGGTGCATCCGATGTAGCCGCGTCCCGGGTGCAACTACGCATCAAGGGAACGGGGACGAGCCGGGAGCAGCCTTGGGCGGATCGGGCAACTCGTCTTCCTGGCCCGTGGGCAGGACTGGCACGCAGCCGCGATTGGGCTTGTGCTTGCGGTGGCCGATGCCGCGGACGAGATCGACGAACTGCGCCTCGGCAGCCTGGGACGGCTTGTTCCACGACCCGAGGAGGGCGACACGCGGAAGATCGACGCGGGCGCTACGCCGGGGCGCCGGAGCCGCTACAATACGCCAGACGCGCCGGAGCCGGATGCCCGGCCGCGCGACAGCGTCGAGCCGATGAGAAGGACAAGAGCGCACGTGCGAGGCCGGGTACGCGGGCTGGAGCCAGTCGGGGGCAACAAGGTGTGGACGGCGATTGCGTGGGCGGCCGTCGCCGGGCTGGCGGCTTGCAGGGGAGACGGTGCGGCGGCGTCGCAGGGCGCGGCGAAGGTGGCGACTTGCTGGCCGACCGACCCGAGCTGCAAGCTGACCGGCGGTGCTGGATTCGAGTGTCTTTCCCTGCATGACAACGGCGTTGGAGACCGGGGCACGTATCGCATGTCGCAGCTGGAGATAGCCAAGCCGTTGGTGCTGGCGGGCAGATTCCTCCAGGACACGGTGACCACGCGGGAGATTACGCTCGAGATGCCGCAGTGCCTGCAGGACGGCACGGGGCGGTTCAACTGGCTGTTCGACGCGGATTGGGCGTCGGGCGAGCTGAGGACGGGCGGCGCGCATATTCCGTCGGACCCGGCTGCGGGCTACTGCTTCATCGACGGCATGGTCAGCGGCTTTCTCGCGCAGCCGGTGCAGATTGCCCTTCAGATGGGACAGGACGACGCGGGGCGCACGTTCGCGACGAAGACGCCGATAGCGTCGTTGTCGGTGCCAATCTACCTGGACGACGCGGAGACGACATCGCTGTTGCTGCCGCTGCACGACGTGCAGCTCAGCGACGGGCACGTCTCGGCGGACAACGACTGCATCGGAAGCTGGGACGGCGACGGGCTGAGCTATGACAACAACTGCGAGCCGAATGCGATGATCGGGCAGCACATGCAATGGCTCAACGGCGCGCGGCTGACGGCGTACATCACGGGTGAGGAAGCGGATCGGGTCTGGATACCGCAGCTGCAGCAGACGCTCTGCGTGGCGCTTTCGGGCGACGCGCAGACGTACGGGCAGGCCTTCGTGCAGGGAACCGTGTCGGGCAAGCGCTGCGCGCGTGACATGAGCGGACGCATTCTGGCCTTGGACAAGGCGGATTGGTGTTCGTCGACGAGCGCCGCGTGCTCGCCGCCGGACGCGGACGCTTTCCGCCTGGAAGCGGGCTTTGCGGCAAGCGCGGTCTTGATCCGGTCGGACTGCGCGGCAGGGGCAGCGCCATGAAGGAGTCCGACCTGGCGATGCTCGACGAGCGGGAGCTGAGCGCGGTGTACAGGGAGCCGCGGCCAATTCTCGTGCCGCGGGGTATCTATCGTGGAGTGCATCTGAAGTGGATTGCGCAGCGGCAGCGGTCCGTGCGGTGGCTTCAGCCGGTGCTGATGGTGGGATTCGCCTGGATGCCTTTCGGGATCGACTTCGACAGACGCCTATGGTTTTTCGGGCATCGCGCGGCGGCGCTGGGGCGCTTCCGGATGGAGGAGGGCGAGTCGCGCTGGCGCACGGGGCGCACGCTGCGGCTGCACTATGACGTAAGCAGGTTACCCCGGACGGTGACGCGGTGGCTCTACGACGAGGTGAAGCCGCTGGACGAGGGGCTATGTCTGGGAATCGGCGGGATCAACGGACCGCGGGGGATGGGGGAGCGGTTCTTCTTCGCGCTGGTGCGGGAGGGCTGAGATGGCGGCGACGGACAAGGAGGCGAGGATGGGTGCGGTAGACGAGCTGACGCGGGAACAACTGCTGGAGATGGTGCACAACTTCGCGAAGAACTGGCTGGCGCACGACGGCCTATGGTTCCAAGCGGTGGAGCGCACGCGCGGATTGGGCGAAGCGATTGCGGCCGACGCGGAGGCGTGGCGGCGGTTTTCGCCCATCGAGGCCAAGCGCATCAAGGAGTTCTTGGGCCTTCCGGACAGGGGCGGGCTCGAGGCGCTTCGAACGGCGTTGGACTACCGCATGTACGCGGTGCTCAACCGGCAGCACGCCGAGCTGCGCGACGGGGTGCTGCGATTCTACATGAATGACTGTCGCGTACAGAGCGCACGGAAGCGAAAGGGGCTTCCGGACTTCCCGTGCAAGCAGGTCGGGCTCGTGGAGTACTCGAGCTTCGCGCATGAGATCGATCCGCGGATCGAGACGCGCTGCATCGCGTGTCCGCCGGACGAGCATCCGGAGGAATACTACTGCGGATGGGAGTTCAGGCTGCGGGAGGAGGAGGCGTCCGGGGAGTAGGCGGGCGCTTGGGTTGCACGAAGAGCGGGACCGGTTGCACAGCCTCTGAGAAGCCGGAGGCGCCTTGCGGGCCGGAGGCACCGGACGCGGTAGTTCGATCACAGATCTCTGGGCTCTGTGCGAACCGGCCCAGGGTTCGCTTGATCGCGACGGGGCCGATGGGATAGGGTGCGCGGGTTGCGTCGTTGTGTCTCGTGAGATCAGCAGGGAGAATCCGCCATGTCCACTTGGTCACACGTATCGAGCGCAGTATTCGCCGCGACCATCGCGGTGGCAGCGATGGGATGTTCGAAGGACGAAGGGGCAGCGCCGCCGCCGCCTGTTCATAGCGTCGCACTGCCGGCGGTGGCGTCCACGCCGGCGCCGACCGCGAGCGCGGCTCCGAGCGCCACGGCCGCGGAGCCGCACCACGACTGTCCGGAAGGCTCGTCGGGCGAGGGATCGCTCCAGAAGCCCTGCGAAGCCAAGGGGCACGACCGCATGATGGAGGTCACATGGACCGGCAAGACGACGGACGCCGGCCCCTTTTTCCGCGTGGTCAACAAGTCCAAGCTGACGATCCTGTACGGGAGGATCGACGTCTACTTCTACGACAAGGCGGGCAAGCAACTGCAGATACCGGAGGAGGGCTCGAATCCCCCGAAGACCCGTCCGTACCAGGTGTGCTCGGGCAACATCTTCGGTGGCGTGATGAAGCCGGGAGAGAAGGCCGTCATGACGTTCTCCTGTGTAGCGAAGAAGCACGTACCGGAAGGCGCGGCGTTCATCGAGGCCGAAGCCCAGACGGTGGGATTCGCGGACCAGACCGAGAAGAAGTCGGAGTTCTTCTGGAGGAACGAGAACCTGGTACCGGAGGCGCGCCCCAAGGGCGGTGTGAAGTAGCCCGGCTGTCGCGCTATTGCGTCGTCACATGCCGCACGAACAGGCCACGGGCACTCGTACCCATCCAGTAGTCGCCCGTGACGTAGAACCCGCCGCAGCCGTCCGGAGCCACGTCCGCGACCGTCAGCACCGTGCCAGGCTTGTAGGCGCTGTGGTCTTCGACCTTGGACCACTTCAAAGCGCCGGTTGAATCATACACAGCAAAGATGACCGCCGTGGCGGGCATGGTCACCGGGCCGGAGCCCAGATCGAGAGACGAGCCGGCCTGGTTGCCGAACATGCTGGCAACGTACACCGCACCGTCGTCGCCGATGGCTGCCACGCCGCTCAGCGAGTGGAACGGGTCAATCGGTGACGGAACCAGCGCCTTCGACCACCGATGGGAGCCGTCAGGTGCAAGCGAGGCGAACATGAACCCGAATCCGTCGTTGGCGGTGGCTCCGCCGCTCGACAGAGGCGCGCCGCCGAACGACACGGTGCCGCGCAGATTGCCGGATAGGAGGATATCGCCCGAACCGTTGAGCCGTACGGAGGTAGCATACGTGTAGTAGCCCTCGGTGCCGACGAATGTCTGCGCGTCATAGCCGGCCGAGGTCGGGGTCAGCAGAGCGGTAACACCCAACTCCGTCAAGCCGACATTGCTTCCGCCGATCGAAAGAGGACCGCCGCCCGCCACTCCGTACAGGAGGTGGTTGCCCCCGGCAGCCGCCATGAGCGCGTCGAGGGAGCCACCCGACGCGGAATCGACGTAGTCGATGCGAACAGGAGCATAGGAGCCGCTTCCCGGCTGGATATCCAAGAAGGACTTGGCGTGCGCCGAAGGGGGCAGCAAGGGCACGCCGTCGAGCGAGAAGAAGTCGGACGTGTTCACGGTGACGATCAAGTCATTGCCGCGCAAGGCCACCTGGCCGAACGCATCCATTTGTCCGTCGCGTCCGAATACACGGGAATCGACGAGCCCACCGGAGCCGTCGCCGTGGACGAGCAAGGCATCGCCGTCGGGCAGGCCGGGGGACACCGGCACAGGGGTGGAGTACTGCTTGCCAGGCCCGGTCTGCATGTTGCCATGGAACTCGCCGGCCACCCAGAAGCCGCCCGCGCCATCGGGCACGAGCCCGGCAGCGTAGGAGACCGGGACAGCGTTGAAGGGATTGGGAGGCGCATAGGGGGTCATGGTGGGTGCGTAGCCGAACCGCATCGTGCCCGTGGGTGTGAGCCCGAGAACGAACAGGTCCTGGGGGATCGCCCCACCCGAAGCGTTCGGCTCGGTGCTCTCCGCGGCGAAGCTGTTCCAGTCCAGCTTTGCACCGACGATCTGTCCTGCCACCAGCACGCCCTGGCCGTCGAGTGCCAGGTGGGCGCCGCGCACCATGCCACCGGGCGGTGAGTTCACGTCACCCGAATAGAGGCCCGCTGGGACTTGCACGTTCCAATCACCGGCTCCGGCGCAGGTCACTGAGCCTCCCTCGGTCGAAGGCCCCGTGTCGGTTCCGCCCTCCAGTGCTCCAGTGTCCGGTACGCCCGTGTCCGGAGCCCCGGCTTCGGTGCTCGTCTCGGAGATGCACGCCTGCTCGTCGATCTGCCCGTCGCAGTCGTTGTCCTTGCCGTCGCCGCAGATCTCCGCGGAGGGCACACAATCACAGAGCTCGTCGATCTGGCCGTTGCAGTTGTCATCAATCCCATTGCCGCATTGCTCGGCCTGGGGCTCCACCTGTCCCACGCACTGGGACCAGGTCCCGCCGGAACACGTCTGCTGCCCCTGCTTGCAGGGAAGGGGCAGACCTGCCTGACCGCAGGGCCTCACTTCGCCTTGCGTCGGGCATGAGCAGCCTTCGTCCACCGCGCCGTCGCAGTTGTCGTCGACGCCGTTGCAGACCTCGGTCGCGGGAAGAACGGCGCCGACGCAGTTGCTTCCCCACGTTCCAAACTCCCCTACCCCGCCGCACACGATGGTGCCGTCCTGGCATTGCCCCGTATGCCTGGCCGAGACGGGACCATCGAAGCATGCCTCGGACTCGCCCGGAATGCAGATGCACCCTTCGTCGATGACGCCATTGCCGTTTCGGTCGATACCCTCTCCGCACTGGCCGGGCTGGACGCCGGGGAGACCGGCATCGGCGCGAGATTCCGCGCCCAGGTTCCCGTCCGATGTGCAGCCCCACGCAGCGGTCATTCCTGCCGCGCCGAACACAACCGGAGTGAGCCATCTGGACCAGGATCTGGGTGACATGAAGCCTCCTATAGAGCGCGATGAGAAGCCCTGGTTGCGCTGCCGGCCTTCTCGCCTCGCGGGAGCCAGCGTGCCGTGGCTTCGTTGACCTTCTTCCCGCTACGGTGTCCGCCCAAGGGCGTCGTTCTCACGGCGTGCCCGAAGAATCGACGGGCGAGGCCGACTGCACCGTTTTTTCGACGCGGTCGCCGTACACCGAGCCCGGGTGCGCACTGCGGAACTGGTCGGCTTGCTGCTGGGCTTCGGTCGAACGGCCGAGCCGCGTCAGGGCGTCGACCATCAGCACCTCGCGCTCTTGGGCGAGCATGCCGTCGGGGTACAGCTGGCGGTGCCGGCGCAGCAAGGCGAGGGCGCGCCCGGGGTGATCGGACATGACGCGCCGGGCTTCGTCGAGCAGCGCCGTCTCGGAGGGCTGAGACGACGCTGTCGGCGGTTGGACAGCTATGGGTCGGGCCGAAGCGGCCACGATGGTCACGGACGCAGACGGTTGGGTCATGACCAAAGCCTGGGGTGTTGAGGGCGTCAGGACCTCGGGCGGCGCGCTGCTCTCGGCGGCAGAACAGGAGACGATGGGCGCGGCGGCGGGCACCTCAGGCGAGGCGCGGCCTGACAGAACCGCCCAGCCGCCACCCGCGAGCGCAGCCGCGACGATGATGGCAGCGGTCGCCTTCCAGGGCAGAGGAGACGCAGCCGTCGCCGCGGACAGAGGGGAGCCGGACGGGCCGGCATGGCCTGGTCCGCCAGCGGTTCCCGGCGGAAGACGCGCCTTGAGCCGCGCCAGTTGGTCGGACGTGGCGCCGTCGTGCTCGGCCGCTTGCAGCAGAGAACGCAAGGCGGGCGACTGGGCGGACGAAAGCTTCAGCCGCTCTGGTTGCTCCGGGCCTTTCATGCGTCACTCCTTTCGAGCAGGGGTTCGACCTGCGAGGTGACCCAGCGGCGAGCCGCATAGAGGCGTGAATAGGCCGTCTTGAGCGGACATCCGAGCATCTCCGCGATCTCGGCCATCTCCATATCCTCTATTTCGAACAGCACGAACACCGTCCGCTTGTCGTCGTCGAGCTGCGCCAAGATTTCGAGCAGGAGCTGGCGCGCACGCTTGCGCTCCACGAGGGATTCAACCCCATCGGCGACCTGTCCCTCCGGGATCTCGTCGGTCAGCTCTTCGCGCCGGCGGCGATGGGAACGACGGGCGTTGGATGCGATTCCCACGCAGATCGACGTGATCCAGGCTCGAACCGCGGCGGGATTCTCGAGCTCGGCAAGGCGGCGATGCACGACCAGAAAGACCTCCTGGGCGGCGTCTTCGATGTCGGCTTCCCGCACACCGAGATAGCGCAGCATGCGCCAGACATGGGTTGCATACCGGTCCACGAGGTCCTCGAAGGACGGCAAGGCCTGCTGCACGACGGGAAGCGTCATGGCGGTGCCCAACGCTCGTCCGGGCAAGACCGGGCGGGCAAGCAGCACAACGAAGGCATCAGCGGGACGCAAGCGGACATCCACCCCATAGTGTCCGGTGGCGGGGCCGGTTCTCAAGCTGTTTCGCGGCGCACGGCGCGGCCGCGATCCGTCACGGGAGGCGCAGGCCGATGCCCAGGTCGAAGCGGGGAGAGATTTCGGGGGCTTTCCAGAGCTGTTGCGGGGAGCCGTCCGCGCGGTCGTAGAAGAACCGTGCCCGGACGACGCCAATGGCTGCCATCGCGCCCAATCGGACGAAGACATGGCGTTGCGCGTGGAGGGAAAGAGCCGCACCGACTTCGGCATGCGCGAACCACGGACGTGCCGAGCGCGTGACGTCGAGGCCCTGGCCGCGGCCGGCCACCTGGCCGCCGGACAAGGCCGCGCAGGGCTCGAGCTGGACGATTCCCTTTCCCCAACTCCACGGGCACCACCCCAGGCCAGCCTGCCACGCCGCCGCGCGAATGGTCACGTCGTGCGTGACGGTGCGGGTTTCGTTCCACGCGCCCAGAAAGGCGAACGCGCGGGTGCTGTCGTTGGCCGCCGAGGAGGTCAACCGCCAGCCGAATGCGGCACCGGGCAGCACACCCCAGCCAGCGGTGGCGGACGCGGACGAGTCCAGGTGCCATAGGCGCGGAGGCGGTGCGGCAGGGACTCGCGCAGCGGGGGCAGGCAGAGGCGCGAGGGACGCGGAGGGCTGGGGCGGAGGCGGTGGCAGGTGCAGGCTGACATGTTCGCGCGGCGATTCGATGATCATGGCGAGCACAAGCCCCAACGCATCGCCGAGCTGGTCGCAGGTGGGCGCCTCACTCCGAATCTCGCGATCACCTACGTAGCGTCCTCCGTCATCCCACACCCGCAGCACGGCTTGCCACGCGCCGGAGGAGCCGCCCGCTTGGCCGCGAATGACGAATTGCGGCTGCGTCCCGGGGCGAAACAGAGGACGTTGCAGACGGGCCTCGACGGCGGACTGGAGGTGCGCCTGGTCGATGCAGGCGGGCGCGGCGGTGTTGTCCCACACGAGAGAGACGAGAGGAGTGGGGGATTGGGCGCGAGCGCTCGAGCCGGGGAGCACGATCGCGAGTCCGCAAGCCACGAGCCAGGGACGAGACATGGCGGCAACCTACCACGGGTGGCGCACGGCGATCGAATCTACGGCACGGCGCGGGGGAAGTTGACGGGCTCTCCCCTATAGCGATGTCCCCGTTGTCACCGCGCGCGGCGCCCGCTGCCCGAGGGTCGACGTCACCAGCTAAACACCACCCAAGCATGCAGATCGCGAATACTCATCCCAAGGTCCCTCGCAGGCTGGAGGATACCCAAGGAGTACGGTGCGGGCCGGCGGCCGTCAAGGCGCTCGGGCGGCGAACGCGCGGCCGAGCACAACATGTGGCGGCTACTCGCGGGACTTCAACGCCGCGACCATATCGAGCCGGTTCAGCCGCGACTGGATGGCCCACGCGGTCGCCGTGGCCGCCACGGCCAGGACGATGACCGAGGCCGCGTAGGTCGATGGGTCGATGATCACGGGCAGGCGATACAGCTCGGAGCTGAAGGTGGTCGCGACCAGCGCAACGCATGCGTGACCGAGGGCGAATCCGACGGGGATTGCCGCTAGCACGTAGACAGCGAGCTCGCCCAGCAGCACCACCTTCACCTCTCCGCGCGTGAAGCCGATGATGCGCAGGCTGGCCAGCTCCCGCTCCCGCTCGGCCAGGGCCACGCGGCCGCTGTTGTACACGAGCCCGACCACGATCACGCCGGCAAACAGCACCAGAATCACGGCGAACACGACCAGGTACTTCCTGCTCGTTCCCTCGAAGGTCTTCACCGTGTCGTCGAGCCGCGCGACTCCCGAGACTTGGGGCTCGTCCGCGAGCTTCTGGCACACGTCCTCGAGCCTGGTCTTGTCGACCTCCAGCCGCGCCCCGGAGATCGCGTGCGGCTCTCCCACCAGCCGCTGGGCCCACGCCAGACTGGCATATACGGATACGCCCATCGGCTCCGCCACCACGCTCCGCAGTGGCACCTGCACACTACGACGTTGTCCCTCGAGCACCTCCAGCGTCACCAGGTCGCCCGGCCGCAGGTGGAGCTGCTTCGCCAGCTCGTCGGTCATGAGCACGCCGTCTTCGGGGATAGGCGTGCGTACGAGCTTGACGTCGAGCAACTGGCGCAGCGTCGCGTCCGGGTCCAGGCCCATCAACCCGGTGCGGCGCGTGCGGTGACCGGCGCGCAGCTTGACCGGCAGGGCACGGAAAGGCTCCGCCCGAATCACGCCGTCGATGTGCTCCAGCTCCCCGACGGCCCGGTCCGACACCGGATTGGAGAACGAGACCGTCACATCCTGCCGCTCGGCGAAGCGGAACTGCACGTCCATCATGTAGTCGACCGCGTCGACGAAGTACCAGCCCACCAGCAGAATCCCGACGGCCCAGGCGATGCCGAAGGTAGACATGACCGCACGCCACCGGTGCCGGTCCAGGTTGCGCAGGATCATGCGCGAGACTGGAGACAGGAAGCGCTGAACGCCGAACCGTTCGATGAGCAACTTTCGATAGCGCGGTGGCGAGGCCGGACGCATGGCGTCGGCGGGGGGCAGCCGGACAGCGCGATAGACGGCGCGCCCCACGCCGCCGAGGGCGGAGGCCAGGCTCACCGAGACGGCCACGGCCACCACCCAGGCATCGAGACGATAAACGAGCGCCGGGAAGTGGAAGAAGTCGGTGTACATCCTGGTCTCGGCGTGACCGATGAAGGCGCCGATGGCCGTACCGAGACCGACGCCGAGCATCGCGACCAGCGCAACGAGCTTGGCATAGTGAGCAGCCAGCGCGCCGTTGGCGTACCCGAGGGCCTTGAGCGTGGCAATTTGCTCGCGTTGCATTGCAACCATGCGGGACACGACCACGTTGAGCAGGAACGCCGCCACCCCCAGGAAGATGATGGGCACGAACACCGCCGTTGCGCGCAGCGAGGTGATCTCGTCGGTCAGATAACGGTTGGACACCTGCTCGTAGCGGCCGTGGGCGCCCAATCCACCATAATCGCGCAGCACGTCGTCGATGTCCGTGATGACCTGCGCCTCCGACGCCCCGCGGGTCAGCGAGAACACGACGTCGTTGAACGCACCGTCCATGTCCACCGACGACGCGAGCTCGTCGCGGCGAATCCAGAACACGCCGAAGTGCTTGTCGTCGGGGACCGGGGCGCCGTCCTTGACGGCATAGACGAACTCGGGCGACAGCGCGATGCCGACGATCGTCATTTGCTGCTGGCGGCCGTTGATAATCGCGGTCACCTTGTCGCCGGGAACGAAGCCGTGGGCCAGGGCGAATGCCTCGTTGACGACGACCTCGCGTGCCACGTGGGGTTCGGTATTGCGGCCCTGGCGGAAGTACAGCTGATTGAGGCGGGGCTCGCCCGTGTCCGGGATGCTGACGAACAGCCCGTAGGCCGGTTCGTGCATGCCGGGCACGCGAATGGTCGCACCATAGACGACGCGGGTCTCCACGGTCTGGACGCCGGAGATCTCTTCGAGCCGGGTGCGTACGCTCTCGGGAGCGCGCTTGAGAACGTCGAAGACGTGGGCGAAAGCGTACCGGTCGTAGTACGCCGATTGGGACGCGAGCATGGAGGCGTACGTGCTCATCGAGGAGACGAAGCTCGCAACGCCGCAAGCGACCAGGGCCACGACCGCGATGAGCTGGCCCTTCATGCGGGTCATGTCGCGGAGAAGCTTGCGGTCCAGGGCGCGTATCATGGGAAGTGGACCAGCGGCCCCTGCGGGCCATTGGGGTCAATGCTGGGCTTCGCTCTCGGCCTCGCCGGGCTGCAGCACCGGCAGCCGGGTGCGTGTCGGCACGGACAGTCCCTCGTATTGGTGGTAGCAGCCGCCCCGCTCGCCGATGCGTTGTAGATCGTCGAGGATCTGGCCCACCGGCGTCTTCATGATGTTGCCGGCGGGCGCCGCGAGGAAGGGGCACGGGTTGATGTTGCCCTTGGGGGTCACGTACACGAACTGCTGGCCGGCGGAGCAGCCCCGGCGACGCTCCCAGACGACTGCCGAATAGGCAATCGGGTGGTGCCGGTGGCGCGCCCCCTGGTTGACGCCGGTCATCAGCGCCTCGAGTTGGTTGAGCTGCGAGGTAGTGAGGACCGACATCTGGTACTTCTTCGCTCCCCCCACCCGATGGGTCGGGAAGAAGTTGACGAAGTGCACGCCCAGGTCCCGCAGGAAGTCGCAGTACGCTTGGAACTCGGCGGGATCGAGGAAGGATTCGTCGACCATGCAGTCCACGCTCACCACCAGGCCCAGCTCCCCGGCCAGGCGAATCGCATTCACCGCGTTCTTGAAAGCGTCGCGGTGCCCCTTGGACTTCACGGCGTGATCCTCTCGGTGGGAGTCGAGGGAAATGACGACCCCCTTGAGCTTGAGCGGCAGCAGCGGCTCGATCAACTCGCGGGTCATGCCCCAGCCCGACGACACGAGCCAGAATGCGTCGACCGCGTCCATGCTGGCCGCCATCAACCCGGGCAACGCCTCGGCCCGCTTCATCACCTCGCCGCCGGTGAGAAAGATGCTCTTGATCCCCCGCTCGCCCAGCCCGCGGATCGTGCGCTCGAGCACCTCGATCGGCACCAGCTCTTCGTCGCACAGGTCATCGAGCGCATAGCAATACCGGCAGCGATACGGGCACTGGGACGACGCCGACACGAGCGCAAAGAGCGTAGGGGCGAGCTGCTTGCGGTTGAAGGTGGAGATCTCGTCGAGCATATAGTCGACGAACCGCTGGCTGCTGACGGGGGGCATGGCGCTGGCCGCGTAGATCTCGTCGCCGCGCTGCACATAGCGCTGGGCCGAGCCGGCCAGCACATTGCGGTTGTCCCGCGCGTACTGGCGGACCTCCCGGACGAACCCGAGCAGCCCGAAGCGCGGGATGCCGCGGACCAGAATCCGCACCAGCAGCATCAGGTCCACAAGGAGCTTGCGAATGCCGTAGACGAAGCGGACGTTCACGAGTCACCTCCTGGTTGCTCGGGATCGAGGTAGTCAATGGCATAGGGCGCGAGCACGCGGATGTCCGGGCGGTGCTGGGCGAAGTATCCTCGCAAGAACGCCGTATCGGTGTAGAACATGCAATGGATCTTTTCCTCTGTCCCTCGCTGCCGATTGCGGCGCGCCAGGGCCTGGTGACGCTGCCGCATAGCGACGTAGAGCGGGTCGTTGGTGAAGATATCCATCAGGGACCGGGTCTTGACGTTGCTGGTCTGGTGTCCGGCGGGCACCGCCACGCAGGGCGTCACGGTGCCGTCGTGGTAGACCGTGATCGAGTAGACTCCGGCAGGGCAGGAGGTGAGCTTCTGCTCGATGCCGAGCATATCGAAGACAGCGAGCCGGCGAACCTCGTGGTTGAGCTGCATCGAGCGCTCGAACAGCTCGTCGCGCTTGGGTCCGTCGAGCACCAGCCCGGCCTCGGCCTTGCGGTCCACGGGCGTGTACGGCACATAGGCCAGGAACGAGGCGCCCTGCTCGTCGAGGTATCGCGCGAACGCCGGCCCGCTGACCTCGTCGAAATTCGCCTGCGAGGCCATGCAGGTCACGCCGAACAGCACGCGCTCCTTGCGCAGGAGCGCCAGCAGCTCGTCGACAACACGGAACGTCCCCTCCCCTTTTCGCCGGTCCGAAGCCTCCTGCAGCCCGTCGATGTTGAGCACCGGGATGATGTTGCCCGCCCGGCGGATGCGGGCCACGTGGGCGGGGGTGATCTTCTTTCCCTCGGTGAACAGCAGGAAGAACTGGTACTTGTGCTTCGCCAGCACGTCGAGGAAGGCGTCGATGTCGGGCCGGTAGAACGGGTCGGCTCCGAGCATGTAGACGTTGGTGATATTCATCTGCAGCGCCTGGTCGAGCACGCGGTCCACGTCCTGCAGGGACAGGCGCTCGCCACGGACGCGGAAGGCGGTAAAGACGCAGTTGGCGCAAGCGGCGCGGCAGCCGATGTCGTCGATGATGGTCAAGGTCACGGGCATGGCGAGGCCAGTACGCCACTGCCGGAGCTTGTGGGGCAACCACACGAGGCTGCGGCGCAGCAGATCGGAA
>JAJZQG010000186.1 GCA_021847645.1 Myxococcales bacterium
CCTAGTTCCTAGTTCCTAGTTCCTAGTTCCTAGTTCCTAGTTCCTAGTTCCTAGTTCCTAGTTCCTAGTTCCTAGTTCCTAGTTCCTAGTTCCTAGTTCCTAGTTCCTAGTTCCTAGTTCCCGCCCCCCGCCTGCGCTATCCTCCCTCCCATGCCTCGCGCCTTCTTCTGGACCTCCTTCGCGTGCGCCGCCCTCGCGCTGACCGCCTGCGGCCCGGACGAGACGGTCGCGGCCGACGCTTCTCCGCCCGGCCCCTGGTCCGTGAGCAACGGCTTCCTCCGCGACGACGCCGGCCGCGCGCTCGTCCTTCGGGGCGCGAACCTGGCCGGCTCCCACAAGTATCCACCCTACTTCGGCTTCCAGCAGCCCGACGACTACGCGCGAGTCCGCGAGCACTGGGGCATGAACTCGATTCGCTTCCTCATCTCCTGGGCAGCCATCGAGCCCGAGAAGGGCCAGTACGACGACACCTACATCGCCGAGGTCCAGAAGCGGATCGGCTGGGCCCGTGACGCCGGATTGCTCGTGGTCATGGATATGCACCAGGACATCTACGGCGAGGGCTTCGGTGGCGACGGCGCACCCAAGTGGACGTGCGACGCGTCCAACTACGAAGGATACTCGCCGATCGAGCCGTGGATGCTCAACTACCTCAATCCCAAGGTCCAGGCCTGCTACGACAACCTGTGGGCGAGCGAGGAGCTGCACCAGCACTACGCCGAGGCCTGGCGGCGCATCGCCGCGGCCCTGGCCGACAACCCCGCCGTGATCGGCTTCGACGTCATGAACGAGCCGTACTGGGGCTCGGCCGTGATGGCGAGCTTCGAGCAGGCCAAGCTCCAGGGCTTCTACGAAGAGATCGTTCCCGTGGTGCGCAGCGCCGCCCCCGACTGGGTGGCATTCCTCGAGCCCAGCGCCGGCCGCAACCTCGGTGTCGCCACCGGGCTGACGCCCTTCCCCTTCCCCAACGTGGTATATTCGCCCCATTGCTACGACTCCTCCGCCGAGCAGGGAAACGGCTTCAACCCGTCGAACCGCGCGATGCTCATGACCAAGATCGCCGCCTTGAACGACGAGGCCCTGGCCCTGAACGCTGCCCTATGGGTGGGCGAATACGGCGGCACCGCGGACAGCGCCGGCATTGTCGAGTACATGGACGCCGACTACGACGGTATGGCGGCGGTCGTGGCGGGCTCGGCATACTGGTCCTACGACGAGGGCGGCGGCTACAGCCTGCTGAACGGCGACGGCAGCGAGCGGGCGATCCTGCTGGACGAGGTAGTGCGCCCCTATCCGCAACGGGTGGCGGGCACGCCCGAGAGCGTTTCGTTCGACGAGACCACGCGCGCGTTCGTGCTGCGCTACCGGGCGGACGAGGCGATCACGGCGCCGACGGTGCTCTCGGTGCCGTCGCGGGTCTACCCCGACGGCTACAGCGTGACGTGCGACGGCTGCACCTACGAGAAGTCCGCGGAGCTCCTGACGGTGACCGCGCCGCCGGCCGGGACTGACGCGGAGCTGACGATCGCGCCCTGAGGCAACGGGCGTCACCAGTCGCCTCGCCGCGCGCAGGGCAGTCGTGCTAAGCAGGGCCCGCCCTCGGGGCCGGCGTGCACGCTGCCAGGAATGTTCGGCGGGCTCGCTTGTTTCTGGGGCGGCTGTGTGCGGTCTGCTGTGCCCGACCCGGAGATCCCCATGATCGAGGTCCAGAACCTGTTCAAGTACTACGGAGAACGAAGAGCCGTCGGCCCGCTCTCGTTCTCCATCACCCAGGGCGAAATCGTCGGTCTGCTCGGCCTCAACGGCGCCGGCAAGACCACCGCTCTGCGCATCCTCGCCTGTGATCTGCTCCCCTCGTCCGGTTCGGTCGTCGTCGACGGCATCGACGTGGTCGACCGGCCCGACGAGGTGCGTCGGAGGGTGGGCTATCTGCCCGACACGCCGCCGCTGTACGGCGAGATGACGGTCCACGAGTTCCTGATCTTCGCGGCGCGGCTGCGCGGGCTATCCCGCGCCGAGGCGGCGAAACGGGCCGGCGAGGTCGAGAAGGCCACGGCGATCGACAAGGTGTCGCGCGATCCCATCGCCTCGCTGTCCCACGGCTACAAGCAGCGGGTCGGCATCGCGCAGGCGCTGGTGCACCATCCGCGGCTGCTGCTGCTCGACGAGCCCATTCTCGGCCTGGACCCGGTTCAGATCGTCGAGATGCGCCACCTGCTGCGCAGGCTGCGCGGCGAGTACACCATCGTGCTGAGCTCCCACATCCTGTCGGAGATCAGCGAGACGTGCGATCGGCTGTTGGTGATTCGCGAGGGCGAGATCGTGGCTTCGGGCACCGAGTCCGAGCTGTCCGAGAAGCTGCTCCGCGGCATCCGGCTCGAGTGTGTCTTTGCCGGCGACCGTGAGCAGGCGCGCGCGGTGGTGCGCGGGCTCGAGGGCGTGAGGGACGTGGCCGATGCGTCCGCGCTCGAGACGGGCAAGGGCGTACACGCGATGCACGTGGAGGCGGACCGGGACGTGCGGGCCGAGCTGGTGCGCGCGCTGGTGGGCGCGGGAATCGACGTGCTCGGGCTGACGCGCGGCGAGCGGGAGCTCGAGTCGATCTTCATCCGTCTATCCGGCAGCAAGGGCGAATCATCGCCCGAGGTCCCGGCTGCGGCATCCGCCCAGACCGAGGCGACCGCGGCGCCCAAGGAGGATGCCTGATGGGCAATGCACTTCTCATCGCGTCACGCGAGCTGCGGGGATTCCTGCGCTCGCCCCTGGCCTACGTGGTCATCGCGATCATGCTGCTGGTCGACGGGCTGCTGTACTACGGCTTTGCGCTGGGCGGCGAGGCCCGGCTGTCGGCCGAGGTCCTGCGCGACTTCTTCTACTTCTCGAGCGGTACCACGATGGTCACCGCGATCCTGCTGTCGATGCGGCTGTTCGCCGAGGAAAAGCAGACCGGTACCTTCGTTCTTCTCAACACCGCCCCGGTGAGCGACGGCGAGATCGTGGCCGGCAAGTTCCTGTCCGCGTTCGCCCTGGTCGCGGGCTTTGCTTTGCTGACCATCTACATGCCGCTGCTCATCTTCGTGAACGGCAGGGTGTCGGTCGGGCACATCGTGGTGGGGTATCTGGGCCTGCTGCTGCTGGGTGCGAGCGCGACCGCGATTGGCACGTTCGGCTCGGTGCTGGTCAAGAGCCAGCCGGTGGCCGCGGTGATCAGCGCGGTCATCCTGGTGGTGATGCTGGTGTTGTGGATGGTGGCGCGAGAGACCGATCCGCCGATTCGCGGCTTCCTGACCGGCCTGGCGCTGCACAACGCCAGATTCCGCCCGTTCATGCTCGGCCAACTCGAGCTGGAGCACTGCGTGTACTACGTGGCAGTCACCTACTTCTTCCTGCTCGCTACCACCAAGACCCTCGAGGCACGGAGGTGGCGATGAGCGCCAAGAACACGCCCACCTGGGCCCTGCCCCTGTACCTGGGCGGACTGCTGCTCCTGTTCATCGGCGAGCGCATCGTGCCCGACATCACGGCCGCGCGCGTTCCCCTGTCCGTGCTCGGCTTGGCGGCGATCGTAGTGGTCACCGGACTGCGCTGGTGGGTCGCCCTCGCCACCGACGAGCAGCGCAAGACCGCGGAGCGCACGATGGCGATCCTGTCCACGGCCGGCGTGCTGGCCGTGCTGGCGTACTTCGCCACGGCCGAGCCGGTGCGCGACTGGCTCGGCCTGGGCGACATGTCGGTGGCGACGCGACGTCGCTACGACGCGGCGATGACGGCGGGCTGGGTGGTAGTCATGCTCGGCGCGGTGCTGCCGCAGCTCATGGGCGAGATTGCCCTGTATCCCATGCGCAGGGCGGCGCACGTGGAATGGCGTCGCGTGCGCGGCGCGGTCTACGCCGGGCTCACGCTCGCCATGGCGGCGAGCTACGGCTCGTTGGCGGTCTACATCGCAGGCGAGTCGGGCATCCGCGCGGACTACTCGTACTTCAAGACGTCGCGTCCGAGCGAGCCCACGGTCGCGATGGTGCGCAGCATGACTGACGATCTGCGCGTGCTGGCGTTCTTCCCGCCGGTCAACGAGGTGCGGGAGCAAGCGGCCACCTACCTGATGGAGCTGCAGAAGCGCGCTCCCAACGCCAAGGTCGAGATGCACGATCGTCTGCTGGCTCCGGGGCTGGCGAAGGAAGCGCGGGTCACGCAGGACGGTGTCATCGTGCTGATGCGCGGTCAGCAGAAGGAGAGCATCACCATCGGCACCGAGATGAAGACCGCGCAGGTGCGGCTCAAGCAGCTCGACGGCGAGTTCCAGAAGGCGCTGACCAAGGTACTGCGGCCGCAGCGTACGGCGTACCTGACGGTGGGCCACGGCGAGCTCAACGACACCAAGGTCGACGCGGACCCCACGGGGCGATCGGCGCGGGGCATCCGGGAGCTGCTCGAGATGCAGAACTACGCGGTGCGCGACCTGGGGCTGGTGCAAGGGCTTGGCCGCGAGATCCCCGACGACGCGACGATCGTGCTGGTGCTGGGCCCGACCGAGCCGTTCGCCCCGGAGGAGGTCGCGGCGCTGCAGCGGTACGTGGCGCGCGGCGGCCATGCGCTGCTCGCGCTCGATCCGGAAGGCAAGGCCAACAACGACGACCTCGCCGGCATCGTGGGGCTCACCTTCAAGCCCGGCATCCTGTGCAACGCGGAGAACCACGCGGTGCGCCGTCGCAACGACTCGGACAACGCGATCATCTTCACCAACCGGTTCTCGTCGCACCCGTCGGTCTCCACGCTGGGCAGGCTCGGCACCAGGGCGCTGTTCCTCATCAACGCGGGCTCTCTCGACAAGAAGAAGGACGCCGACCCGTCGTTGAAGATCGACTTCGCGGTCAAGTCGCTGCCCGGCACGTGGGCGGACGAGAACGGCAACTTTACGCTGGATACGCCGAGCGAGACCAAGGGCATGTTCAACCTGATGGCAGCGGTGTCCAAAGCGGTGCCGCAGCAGCCGGGCAAGGACAAGGCCGCCGCCACGGGCAAGGACAAGAAGGAGCCGAACGAGGAGCGGGTCGTGGTGCTCTCGGACGTGGACGCTTTGAGCGACGCGACGCTTCTCAATCCGAGCAACTACAACGGCAACCCGCAGTTCGTGGTGGACGCGCTTCGCTGGCTCGGCGGCGAGGAGAGCTTCATCGGCGCGGTCAACAGCACGGAGGACGTGCGGATCGAGCACACCAAGCAGAAGGACAAGGTGTACTTCTACTTGACGATCTTCGGGGCGCCGGCCCTGGTGCTGGGGCTGGGGCTGACGCTGACCAGGCGCTCGCGCCGCGCCGGCGAAGGGAGCAAGTCATGAAGCCGACGCAACGCCTGCTGGTACATGTGGTGCTGCTGGCCGCGGCGTCGCTCGGCGCCGTGTACATGTGGACGCGCGACAAGGACGCGAAGTCCTCGGTGGTGGCGGACGTGACGGTCTGGGGCGGCAAGCCCGCGGACGTCAAGAGAATCACCTTCGAATCCAAGCTGCGCAAGATCGTGCTCGAGTCGCGCACCGACGCGGTGGGGCGGTGGTTCGAAGGGACGGTGGAGAAGCAGCCACCGCCGCCGCGCCCCGCGGCGGACGGAGGGACCGAGCCGTCGGCGGACACGAAGCCGACAGTCGTGCAGATCGTGTCGATCAAAGCGGCGGAGAAGATCGCCGAGGGGATCGCGCCGCTCAAGGCGGTCCGGGAGCTTGGCCGCGTGCCGGCCGACCAGGCGGCGGACTTCGGTCTGGCCGAGCCCGAGGGCACGCTCACGATGCTCATCGGCTCCAAGGAGCACAAGCTGCTGGTGGGAGCCACGGCGCCGGGCGGAACGGATCGCTACGTCAAGGACCCGGACACCGACATGGTCTATGCGGTGCAGGGAGAATTCCTGCGCGACCTGCTGTCGGGCGAGGCCGTGCTCAACGAGCGCGACCTGCACGGATTCGAGGACGAGGACATCAAGAGCGTACGCATCGCGGCGAACGGCAAGACGCGCGAGCTGGCGCGCGAGGGTGTGGGCGGTGCGGCCACCTGGTCCGACCCGGCGACACCCGACAAGCCCGACGAGACGGCCGCCAACTGGATGACCAAGGTGGGACGGCTGCGCGCGATCGAATACGTGGCAGCGCTGCCGGGATCGCCCGATCAGGCGCGGTTCCTGCGCATCGACTACATGGGAAAGAAGCAGCCCCTGGGCTTCCTCGAGGTCTTCAGGTTCCCCACGGCGGACGACAAGAAGTCCGATTGGTACATTCGGACCGAGCGGACTCGCAAGTTCGCGAAGGTGTATGCGTCGGCTGCGGAGCAGCTGGAGAGCGATTTGGGGTCCGTGGTTCGGTGAGCCTCCGAAGCGGCGCACAACGCTGTTGGTGACGGGCGGCCGCGGGTGTTGAAGCTTTCTGCGCCCGGGGCAGCCGGCAGTGTTGTGGATTTCATCGATAGCGCGGTGGCGCCCGGCGGGCGTTCGAGCGCCAGCCCCTGGATTCTCAGAGCCGCGCACGCATCGCCGGCCCGTGGCGCCGGACTTGCACACCTCGCGCGCAGAAGCGGTCCACATCAGGAGGATTCCCATGGTCGCCCTGCTCGTCGCCCTTGTCGTCGTCATCGCTCTTGCCGTCGAACTCCACGTCGTACGTCGCGGTACGCTGCGCGAGCCCGAGGTCACACCGGGGCTGCTACCGATGCGGGCGCCCGCACCGCCCGAGTCCGTGTTCCTCACACGCGGTCACACCTGGGTTCGCATGACCACCGAGGGCACGCTGCGCGTGGGCATCGACGACCTCATCGCGCAGGCGCTGGGCGAGGTGGAATCGGTCTGGGTACCGCAGCCCGGCACCGAGGTCCGCACGGGTGATGCGCTCATGAGGATGCGCGTGGGCGGTCGGGAGCTGACGGTCGGGTCGCCCGGGGACGGGGTCGTTGAAAGCTTCAACGTTCAGGCGGTAAGCGCACCGTGGGCCATCGCGCAAGACCCTTATCGGAGCGGGTGGGTGGTGTCGCTCCGGCCCCGGGACTACGAGGCAATGATTGCCCCGCTTCGGATGGGCGCCACGGCGGCGGCATACCTGCGCAACGAGATGGCGCGGCTGGTGGAGCTGCTGACCACTCCGGTGCAAGTCGGGGGCGCGCCGGTGCTCGCAGACGGCGCACTGCCGGCGAGGGGCGCCGCGGCCCGTCTCGACGACACGGCGTGGGCGTCCTTCGAGAAAGCGTTCGTTCGGGCGCGGTAGCGACGCACCTGTTGGTGGCCGTGTTCGAAGCGCGGCCATTCCGGGCAAACGGGGCGCGACGATGTCGTTCCCGCACCGGACCGGCAAGGCCGGTTGGTTGGAACCCCCTACTTGAGGCCTGCATCACGCTCGGATCCGGTGTATCCTTGGTGATCGAGGATGCGTTCCGACCTTGCTTTCTGCCGCCCTGTCGTGATGGCCCTGGCGATCGGCCCGGGGCTTGCCATGGGCGGATGCGGCGACGGCAGCGGGCAAGCAGGAGGCCCGTCCGCGCCGGGACAGGATGCCGGCCCGGAGGCGGCCCTGCTGGACGTCTCGCAAGACCGGGACGCGACCGACGAGCCCGCGTCCGATGTGGAGGAGCCCGACGCCGGCGAGCCTGGGGACGGGGCGCTGCAGGATTCGGCCGGCCCGGAGCCGGACGCGGCGGCGGCCTCCGACACGGGCGCGGATGGCGATGCGGAGCCGGGCTACCCGCCGTCCTCGGCCAACGTGGGATGGATAGGTGGCAGTTGCGCGGGTGCCTCGCAGTGTGAGATTCCCGACGCAATGTGCCTGACGGATGGATTCCCGAATGGCATGTGCAGCGCGACGTGCGACGAGTACTGTCCCGATCGCGGGCAGTCGGGAGACACGTTGAGCCTGTGTATCGACGGGCGTCCCTACGGGTTCGACGAGGGTGTGTGTGTCGCGAGATGCGACACGACGGTGCTGCCGGGCAGCGGGTGCCCGGCGGGCTATCGGTGCGTCGAGCGCAATCGCTATGCCGATCCCGCCACTGTCGTGCCCGTGTGCGTGCCGCTGGCGGCTGCGAGCCCGTGCCCGGGCGGGAGCGATGAGTTCATCGAGATCGACTACCCGGACCGCGGGGGGCTGTGGATCCCCCAGGAAGCGCAGTGCGGAGGGTCGTTCGACCTGGTGGTGATGCTGCACGGGATCAATCCCAACTCGCTCCCGGCGCCGGACCTGGGGGGCGGGCGTCACCTCGAGGTGGAGGTGCGCAGCTACATCGACGCCGGCCTGATCAAGCCCTTGATCCTGGCCGAGCCGGTCCACTTCCAGGGAACGTCCACTTACCTGTACGGGCCGGACTTCGATCTGACGACGCACCTCGATCTGCTGATGCCCGAGCTGCTGTCCCGGGGCATCTCCGTGGCATCTCTGTCGTATGTGGGCCACTCCGGCGCCGGCTGCGACCAGAACAACGGGCTCTACAAGGTGCTCGCCCAATGGCACGATCTGATTCCCCAGTATGCGCCGCAGATGCTGCTGTGGGGCCTCGAGGATGTCTGCTACGAATCGTCATACCACTGGACGATGCCGATGGCCGATCTGCCCGCGACAGGCGCGTCGCTCATCAACATGTATACCATTCAGGGGGACCCGTCGGCCTTCGAGGCCAACCTGTTCCCCGCGCCGGCGAACATGGGATGCAGCACGGCCTTGTACGAGTCGTGCATCGCGAGCCCCGCGGAGCCCTGGTGCTCGTATCGCACGCAGCCGTCGGCGGGCATCACGCACGAGAACAACCCGTACTTTTTCGTGCGGGAGGCCTTCCCGCAGATCTTCGGGCCGGGCGGGCCGAACCCCTGCTCGGCGCCGTGACGCCGGGGACCGCTGCGAATCCCCTGTGCTACAGTGCGCGCCCCGAGCCCGCATCATGACCGCGCCTGCCTCCACGCAAGCCCTGCTCAGCGATCCACGCGCCCTGCGCCGCCGGATTGCCGACGTGCTGTTCGAGGACCACCTGCGCGAGTCCGGCTCGGCGGACGCCCGTGCGTTCGAGGCCTCTTCTGCGGTGCTGTTTCTGCTGGGCTGGCTGCGAGCGGACGGCGCGGGGCCCGAGCCTTGCCTGGTGTTGAACAAGCGCTCCACGCTGGTCAAGCAGCCCGGAGATCTGTGCTGTCCCGGCGGCGGCATCTCGCGCGAGTGGGATCCGGTGCTGGCGCATGCGCTGGGCCTTCCGGGAATGCCCCTGCGCCGCTGGCCGCACTACCGTCGGTGGCGCGACGGTGAGGGAGACCGCCGCGTGCCCTTGATCCTCGCTGCGGCCCTGCGCGAGGCCTTCGAGGAGATGCGCCTGAATCCCTTCGTCACCACCTTCCTCGGCCTGCTGCCTGCCCAACCCCTGTACCTGCGCGGGCGCTCCATCCGTCCCGCGGTCGCGTGGCTGCACCGCCCCCAGACCTTTCACCCCAATTGGGAAGTCGACAAGATCGTCATCGTGCCGCTGCGCGTGCTGATGGACCCGTCGAGGTACGCGCGGCTGCACGTGCACTACGCCCCCGGCTTCGACCCGGGCGCGAGCCGTCCCGTGCGCGAGTTTCCCTGCGTGCTGCTTGGCGACGGGGACGCCGAGGAGATCCTGTGGGGCGCCACCTGGCGGATCATCAGCCGCTTCCTGACCCTGGTATTCGGGTTCACGGAGCCCGCGCTCGAGACGCTCCCCGGGCGGGAGTTGACGCTGAGCGCCTCGTACCTGAGCGGGCGGGTCGGCCAGTAGGTTCCTTCGAATCCGGTCCGGCTCATGCCGTTTGCGGACCGGCGGCAGGTGGGGAAGTGAGGGACTGACGGCTGTCAGTCATTCATCTGGTAGGCGTCGCGAAGGGCGAAGACGTGGTCGTTCCAGATGCGTTCGAATCGCGCGGTGTCGACCACGGGCTTGTGGATCATGCGTTGGCAGATGGCCATCTGCTGGCTGGTGCTGCTCGGCTTGGAGTACAGCTGAAGGGCGTACTTGGAGAAGTCGCGCACCATGAAGTCGAAGATCTGGTCGAGCAGATCGTCGGAGACCTCGTCGCGGTTCAGGTTGCGGTATTCGATGATGAGCTGGCCGTAGGCCACGAGCGTGAACAGCTCGCCCATGGACAGCAGGAAGTCGATGTCCTTGGCCTGGGAGGCGGTGGCCTGGGCGTCGCCGGCGGAGGCGATGAGGAACTCCTTGAAGGTCTCGATCTGGCGCTTGAAGACCGCGATGTTCGGCAGGTCGACGCTGTTGTAGGCCTTGTTGAAGTCGTGGAACTGGATTCGGCTCAGCCCCTTGGTGGGCCCCTGGGCGAAGAGGAAATCGTCGCTACGAGGCTCGTAGACGCTGGGGATTTCGGGGAACTCGCCCGGGTTGACGAAGTAGTTGCGAATGAACTTGATGATGAGGGCCATGTTGACGTGGACCGTTCCTTCGAGCTTGGGCAGGGCGCGGATGTCGCGCGCGGCGATCTCGAAGTAGGTGTCCTTCTCGAAGCCCTTGGCGGCGATGACGTCCCAGAGCAGGTTGACGACCTCTTCGCCCTGGGTGGTGACCTTCATCTTGACCATGGGATTGAAGAGCAGATACCGGCGATCCTGGGCCGAGGCGCTGCGCATGTAGTCCGAGGCGCGGCGGGCAAAGACCTTCATGGCAACCAGGCGGCAGTATGCGTCGGTCATCAGCTGCCGGATGTGGGGGAAGTCGGTGACGTGCTTGCCGTAGAGCACGCGACGCGAGGCGTGGCGGATAGCCTCGTAGAAGGCGTGGGTGCAGATGCCGATGGAGGCCCAGCCCAGGTTGAACTTGCCGACGTTGACCGTGTTGAGGGCCGAATCCCACGCGTCCTGCCCCTTGGACAGGAGGTCGGACTCCCCAATGGGATAGTCGTGGAGGGCGAACTCCGCTACATAGGATTGCACGTTGACCACGTTCTGGACGAGCTCGAACCACTTCTGCTTGGAGCCTACGGCGAAGAAGACGAACTCCCCGTTATCGGTGGTCTTGCCGAAGGTCGACACCAGGGCCGCCTCGTTGGCGTTTCCGATGTAGTACTTCGAGCCGTTGGCCTTCCAGGTGCCGTCGCCCGCGGGGGCCAGGGACATCTCGGTGGAATACAGGTCCGCGCCGTGGTCGCGCTCGGACAGGCCGAAGGCGAAGATGCCGCCGTCCCGGAGCAGGGCTGCGGTCTTGTGCTTGATGGGCTCGTTGCCGCTCATCCAGATGGGCCCGAGCCCCAGGATGGTGACCTGCCAGGTGTACCAGTAGTGCAGCGCGTAGAAGGCGGTAATCTCGTTGAACTCGCAGTTGCGATGGGTGTCCCAGCGGTATTCGGGGTTGCCGCCGCCGTACTGCGAGGGCGTGAGCAGGCGGGCAAACAGCTTCTCCTTGGCCTGGAACGCAAGGAAGTCGGCGTACCAGACACGCTCCCGGTCATCCTTCTTGAGGCGCCTCTTGCCTCGGGTCTCGAAGAACTCGATGGTCCGGAGCATCATCTCCTTCGACTTGTCGTCGAGGTGCTTGGGCGCGTAGTTCTTGGGATTCAGAAGGATCATCTGGCTCTCCTTGGTGGCCGGGCTCATTCCCCGCGGGGTGCATACCCCGGGCGCACCAGGCCGTCCAGACAGCGCGCGCGGGATCCTGCGCACAGGTCAATCGGCATGCACACCGGCGGGCAGGCTCGGGATGTCCGCCATCATCTCGCCCGCCTCGGCGCGATCCAGCCCCAGCTTCGCCGCGAATTCCACGAGGAACTGCCGCTCCTGGGGCAGCACCTGCCCGTCCGCCGCCACCATGTCCAGCGCCAGCACGAACGCCACATGCCGCAGCGTATCGCTGTCGAGCCGTCGCGCGATCGACTCGATGCACGCGATGGTCCCCATCGAGGCCACGTTCGCGGCGATGCGGCTCTCCACCTTGTCCAGCCGCGCGTCGTCCACGCGACCGTCGGTCAACAGCGCCAGGCTTTCGGCGAAGTGCTTGCGCTCGACGTCGCTGAAGACACCGTCGGCGAAAGCGGCCAGGTAGACGGCCTCCACGATCGCGTCGAGCCTGTCTTCATCGAGCAGGCGGGCAAAGTCCGCGCCGGGATCGTCCATGAGGGGGCATGGTACACGAAGCCAGCGCGGCACAACCAGGCGGAAGCAACGACACCGCGAGGCGCAGGGCAGCCGCAATCCACGGAGAAGAGGGACGAGCACAAGGAGAAGGAAGCGATCCGTGGATGCGACGGGCCCGGCCCCGCAGCACCGAACAAGAAGTGAAGGAAGGAAGCGTCTGGGATGCTTGTTAGCAATCCGTCTGCCAGCCCGAGGAGGGGGAGGGCTTCAAGGTTTCCGCCTGATTGCGACGCAAGCGCGGGCGGCACAGGCCCAAGGTGTCCGGCAACCATGACCGGGCCGTCATGGGGCGGGATCTGGGAGGCGACCATCGGGATTGAAATGGAGGGCCGGGTTCGGGACGAGGAGGGCCTCGGAGGACGAGCCTGGCCGAGGGGAAGGTGACTACGCCGGGCTCGACGCGACCCGGGGCGAAGATCCCGACAGCCGCTTGAACAACCGCCCCGCCCAGCCCAACGCGCGGCTGAACCAGGAGCGCTTGCGCGGCAAGGCCGGCGGCACCGCGATGGTCGCGCGCCGCGCTTCCGTCTCGAGAAACCCGGTCAAGGCGCCGACAAAGTCGTGCGGACGCTCCAGGTGCGGGAAGTGCCCGCAGCCGGGAAAGCGCACCAGGCGCACGTTGCGCATCATCGACGCGGCTCGCAGACCGTGGTGCGCGGGGATCACAGGGTCGCGCGTGCCCCAGTACAGCTCGATCGGCGGCAGGTTCGGTACTTCGTGCGCCCGGTCGAGGAAGGAGCGCGTTTGGCCCCAGGGCCCAATCACGCCGCGGACCGTGCGAGACAGCGCCCTGCCCGAGCCCGGAGCGCTGTTCGCCCACGTCAGGAACTCCTTGTCGCGAGGATCGAAGCTCGCGGCAAAGGAGCTGGCCAGCGCGATGCGCGTGCCCACCCGCATGAACGGCTGCACCATCGACTCCAACCACGGTATCGCCATCAACCGCAGACTCACCGATACCTCGCGGCCCAGCCCTCCCGACGACACCAGCGCCAGGCGTCGGATGCTCTCCGCCCGGTGCAACAGCAGCTGCTGCGCGACCCCGCCGCCATACGAGTGTCCCACCAGATCGAGCTCGTCGATGCCCAGCGCGTCGAGCCAACGGGCCACCACGCGCGCCTGCCAATCGAGCCCGTACGAAGCATCCGGCCGCCCCGACAGTCCGTGCCCGGGAAGGTCCAGCATCAAGACCCTGCGCCGCGACGTGAGCTGCGGCACGACTCGTCGCCACGTTCTGTGCGAATCGCTCAGACCGTGGAGCAACACGAGGGGGCGGCCTTGTCCGCGTTCGACCCAGTGCAGAGTGGTGTCATCAACGGACATGAAGCGAGCGTGACCGATGAATTCCATGAATCACATCGTGACACCTCGTGAGACGTCGGTCAATCATTTGTATCACGTCGTGATACTTTTCGAAGCGCCCGGGCCACCGTGTTCCTGCCCACGCCCAGCTTGCGCGCCGCCGCCGTCCTGTTCCCTGCACAGTCCGCGACGGTCGCCGCCACGTACCGCCGCGTGGCCTCCTCCAGCGTCAGGCCCACCGGCACGGACTTGCCCCCGTTTGCCTCGCCACCCGCCGTGCCCTTTCGCTCCCGCGTTCTGGGCCACATCTGCGCCTCAACGCGGCCGTCCGGGGCCAGCACGATCGCGCTCTCGACCCAATGTTCCAGCTCCCGCACGTTGCCCGGCCAGCAGTGGGCAATCAGGGCGTCGATGGCGCCGGGCTGGAAGCGAGGCTCGGGACGACGGTACCGCCGGGCGTACATGTCCGCGAAGTGCTTCGCCAGCGTGGCGATCTCGTCAGGGCCGCGCTCGCGAAGCGGAGGCACGTCGATCTCCACCACGCGCAAGCGGTAGTACAGGTCCTCCCGCAGCTTGCCCGTGGCGATCGCCGCTTCGAGGTCGCGGTGCGTAGCGCACACGATGCGAACATCCGCCCGAAGCGTCTCTCGTCCGCCGACGCGCTCGAAGCAGCGGTCCTGGACGAATCGAAGGAGTTTTCCCTGCATCTCGAGGGGCAGGTCGCCGATCTCATCGAGCAGGAGCGTTCCGCCCTGGGCCAGCTCGACCTTGCCGCGGACCCTCCGGTCGGCGCCGGTGAAGGCACCGCGCTCGTGGCCGAACAGCTCGCTTTCGACGAGCTGCGCGGGCAGCGTGGTGCAATCCACGGTCACGAACGGCCCCGCCTGCCGGGGCGAGTTGACATGGATCGCGCGCGCCAGCAGCCCCTTGCCCGTGCCCGTCTCGCCGCGCAACAGCACGGTGGCGTCGGTGTCGGCTGCCAGCGCGATGCGACGAAACACGGTCTCCATCGCGGGGCTGCGTCCGATGATGTGGTTGAACGGGCCACGCATCACCAAGCCCGGCCCTGAGGGATCGGACGCGCGTAGCGTGGTGAGCTCCAAGGCGCGGCCGAGTTGGATCGCCAGCGCAACCACGTAGCGTTCGTCTTCCTCGTCGAACGTGCCGTCGAGCTTGTTGAGCAACTGCAGCACGCCACGCACCGGAGCCTTGCCGTCCTCGCGGATCGGAGCCACCAACTGCGATCGCGTCGTGTAGCCCGTGGCGCGGTCGGCGCTGGGATCGAAACGCTCGTCGCTGGCCGCGTCGTCGACACGAACAACCTGGCCGGTGCGTGCGACCCAGCCCGAGATGCCCCGCTCGACGGGCTGCCGCAGCGAGGGCAGCTCGGGAAGCAGGGCCACGCGCGCCACCAGATCGCCGCGCTCGGCGTCGATCAGCCAGACGGTCGCGCGCTCGGCGCCCAGGGCGCGCGCCACGCGTTCGCAGGACATCTCGAGCATCGCGTCGAGATCGACTTCGCGCGCGAGCATGGATGCCAGATCGACCAGAAGGGAAAGACGGTTCATGAACAGGGGCGACCGCTCCAGCATAGGACGCCTCCGGGGCCCGCGTCACGCGACGTCGGCGAGCGCTTTCGGTACGATGCGCAACCCCTCGCGGGTCGCGACGGTCGCTGGGAAAAGGTCTTGCGCTCGCTGCACCGAACTGGATCGGGACAGCCGCGCGATCAGGATGATAGGCTGGCCGTCCATGCCGCTCGGTGTCCCCCGCCCGCGCCTTTCGTCTCGTCGAGCAGGGCACGCTCGCCGCGGGCTGGGCGTGGCGGGACTGACGCTGATGCTGTGCGGGTCCTGCAAGACGGGCTGCGAGCTGCTGCACCCCCGAAGGCACGCCTCGACCGCCGCCCGGGTGGCCGTGGCCACCAAGCGCGACTGCGCGAGCAGTGATTGGGTCTGCTACGGACACGACGCCCAGCGCACCTCGACCAGCCCGGGACGCTGCACCGGACCGTTGCGCGAACTGTGGCACTTCCGCCCGGACCCCCCGAACGGCCGGAAGGCCACACTGTTTCACGCGATTGCCACCTCCGACGCGGTGTACGCGTCCGGCGTCATCGGCGAATCCCCCGCAGTCTATCGCATCGGCCTCGACGGACAGCAAGCGTGGGTGTTCGACACCCGGGTCGACATCTCCCACGCGCAGTGGCCTCTGTTCGCCCACAACCACGTCGTCCTCGACGACGACGGCGTCTACATCCTCAACCCGCAGACCGGTACGAAGCTGTTCGACCGAGGCCTGGACTGGTGGGGACAAGCCATCGCGGACCCGGCGCGGCTATACCTGGTCAACGAATGGCACGTAGATGGCCCTCCGGTGCTGGTGGGCGCGTTCGATCCGGAGGGGCACGACATCTGGCAGCAGAACGTGAGCGGCACCGTACGCGAAGACGTGCAGGACGCCGTGGGTGCGATCGCCCTGGACCAGGGCACGCTGTTCCAGGCCGTGGAATACCGCTATATCCCGTTCTGGGGGCTGTTTGCGTTCGACGCCGCGACGGGCCATCCCAGATGGACGGTGGACGTGCACCCGACCAGCGCGATCAGCGCGGGAAGCGGAAAGGTCTATCTGGTAGAGCGAGAAGGACGTGGTCAGCCCGAATCGCTCGCAGCGCGGTCCGAGCGCACGGGTGAGCTGGTGTGGCGCAGTCCCGTCCAGCGACTCGACGAGACCGCCCCGGCGCTCGTATCGGACCTGGTGTTGACCTTCAGCCATGAAGACGGCCTGAGCGCGTGGGACGAGGCGGACGGGCACGCACGTTGGACGCGCTTCGTGGTGGACTCGGCGGGCGAGGCGACCGAGCATGCCACGCACATCGCCGTAGCGGCCGGAAGCCGCACGCTCGTCGTGGCGATCGGGTCGACGCTGGCGGTGCTGGACCTGAAAGACGGCCGCGAGCTATGGCGAAGCGACGAGCCGGACGGCTCGAATCCACACTTGCACAGCCCGGTCATCGCCCACGGACGGGTGTACCTGATGAGCGATACGGGGCTGCGCGCGTTCGCGTGCGCGACGGAAGACCCGTAGGAGCCGCCCACGGACTCACGCATACGCGCGCACGCCGCTGGAAGGGTGAGTGGGCGAGCCGAGCAGCGAACCGGCTTGGGAGCGGCAGCTCACGACCGTGGCGCCGGAGCGCGCCTCCTGCGCCTTGCGACGACGGCAGCGGAGGCAAGGGACAGCAACAGCCCCGCGCCCTGCGAGCGGTGCGTCTGGACGGTGCGGCAGCCACAACCGTTGTCCGCCGACGCTGCGGCCGGCCCCGTCGAAGAAGGCGACCCTTGCGCAGCGTCCGCCGCCCCATCCTCCTGCTGTCCCGCGTCGGCGCCGGCGTCCGCAGCGCTCTGCGCATCCGGGTCGGCGTCGGCCTGGGCATCCGCGCCGCCGTCCGCTGCATTCGAATCCACGCAGCGCCCGCTCGCCAGGTCGCACACGATGTTCTCGAGGCCGGGCTGCGATCCGTTGCACTGGGAGTCCTTGTCGCAAATCTTGTAGCAGCTGCCCGCGCGCGGCCCTGCCTGCTCGCACAGATACCCGGGACGGCAATCGCCATCGAAGGAGCAGCCCGCGTAGCAGAACGAGCCCATCGACGTCTCCACGCACCGTCCGTGGTTCTCGCACTGGAGGTGATTCGTGCAGGCGTGCGTGCAATAGCCGCCCGGGTAGCCCAGGTTCGGGGTCAGGCACATCGGCTGATCGCCGACACACTCGTCCGAAGTGCACGTCGACCCGGGCAAACCGTCGGTATTGAGATGACACAGGTGCGTCTGCGCGTCGCAGATTTCCCCCGCATTGCAGTCAGCGGTGGACGAGCATCGAGGCAGACACGTGCCCAACGCGCTGTCCGTGCAAATGGTCTGTGGGGCAAACGCGCAGGGCGCGGCGTCGCTGCAATCGAGGGCGCAGCGTCCCTGCACGCACGTCGCACCGGACGGGCAGGGCATCTGGCTGCAATCCCACGTACAGAGCCCACGGACCTTGCCGCTGGATGGACACTCCCAATACGCCTCGGTGCCGCAATCGGCCGTCGCCGTGCAGGGCGTGCCGATGTGCGTAGGCGAGCTGCAGCCTTCGTCGACCCGGCCATCGCAGTTCTCGTCCAGGTGGGTCGAGCAGTCCTCGGTGGCGGCGGGCGGCGAGCAGGCCGGATCGGTCGCGCCGGTCGCGGCCAGCACTGCCTTGTAGGCATTGACTCTCCCGTACCCATACTTGAGGCTGTGCCCCTGCGTGTCATAGGCCCCGCCGTCGGGATCCACCTTGTCCGCACTGCTGCGCAGGATGTCGCGGACCTGCTGGGCCAGA
>JAJZQG010000187.1 GCA_021847645.1 Myxococcales bacterium
AGACCTGCCCGCTGGTGCCGGATTCGCGGCTCCTCATGCCCATCTCCGGTATGCTTTGACGCCGATGGGCCCGGCCCCGGCCACCGCTGGCGCCAGAAGGCTCCATCTCAACGTGATCCAGTTTAGAGCAGCCCCGGCTGTTCAATTGTGCTTCTCGCAGCCGTCGTCCGGCGCGGGCGCGGCCGGCATGCTCACGTTCGTCCAACCCGAATCGCACGCCGTCGTGTCGCACAGGCCGGCGGAGCATGACAGGCCGCCGCTGGCAACGTGCGTGCTGTTGCACGGCCGCAGGCACGCGCCGCAGTGTGCCGGATCCGTGTTGAGGTCGATCTCGCAGCCGTTGGTGGCATTGCTGTCGCAGTCCGCGTAGCCGCTGTTGCACGAGCCCATCGCGCACGCGCCGGACGTGCAGGTCGCGCTTGCGTTGGCAAAGCTGCACACCGTGTTGCAACTGCCGCAGTTGTTGACGTCGGCGTCCGTGTGCACTTCGCAGCCGTCGGTCTGCTTGTTGTTGTTGCAGTCCGCCCACCCGGACGCGCACGTGCCGGTGCACTTGCTGCCGCTGCATACCCGGGTCGGGATGTTGGCGCTCGAGCAGACCGTTCCGCATCCCCCGCAGTTGTCCACGTTGGTGGTCGTGTCGATCTCGCAGCCGTCGTTGGCAGTGTGGTTGCAGTCGACGTAGCCGTTGGCGCAGGAGGCGATGGCACACAGGCTGTTGGTGCAGGTGGCGCTGGCATTGGGCAGGCTGCAGACCTTGCCGCAGGAGCCGCAGTTGTTCACGTCGGCGGCGGTGTGGATCTCGCAGCCGTCGGAGGCCGTGCCGTTGCAGTCCATGTAGCCCGAAGCGCAGGACATGACCGTGCATTGGCCGCCCGAGCAGCCTTCGGTGGCGTTGGGCAGGTTGCAGACCTTGCCGCACGTTCCGCAGTTGTTGACGTCGGCGTCGATGTGCACCTCGCAGCCGTCCGTCTGCTTGTTGTTGTTGCAGTCGGCCCATCCCGCCGCGCACGTGCCGGTGCACTTGCTGCCGCTGCATACCGGGGTCGGGATGTTGGCGCTCGAGCAGATCGTCCCGCATCCCCCGCAGTTGTTCACGGTGTTGGTCGTGTTGATCTCACAGCCGTCGCTGGCAACATGGTTGCAGTCGGCGTAGCCGGTGGCGCAGGAGGCGACCGCACACAGGCTGTTGGTGCAGGTGGCGCTGGCATTGGGCAGGCTGCAGACCTTGCCGCAGCTACCGCAATTGCCGGTGTCGTTGGTGGTGTTGACCTCACAACCGTTCGCCACGTTGCCGTCGCAGTCGGCGTGGCCAGGGCTGCACGCGATCGTGCACTGCCCGTTCACGCAGCTGGGCGTGCCGCCGTTGTTCGAGCACACGTGCCCACAGACGCCGCAGTTCTTGACGTCGCTGAGCAAGTTGATCTCGCACCCGTCTGATAGCTTGTCGCTGTTGCAGTCCGCATACCCGGGGGCGCACGCGCCGTCGCACACTCCGTTGGTGCAGGACAAAGTCGGCACGTTGTTGGTCGAGCAGGGCTTGGCGCAGCCCCCGCAGTGCGACGGGTCTGTCGCGATGTTGGTCTCGCAGCCATCGTCGAGGTTGCCGGGCTGCGGCCCGTTGCAGTCCGCCCAGCCGTTGTCGCAGGTGTTCACGCACAAGCCGTTCTGGCACGCGGCGTTGGTCGAGTGCGACGTCGAGCAGGCGCCGCCACACGACCCGCAGTTCTGCGCGCTGGTCAACAGGTTCGTCTCGCATCCGTCATTGTCCTGCGAGTTGCAGTCGCCGTAGTTCGTGTCGCACTTCGCGATCGCACACGTCCCACCCGCGCACGTCGGCGTCGCGTGGTTGCGGTCGCAGGTCACCCCGCAGGCCCCGCAGTTATTGAGCGTGGTCAGGTCGACCTCGCACCCGTTGGCCTCCACGCCGTCGCAGTCGGCGGTCAGCGGCGCGGTGCACTTGTCCACCTTGCATACGCCCGTGGCGCAGGTGTACTGCGCTGGCCCCGGTCCCGTGCATGGCGTGTTGCATGCGCCGCAGTTGTCCATCGAGTGGAGATTCGCCTCGCAGCCGTCGCTGTCCACGCCGTTGCAGTCCGCGAATGGTGCGCTGCACTGCGCGATCTTGCACTCACCGGTGGAGCAGTCCGCCGTCGCGTTGTCGCGGGAACAGCTGGTGCCGCACGCGCCGCAGTCCTCCAGCGTGTTGATCGCCTTCTCGCAGCCGTTCGTCGGGTTCGAGTCGCAATCGGCCCAGAGCGGGTCGCACGACTTGATGGCGCACGCGCCGTTCAGGCACGTGTCCTCCGCATGCGCGAACTGGGGGCACGGGTCGCACTCGTTGTTGTTGGGCGAGCAGCCCATGATGAAGGGGTTCGGATAGTCGCAGGTCGAATCGCAAACCTTCATCGGAGGAAAACAAGGCACGTCCGGCTTGCCCGGCAGGTCCGGGATCGCGTCCTGCGCGGTCACGTCCTCGACGCTGCTGTCCGGCAGCCAGCCCCCCGAGCCGCCACCTCCCACGCTTGCGTCGGCTCGATCGTATGCGCCCTCACCCGTGGCGTTGAGCGTGCAGCCGCACCAGCTTGCGCCGATCACCGCTGCCAACGCCGCGACGACGAGTGAACGAACTGGGTGACCCATGCTTGCTCCTCCCGGCGCCCGACAGGCAGCGGCCGGCTTCGATCGAGTAGCATACAACGCGGACGAGAAAAGGAGAGCGCCCGGAACACCAGCCCCGCCCTGCTCTCGAACCCCGCCCAGACCGTCCGTCTCTGCGATCACCCGTGAGACGCGGCTTCGGCTCGGTCCTGGTCGTGTCCAAACGGGATCGGGAATGCTATCGTTCCTCCCGTCCCGATCCCATTCCCCCAGTTCTTCAGCGAGCGCGCCGCAGCCGCCAGCGGCGCCGAGGGAGCAGACAAGCAACATGTATGACTGCTATCGAGCGATTCGAGGATACGTCGTCGCCCTGGCCCTTGTCCCTGCCGTCGGCGCGGGCTGCGGATCGAGCTCCGATTCCGGAGGCACGACCCCGACCCAGACGGGTATCAGCCTTGCCGTGGCATGCAACGATACGTTCGACACCTTCTACCAGGTGCCGGACGGCATGCCCGCGTTCGACGATTCCCAGCGGGGCGCCGTGGTCAGGTGCTCGCCGGCCGGGTCATACACGCTCGATCAGCTCGATGCAACGGCAACGACGCTGGGCTACCACGGCAGCATCATGAAGTCCGGCACCACGGCGTATCGCGTTGCGTATCGAACCCAGCGGGCCACGCGAGCCGATGGAACGACGCCCGATGGCATTGCGAGCGCCACGTTGTTCGTGCCCGACCACATCCGAGGAGCGGACGGCACATCCCCCTTGCTGGTGGTGGGACACGGAACGGTCGGCATCGGCGGTCGATGTGCGCCGTCGCGCGGTGACCTGACGGCGACCGGCGGGCATCTCGACGACTACCGCGCACTGGTCATTCCTCTGGTGGCCGCGGGCTGGGTGGTCATCGCGCCGGACTACCCCGGGTACGGCTACGGAGAGACGACCGGCTACATGCTGGCCGAGGACGTCGCCCACGGACTGCTCGACGCGACACGCGCGGCCACCAAGCTCTTCAAGCCCGGAGTCCTGAGCGGCAAGGTGGTATTCGTCGGCCATTCCCAGGGGGGACATGCGGCGATATCGGCGCAGGCCTATGCCAGCTCCTATGGAATGGATGGCACGTTGGTCGGCGTCGCGACCATGGCCCCGATGTGGTTCTCGGAGTTGGGATTTGCTGCGATGCTGTCGCCGCTCGCGGGCTACACCACCTCGGCGGATCCGTATCCTTTGTCTTACGCCCTGGCCTACTTCTACACGCACGGCGAGAACCTCGACGGCCCCGGGCACGGCCTGGACATGTTCCAGGCCGCCAAGCAGGACGCGGTGCGCAACATCGCCACGAACGACTGCCTGTACGAAGCGGCCGCCGACATGCCGAGCTTGGGAGCCAAGCCAAGCGATTTCTTCGATACGACGTTTGCCCAGAGCGTGGGCGTGTGCGGCGTGACCGGCACGTGCGACGGCGTCTCGCAGGTGTGGGGCGAGCGCTGTCGCGCGGATCGCCCGGCGATCGACGCGCACGGAGCACCCCTGCTGATCTGGCAGGGCGGTGCGGACACGACCATCAGCCCCGGTCTGGCGGTCTGCGGCTTGGACAAGCTCAAGTCCGACCTTTCCGCTGTCTCCGATGCTTCGACGACGATCAAGTTCTGTGTGGATCCGACGGCCACCCATTCCGGGTTCACCGATGACAAGGGCGTCGACCTGTCCGCGGCCATTACCCGTCGCTCGATGGATTGGGTAGCCCAATGGATCGACGCGCGCACGGTGGGCGGGGCCGAGCCTGCGGACTGCGTAGGTGAAGAGGCATTCGACACGGACGCCGGTCCGACCAAGTGCAGCACGCCGCCGCCAAACGATTGAGTCCGCGTCGGACGAGGCCGACCTGGCGCGGCAGGGGCGGCTACTGATTCGCCGCCCTCGGCGTGGGCGAGGTCGCAATCTGGAAGTCCGACATGTTGTTGTTCGTGTCGGTGCCGTTGGGCATGCGGGCGATGGATTGGCTTGCAGGTGGCGCGGGCGCGGCCACGCTTTCCACGTAAGCGTTGGTCGCGGTTCCGTAGCCCACCGAGTCCACCACGCTCGAACCGTCGGACAACGCGATTCCACCGCCCGCGGCGGCCAGCGCTCCGGTGGTCGAGCCGCCCATCAGGTCGTCGGCCGTGCCCTCGTACGACTTGCCCCCAATCAGCCGGTAGGCTCCCGCGGCGAGTGTGGTCGATGAGCTCCACGCGATGATCTTGGTGTCCGTGCTGCCGGTGTCCTTGCGATACAGAAGCTGCCATCCATTGAGGTCGACCGACACGCTGCAAGGATTGTAGAGCTCGACCCATTCGTCGGCCGCGCCGGTGCCAGCGTCGGTCGTGCTGGTGCCAGCCGTCTGCACCTCGTTGATGACGACATGGCAGCTCCCGCCACCGGTGCCCCCGGAGCCGCCAGACCCACCGGAACCGCCCGAACCGCCTGATCCACCCGAGCCGCCAAAGCCACCCGAGCCGCCAAAGCCACCCGAGCCGCCAAAGCCACCCGAACCGCCAAAGCCACCCGAGCCGCCAAAGCCACCCGAACCGCCCGAGCCGCCCGAGCCGCCCGTTCCTCCAACATTCGATCCGCCGGAGCCACCCTGTGCGGAACCACCTGTCCCGCCGGCATTCGAGCCGCCCGCACCACCCAGCGCTGCCCCGCCCGATCCCCCCACGCTCCCCGCCGATCCGCCGGTCTCTGCCGTTGAGGCGTCCGGAGGCTCCTCGCCGAGCGTTGCGCCCGTGGCGCACGCACCCAGGCCGAGCGAGCCCAAGAGCAACGCGATCGTGCCTCCAACGAGAAGGCAAGCGCGACCGTGCATCCTCATGTCGTTGTTCATTCCAGTTCCTGTAGGTCGAGGCTCGGGGCAGCCCAGCCGAATGCCGTGCAGCGCATGCCCTTTTCCGGGACCGGGCAAGTCGTGCGCACATACTAGCTCGGCGCATCGCACCGTGCGACTCGTTTCGGCGTGCCGAACCCCTTGGGCGCTGCGATCGAACAACGGCCACTGCCACGTTCGTGCGGCAGAGCAACGTGCCAGGTCGCGACGTCATCACCGTTGTAGCCGCGGACTCGGCCGAGGCCGGTTGCACCGGTCATCTCACCCTGGTCGATCGGGGAGCGCGGGCGTATCGTCAATCGCGGTTGCGCGGGCGGCTCGATGTTATGCCCACCGCCCGTTGCCCCGCGCCTCGAGGCCATGACGATCCGGAACAAGATGCTGCTGGCCTTGACGATCGTCCTGGCCTTCGTCGCGCTGCTGGCGTTCGTCTACCACCGCAGCCTGGAGGCGATCCGCGTGCGCATGACGCTCGTGGAGAGCATCGACGACCTGAGCCTGAGCATTTCGGATCTTCGCCGGGCGGAGAAGAACTATCTTCTATACCACGACCGCACGAGCGCGCAGGAGCTGCTGGACCAGGTACAAGCGACCAAGACGGCGTTGAAGCACAAGGCGCCCGAGCTCACCCAGCTCGAGGGCGAGGCGTACTTCCTTCAATTCGACAAGGACTTCTCGGTCTACGCGGGGCTGGCCCGCGGGCTGGTGGACGGCACCGGGCCCGACAACGGGGATCGGATACGCGAGCAAGGCCACCGGCTCTACGAGTCTTCGCGCGGGGTCGTGCGCCTCGAGCGCGAGCGCATCGATCAGATCATCGCATCGTCCCGCCAGACTCTCGCGCTATCCATCCTGTTCGTCATCGTGTTGGGGATCGGAGGCGTATTCGTCGTGGGCAAGGACATCGTGGCACCTCTGATGCGCATCGAGCGGGCCACGCGTGAGGTGTCGGAGGGCAACTACGCGCCGATCAAGGCCATCCGATCGCGCGACGAGATCGGTAACCTGATTCGGGCCTTCAACCACATGGTGCAGCAGATCGAGGACCACCAAGAGGAGCTGGTGCAGGCGGGCAAGCTCGCCTCGCTCGGAACGTTGATCTCGGGCGTGGTTCACGAGCTCAACAACCCGCTGAACAACATCTCCATGATGGCGCAGACCAGCCGCAGCCTGTACGCGGAGCTGTCCGACGAGGAGCGCATCGCGATCCTCGCCGACATCGAGGCGCAATGCGACCGCACGCAGGACATCGTCTCGAGCCTGCTGGACTTCTCGCGCTTGCAGCGCAAGGGCTACGAGCTGGGTGACATCGGCCAGGTGGTGAGGCAGAGCTTGCAGCTGGTGCGCAACCAGCTGGCGGTGAGCAAGATTGACACGCAGCTGGCGATTCCCGACGAGCTGCCGCCGGTGCACATGAACGCGAACCGGATCAAGCAGGTGCTGATCAACATGTTCACCAACGCGATCAAGGCGATGCCCCAGCACGGCCAGCTGCGGGTCGAGGTGAGCGTGCCCGACGCCGAGCACGTGCGCATCGCGGTGACGGACACGGGGGTGGGCATGCCGCCCGCGGTCCTATCGCATATCTTCGACCCGTTCTTCACGACGCGGACCGCGGGCGAGGGGACGGGGCTGGGGTTGTCGGTCAGCTACAGCATCGTCAAGCGACACGGTGGAAACATCTTCGTGCAGAGCGAGGTGGGGAAGGGCAGCACGTTCACGATCGAGCTGCCGATCGAGAGAAAGGATACTGTCGATGGAGAACAAACCGCGGCTGCTCATCGTTGACGACGAGCCCATTGTCTGCCGCATGGCCCGGCGCTCCCTGGAGCACGAGGGATACGAGGTGGTCACCTTCACCGACTCGGTCAAGGCCCTGGCCGCGATCCAGGCCGAGCGCTTCGACGTCATCATCACCGACCTCAAGATGAAGGACGTCGACGGCATGCAGCTGCTGGCGGCTGCCAAGGACAAGTGGCCCGACATTCCCGTCATCATGCTTACCGCTTTTGCCACGATGGACACCGCGGTCGAGTCCCTGCGCAAGCGGGCGTTCGACTACTTTTCGAAGCCGGTCAAGATCGACGAGCTCAAGGCCTCGGTGAAGAGGGCGCTGGGAGGCGCGCCGCCAGGGGATTCGGCGTGACGAGCCCCGGGCCGCGAACGACGGCGCGGGTGGCTCCAGACGAACCGGAGGCGCGGGATCCCTCGGTCGTCCCGTGAGCGGCTCCGTTACGCCTCGCGGAACCGTTGCTTGTAGGCCTCCACCACCGTCTCGGCGCACGTCTGCGTGTCGTACCGCGCCGTGTTGATGATGAGGTCATACGCCAGCGGGTCGTCGATGTGCACGCCGAAGAACTTGCGAATGAAGGCCTCGCGCTCCGCATCCACCCGCTCGACTCGCCGCTTGGCCTGCTCGATCGTCGCCAGTGACTCGAGGCTCTGCACGCGCAGCGCCCTGGCCGCCTGCGGGCCGGTCAGACGCACCGCCAACGAGTGCGACCGCGGCACGACGTGGCAGCAGCCATGGCCCAGGATCACGCACGGACCGTGGTGCCACAGGCTGACGATCGTCTTGCTCAGCTCGCGTGCGTAGTCGTCCTGGTAGAAGCTGCGCTCGCGGAACAGCCCTGTGATGTAGTCGTCGATGGCGCCCTGCGCCCGTTCGTCGAGCGTGTCGACAAGATCGACACGCACCCTGGCATTGGTGGCGATGTGCTCGACGATCTCCCGGTCGTACACGGTGAAGCCCGTGAGCTCCCCGATCTTGTGAGCGATCGGTATCCCGTGAGAGCCGTAGGCGTTCGAGAGCGTGATGATTTTGGCGATAGGCTTCTTCTCGCGCTTTCTTTCCTTGTACTCGCGCTGTTCGAGGCGCCAGCGCCTGGCCTGCTCTTCGACGAGTTGCTCAATGCTGCGCACCATGATCTCCCCCGTTCCTGCCCGCGCTCATGGGGCCATTCGCAAATCTGCGGATTGTTTGCCTGTTGGTCCAGGGCTGGGCTGCGCAAAGAGAACTGGGACGTGAAGATTCTTCGGCCTGCGGGGTGAACCGGGGACGTATGATAGGCCGCGTCGTCCCCCGGAGGTCGGCCTTGTACCGATTCGCATCCCCGGCTCCGTTGCTCATCTCCGTCGCTGTATTTGCGGCTGCGCTATCTGCCGAGACCGGCGTGTCCGCGGCGCCGAGGATCTCGCCGGCCGTGCGTGCGGCGCTTCGAGCCGGCGTGACCGGGCCGCTGGCGCCGGGCGTGCTCCGCGCCACTCCCGGCCGGGTGCCCGTCATCATCGAGTTGAGCTCCGACGCGCGTGAGGCCGACCTCGACGCCTTGCAGCACGCCGGAGCCGGCCTGCGCAACGTCCGCGGTCGAGCTCTTCGCTACCGGCGCTTCGTGCCCGCCCGCATCGACGCGGCCTCGCTCGAGCGCGTCGCCCAGCTGCCCTCGGTGCGTCGCATCTCGCCGGCACCGCGCCGCTCGCTGCCTCCCATGGACGTCTCTGCACGGCTTATCGGCCTGGCTGCCGCACGGGGTTCCCGACCCGCGCTGGATCTGCTCACCGGCACGGGCATCGTCGTGGCTGACCTGGACACGGACGCCGACATCTATCATCCGCAGTTCTTCCGCGCCGACGCCGGCTATTACGATTGGATCGACGTCAACCGCAACGGCGTGTTCGACCCGGGGACCGACGCCATCGATCTCGACCGCAACGGCAAGGCCGATCCGGGGGAGACGGCCCAGCCCATCATCGCGGAGACGCTGGAGACGTTCTACGGCACGCCGCTGCCGGCACGCGACTCGTCCTTCGACCCGTCGATGGATTGGCTCTATCTCGATCAGAACGACAACGGCGTGCGCGATTACGGCGCCAAGGACGGCTTCGACGACACCACGCCGGCGTTCGGCGAGCCCCTGTTCGTGCCCGACGACGTGAACGTCAATGGCAAGCTCGACGTGGGCGAGCGCGTGGCGCGCCTGGGAACCTCCAAGTTCAGCAAGGTCTACGTGCACGTGGAGTACTACGCCGACGTGGACCACGTGTTTGCGCGCGGTACGGACCTGAGCTCGCTGGCGACCGACTACACGGGAGGCGCGATGGGCTACAGCGACTCGCTGCACGCCAGCGGGGTGCTGTCGATCGTGGCCGGCGACGTGGTGCTGCCCGGCCGGCGCTGGGTGGGCATTGCTCCGGACGCCGACCTGCTGCTCGGCTTCGAGATCGCGCAGGATACGTCGGCGTCGCTGACCTGGGCGCTGGGCGAGAAGCCCGATGTCATGCTCCACGAAACCGCGGGGTGGACCGGGTTTCCGCTGGACGGCTCGGACGCGTACTCCGTGATGGTCGACGAGTCGATGGCGAACGACGGCGTGACGCACACGTGCCCGGACGGCAACGTGGGCGGCGCGCACAAGCACGTGAACATGACGATGGCGGCCGGCTCGCAGACGTCGATCGCCATCACGGTGCCGGACATGGGGGCAGGGGCGCTGTCGTACGCGGAAGTCTCGCTGAACTTCCGCGGCGGCGTGGCGGGTGGCGTGACGCTCCGGGAGCCCGGGGGAAAGGTGTACGACATCACCGGTGGTCCGGCGTACCAGACGCTATCGAACGGCGCGGCCCTGTACATCTCGCGCGAGCTGACGGACCGGGCGACGGACTTCGTCGACATCGTCCTGTACACCGCGCCCGACAAGGCCAGCACGCAGCCGGTGCCGGTCGGCGACTGGCAGCTCGAGCTCGGGGGTGATGCGCACAACGACCTGACGCTCGACGGCTACGTTGCGGACAACGTGTCGGGCTGGGAAGAGGGTGTTGCCTGGCCGCACGACATTGCGACGGACGACCGGACGATCGGCATCCCGGCGGTATCGGACCACTGCATTGCGGTGGGAGCGCACACCGGCCACCCGTGGTCATCGGACGAGCCGTGGTACTACATGACCGAAGGCCCGGGAGAAATCAGGGCGTATTCCGGGCGCGGGCCGCGCATCGACGGATCGCAGAAGCCGGACCTGGCGGCACCGGACAATCCGTGGTCGGCCGCACCGAGCGGCCTCGGGATTGCGGGCGGCGACGAGGTTCCGGAAGGCGCCATGTGGCCGATGGGGGGCACGTCGGGGGCCACGCCGCACGTGACCGGCGTGGCGGCTTTGCTGGCGCAGGCGTCGATTCGGGGCGACGACGCGCGCGATGCGATCCGGAGCGGAGCGGTGGCCGACGCGACGACCGGCGCGGTGCCGAACACGTCGTACGGCTGGGGACGGCTCAACGCGGCGGGGGCGCTGGGGGTGCCGTCGGACGGCGTGCCACCCACGCTGGTGCTCGAGGTTGCGCCGAACCCGTCGTTGCGGGGCACGTCGGTGACGATCACGCCGGAGGCAAGCGATCCCGACGGGGAGCAGACGAAGCTCGAGCTCAAGTGGGACGACGGCTACGATGGCACGTGGGACAGCGCGTACGGTCCCGTTGGCGTGCGCGAGGTAACGCACGCCGACGCGGGGCGATATCCGTACAAGGCGCGGGTGCGCGACGCGCAGGGACGCATCGCGGATGCGGTGGCGTGGGTCGCGGTGGTCGACGAGCTGCCCTTGCAGGATGCGGGCGCGGACGGTGCTGCGGGTGCGCCTGCCGACGGTGGCAACGCGAGCAGCGCAGCCGTTCCGGACGACCTGAAGGTGGGTGGCGGATGCGGGTGCAGCGCGGCGGGCCGAAGCGACGCGAAGGGCGTCGGCGTGCTTTGCTCGTTGGCAGCCCTGGCACTTGTTTCGGCGCGCCTGCGCCGGCCGCGGCCTTCGAGGCGCTAGGACCCGTCATTGCGGGCTGCGCTGGGCGAGCCTGCGGCGGGGCGTTCCCACATCCCCCTCGACATCGGCTCTCGCCGTTGCCATACCAGCCCCGGGACCGCCGTCCGCCCCCGGGGCGGTGCGACCGCGTTCCGTTTCGGTTCACTGCTTCGAGGCACCATGCTCATCAAGATCCTCTGCGTTGCGGGCGCGCGGCCCAACTTCATGAAGATCGCGCCGATCCTGCGCTCCCTTGCCGCCCGTCCCGCGTTCGCCCCCAGGCTCGTTCACACCGGGCAGCACTACGACCAGCGCCTCTCGAAGATCTTCTTCGAGGACCTGGGCATCCCCAGGCCGGACATCGAGCTGGAGGTCGGCTCGGGCTCCCATGCCGCGCAGACCGCGGAGATCATGCGTCGCTTCGAGTCCGTCTTGCAGGCCGAACAACCCCATGCCGTGCTGGTCGTGGGCGACGTCAACTCCACGATCGCGTGCGCGCTGGTCACCTCGAAGTTCATGCTTGCCGCGCCCTTTCGCTGCTCTCTTGGCGTGCGGCGCCGTCCACTGATGATCCACGTCGAGGCTGGCTTGCGAAGCTTCGACGACGACATGCCCGAGGAAGTGAACCGCAAGCTCACCGATGCGATCTCGGAGCTGCTGTTCGTCTCCGATCCCGCGGGCCTCACGAACCTGGCGAACGAGGGCGTGGACGGGGGGCGCGTGATCTTCGTGGGCAACGTGATGATCGATACGCTGCTGGCAGCGCGGGAGCGCGCCATGCAGTCCACCGTGCTCGAGACGCTCGGCGTGCAGCCCGGCGCCTACGGTCTGGTCACGCTGCACCGACCGAGCAACGTCGACGACCCGGCCACGCTCGCGCCTCTGCTCGAGGTGCTCGACCGGATCGCGTCGACCCTGCGCCTGGTGTTCCCCGTGCATCCGCGCACGCGGGCTCGCATGACCGCGCACGGAATCGCGCTCGATCCGCGTCGCTGGGTGGTGACTGACCCGGTCGGCTACCTCGACTTCATCAAGCTCACGTCGAGCGCGCGGATCGTGCTCACCGACTCGGGCGGCATTCAGGAGGAGACGACCGTGCTCGGCGTGCCGTGCGTGACGATCCGGGAGAATACGGAGCGTCCGTGTACTATCCACGAAGGCACGAACCTGCTCGCGGGCACGTCGCCCGGAGGCATCCGCGCGGCCTTCGACAAGGCGATGGCCGCGACGGTGTCCGAGCGTCGGCCGAAGTTCTGGGACGGCCATGCGGCCGAGCGCATCGCCGACCAGATGCTGCAGGTCTTTGGCGAGATGGCGCGGGGCAGCGCCTGAGCCGACCGGGAGGGGCGGGGCCATGGCTGCGGGCAGGACGCGTGTATTCATCACCGTGGATGTCGAGGGCGCGGAGGAGCGGATCGTGCGAGGCCGCCTCCAGCCGCCCATGGGCTATGACCTGCGCGTTTGGGGGCGCTTCGAGGGTCTCGACGAGGAGATCGGGGTGCCCTTGCTCATGGACGAGCTCGAGGCGCAGGGCCATCGCGCCACGTTTTTCGTCGAGCCGCTGGGCTCCTCGTACTTCGGAAGCGAGGGGTTGGCGCAGGTGGTCTCGGCGATCTGCGGCCGCGGCCACGACGTGCAGCTGCACCTGCATCCGATCCAGAAGATGATCGACTGGCACACGCGCGGGCAGCCCAGGCCCTCGGACGACATGGCGGACCGCACGGTGGACGAGCAGGTGGCGTTGCTGCGGGAGGGCAGGGAGCTGCTGGAGGGGGCGGGGGCGGCGCCCGGATCGGTGGTCGCGTTCCGGGCGGGCAACTTCGGAGCGAGCAACGAGACGTGGCGGGCGATGGAGCTGGCGGGCGTCGCGCTGAGCTCCAACTACGATCCGGGTTACTTCGACAAGACGTGCCGGATGCGGCACGACGACGCGCGTGTGGGGCTGTTCCGGCCGCGGGAAGGTGTGTGGGAGCTGCCGATCACGTGCATGCGCGAGAGCTCGGGGCGGCTGCGGCACCTGCAGCTCACCGCGGTGTCGGTACCCGAGATGCGGCACGTGCTGGGCCAGCTGCGGGCGGCCGGCGTGGCCGAGGTGACGCTGGTGACGCACTCGTTCGAGTTCTGCATCATCGACTCGATCGAGCAGCGGCGGGGGCGGGTGAATCGCGTGAACCTGTCGCGCCTGCGGGGCCTGAGCAGGTTCTTGCGGGAGCACGAGGACGACTACGAGGTCGTCACCGTGGGCGAGCTGGCCAAGGGACTCGACAGGGAATCGGTCTGCGAGGTGAAAGCGCATCCGGCGGGGGCGCGCGCGCTGCGGGTGCGTCGGCTCGCGGAGCAGGGATACAAGCGTGTACAGGTCGGGTTGGGGGGGATGTCACGGAGCGGCCGTCGCACGTCGGCCCGTGCGCGGCTTCGAGAGGGGATCGCGAATCAACCAGGTGGGGGCGGCATGCAGGGCCAGAACATCGTCTGCTTTGCGAAGGATTGGACCGAGGACCCGACGAGCAACAACCACGTGATGCGCCTGCTGGCGCAGAACAACCGCGTGCTGTGGCTCAACTCGATCGCCGCGCGGACGCCGAGCTTCTCGAGCGGGCGCGACCTGGGCAAGATGGCCCGCAAGCTGCGCAGCTTCACCGGCGGATATCGCGAGGTGCTCCCGAACCTGTTCGTCTATACGCCCATCGTCCTGCCGTTCCCCCACAGCGCCGCGGCACAGCGGGTCAATCTGCGCATACTGAAGACCACGCTCGCCGCCCTGCGGCGACGTCTGGGCATGGGGCAATTCCAGCTCTGGACGTTCCTGCCGACCTCCGTGGAGTACCTGGACCAGCTCGGCGCCTCGCTGCTCGTGTACTACTGCACCGACGAGTTCTCCCAGTTCAGCTACCTGGATCGGGAGCGCATCCTGCAGCAGGAGAGGCGCCTGCTGGGCATGGCGGACGTGGTATTCGCCACGGCCCATTCGCTGGTGGAGAGCAAGGCACGGTTCAATCCCAATACGCACCTGGCGTCGCACGGCGTGGACCACGAGCACTTTGCCGCGGCGCTTGGCGATGCGACGCCGGTGGCCGAGGAGCTTGCCCACCTGCGCGGGCCGGTGCTCGGGTTCTTCGGGCTGGTGCAGGACTGGATCGACATCGACCTGCTGGCCTGGTTGGCGCAGCAGCGCCCGTCGTGGAACATCGTGGTCATCGGCAGGTCGTTGGTGGACATGACGAACCTGCGCAAGTTGCCGAACGTCACGCTGGTGGACCGACGGCCCTACGCGGAGCTGCCCCGATACTGCAAGGCATTCTCGGTGGGGCTCATCCCGTTCCGGATCAACGAGTTGACCTCGCACGTCAATCCGATCAAGCTGCGGGAGTACCTGAGTGCGGGGCTGCCGGTGGTGTCGACGGACCTGCCGGAAGTGCGTCACTACGACGGGCTGTGCCGTGTGACGAGCACGCGGGAGGCCTTTCTGGAGGCATGCGAGCGGGCGATCGCGACGGACTCGCCGCAAGAGCGTCGGAAGCGTTCCGAGGCGATGCGCGGCGAGACGTGGGAGAAGAAGGTCGAGGCGCTGGGCGAGACGGTCATGGCGGCGCTGGAGCGCAAGCGGGCGCAACGGGAATGACGGGTTGACGCGGGCGGCGGCCAGGCCCACAACTCTGCTATAGGGCATCGAGGGGCCGGCCCATGGACAGTCATGCTTGGCGTCGGGCGTGGAGTACGACCCGGCCGGCCGCGAATGGCGTGGTGTGCGAGGTCCGGTCGTTGGCGCCTGGGAGGTAGCCATGCAGACCATCGTGGCAGCGGTAGACTTTTCGGACCTGACGGAGGCCGTGGTAGCGACGGCGGCCGAGGTAGCGAGCGCCCTGGGCGGAAGAGTCGTGTTGTTTCACCTCTCGCCGTTGGTGGAGCCCTGGGTCGACACGACGTTCGATCGGTATACGATCGGGCGTTCGGCGGGGCCCGAATACGCCGAGGTCGAGGCGAAGCTTCGGGAACAGATGCTGTCCCAATTGCGGGCATCCATTGCAGCGCAGGGAATCGAGGCATCCGTCTACGTGGCAATCGGGGACAGGCCCGCCGCCGTGTGCGAGCAGTTGGCGTCCCTCAATCCCGACCTCATCGTCGTCGGCTCTCACCGGCACGGGTTGCTGCATGCGTGGCTCTATGGAGGTGTCTGCCCACGCCTGGTGCGTCGCGCGCCGTGCCCGGTGACGATCGTGCACAAGGATGATCCGCCGCTGCGTCGCGTGCAGCCGGCGAAGCGTTGGGGGGCGACGGCGTGGGCCGTGGGCAGGTAGACGAGGGCGGAGGTGGGACCATGCAGAAGACGACGTTGCAGGAGGTATCGGATCCTTCCCGCGAGCCGCTGGAGCGACGGCGGGCGCAGCGGCATCTGGCCTGGATGCCGGCCTATGTGGCTTTGCCGAGCGATGGGGTGGAGCGCCTGTGCGTGACGCACGACGTCAGCCGCACGGGCGGGATGGTGCTGACGCAGTTCCGGCTGACTCCGGGGGAGCAGGTGACGCTCGAGATGTTCCTGACCCAGGATGCGGAGCGTCCGACGACGCGGCGTGCAGAGGTCATGCGGGTGCGCCGGCGGCAGGAGCCCAACACGTTCTGGACCTTCGACACGGCGCTGCGCTTCGACGACCCGATGAACGAGGAAGAGCCCAATGTCATCGCGATCGCCGAACGGCAGCGCGGCTGGTGGCAGAGCCCGTAGGGCGTGACGGGTCGGCCGCTCCGATGGATCAGGGGCGCGGCGACGGAGGTGAGGCCGGCGTGTGGGCGATGACCTCGTCTATCAGGTAGCGGCGCGCGGTGTTGCGGAACTGATCGACCTGTGCGGATTCCCACGCCTGGTCGCGTCCCAGCTCCACGGCCATGATGCGCGCCACGTCCGGCGCGCACTCGATCGCAGCGCGCGCGTCCAGCAGCAGGCTGCGCGTGCGTCGTGCGAGCACGTCGTCGACCGTTCTTGCCATCTCCTCGCGCACGGCCCAGACCACTTGCCCCACGGTGAACGGAAGCCGGAAATGCGGCTTGCGCTGGTAGTCGGGGATCCTGCGCTGCAGATCCAGAATCGCTGTCGCATCGGAGCCGTAGGGCTCCAGGTCGCCGAACTTCTCGGCGTTGCGGTGGTAGCCGTGGATGCGCAGTTGCTGGGTGACGCACGCCTCGTGCCCCAAGCTGGCAACGACCGATGCGTTGTTGACCAGGTCTTCCGCCATGTGCCGGCACGTCGTCCACTTGCCGCCGGCGATCGTGATCAGGCCGCTCTTGGTGACCGCGATGGTGTGGTCCCTGCTCAGCTGGGAGGTGTTTGCATCGTCGGCCGACTTGACCAACGGCCGGATGCCGGAGAAGACGCTCAGGACGTCGTCGCGCGTCGGCGATTGCTTCAGGTAGCCGTGCGCGTTTTCGAGGATGAAGTCGACTTCCTCGAGCGTAGGCCACGGTTCCAAGCTGAAGTTGGTCGTGGGCACGTCGGTCGTTCCGATGACCACGCGGTCGTGCCACGGGATGGCGAACATGACTCGGCCGTCGGCCGTGCGGGGCACCATGATCGCGCTGTCGCCGGGGAGAAACGACCGAGCCAGCACGATGTGCACGCCGGTGCTGCCCGCGATCATCCGAGGAGCGTTCGGGTCGTCGAGCCGGCGGATCTCGTCGGCGAAGGGGCCCGTGCAGTTGATGACGACCTTGGCCCGGATGGAATGCTCGCGACCGCTCTCGAGGTCGACCGCGACGAGGCCGTCGACCACGCCCTCGCCGTTCTTGGAGAGGGTATGGACGCGGCAATAGTTGACGAGCGTGGCACCCTGCTCGGCGGCCGTCTGCACCATGTTGATGAGCATGCGCGCGTCGTCGAACTGGCCGTCGTAGTACGACACGCCGCCCCGCAGCCCTTCGAGCTGGATGGTCGGGATCCGCTCGCAGGTCTCCTGGATGCTGAGGATCCGGCTGAGGCCGAAGCCGTAGCGGCCCGCGAGCATGTCGTAGACGCGCATGCCCACGCCGTAGAACGGCGCTTCCCACCACGTGTAGTTGGGCACCACGAAGCCCAGGTCGTGCACCAGATGGGGCGCGTTCTGCCGCATGATGCCGCGCTCCTTGAGAGCCTCCATGACCAACGGCAGGTTGCCTTGCTGCAGGTAGCGCACCCCGCCGTGCACCAGCTTGGTGCTCCGGCTGCTGGTGGCCTTGGCGAAGTCCGACTGCTCCAACAGCAGCACGTCGTAGCCCCGCGAGGCGGCGTCCAGTGCTCCGGCCACGCCCGTGGCTCCACCGCCGATGAAGACCATGTCCCAGGGGCCTCGATGGTCCTCGATGCGAGCGATCATTTCATCGCGCTTCATGCAGTTCTCCGGGTCCGCGTCATGCTAGCACGACGCTTTGCGTCGCCCAGGGCGGGAATTGCGCGATGCAACGCGACGGCGATCCGGCTTGACGGGCGCTTCGGCGCGGCGTGCACGGTCGCCAGA
>JAJZQG010000188.1 GCA_021847645.1 Myxococcales bacterium
GGGGGAGAGAAGACGGAGGGGGGGGCGAGGCGCGCGAAGATTGGTGTTCTGCGCGACGCTGCCTTCACGTTTTATTATCCTGAGAACCTGGAGGCGTTGGAACGGGCGGGGGGAGAGGTTGTGTCGATATCGCCGTTAGCGGACGGGGACGTGGGGGACGTGGATGCGCTGTACATTGGCGGGGGGTTTCCGGAGACACACGCGGAGGCGTTGGGGAAGAACACGCAGTTGATGGGCAAGCTGCGAGAGCGAGTGACGCGGGGCATGCCGGTCTATGCTGAATGCGGGGGGCTGATGTACGCGTCGCGGGGGTTATGGGACGGGGATCGCCGGTGGGAGATGGCGGGGATATTGCCGCTGGAGACGGGGATGGAGACGGCGCCGGTGGGGCACGGGTACGTGGACGTGGAGGTGGTGGGGGGCAATCCGTTCTTGGGGGTAGGGGAGCGGTTTTCCGGGCACGAGTTCCACTATTCGAGAGTGACGGATGTGGCGGGGGAAGCGCGGATGGTGTTTGCGATGAAGCGGGGCAAGGGGATAATGGGGAAGCAGGAGGGCATCTGTCTCGGAAGCGTGTTGGCGACCTATGTGCATGTGCACGCGCTGGGGGCGAGGCAATGGGCGGAGGGGGTGGTGGGGGCTGGGGCGCGGTGGAAGCGGGAGCGCGAATCCTAAAGTAACGTAAGGAGAGCGAGGAACGTCGCAAAAAAGCTCGAAACGCAGTGCTTGACAGCGAATCTTTAGTCTCTTATACCGAACGCATGGGGGCCGGGGGAGGAGACTCCGATGGCGCTCGTTCTGAAAGATAAAAAGAAGCTAGTCAGCCGTGCTGGTGCCGGTGGTGGCGGCGGTCCTCGAGGAGGAGGGGAGACCTCCTCGCTTCGACCGAAGTACGTATCGAAGACGCCGCCGTGCATCAATGCGTGCCCGAACCACAATGACGTCCGTGGAGCGATCACGCTGATTGCACAGACGGAGGCGTACGGGCGCACCTTCGATCAGTCGTTCGAGATGGCGTGGCAGCTGCTGTCCGAGACCAACCCGCTGCCGTCGGTTTGCGGACGAGTCTGTCCGCATCCTTGCGAGTCGAACTGCAATCGTCTCGACATGGACGGGGCGTTGTCGATCAACAACATGGAGCGCGCGATCGGCGACTTTGCGCTGGAGAAGAAGCTCGCGTTCAAGAAGCTCTCGGCGGAGCAGCATCCGGAGAAGATCGCGGTGATCGGTTCGGGGCCCGCGGGTCTGTCCTGCGCCTACCAGCTCGCTCGTCGAGGCTACGGCGTGACGGTGTTCGAGGCGTTCCCGAAGGGTGGCGGCATGCTGCGCTACGGCATTCCGAAATACCGTCTACCGCCGGAGATTCTCGACGCGGAGATCGATCGGATCACGGCGCTCGGGGTGGAGATCAAGTACAACACCGCGGTCGGGCGGGAGTTCCCGTACGAAGATTTGAAGAAGACCTACGCGGCGGTCTTCGTCGGCATCGGCGCCCACAAGGGCAAGTCCCTCGGCATTCCGGGGGAAGATGCGAAGAACGTGTTCACGGCCACCGAGTTTCTCAACCGGGTCAACTCCGGCGAGAAGGTCGAGGTGGGCAAGAAGGTGCTGGTGATCGGCGGAGGCGACGCGGCGATCGACGCAGCGCGCGTGTCCCGCCGGCTGGGCGCCGAGGTGTGGATCGTCTATCGGCGCACGATCAAGGAGATGCCTGCGATCGAGCACGAGATTCGCGGTGCCGAGGAAGAGGGCGTGAAGTTTGAGTTCCTGGTGATGCCCCTCGAGGTGATGAAGAACGGCGACACCGCGACAGGCATGAAGATCCAGCGAACGGAGCTGGGCGAGCCGGACGCCAGCGGGCGTCGTCGTCCGGTGCCGATTGCGGGATCGGAGTTCGTGCTGGACGCCACGGCGATCATCTCGGCGATCAGCCAGGAGCCGGACTTCCGCGGGTACGACGATCTGCACAGCGGTCGCGACTGGGTGAAGGTCGACGAGTTCGGCCGGACGAACAAGGACGCTGTGCTGGCGGGCGGCGACGTTCTGGATCTGGGCCTGGTGACGATTGCGATCGCGCAGGGGCGTCGGGCCGCGGAGACGATTCACTGCCAACTCAGGGGTCTGCCCGTGGAGGCTGCGGCGTTGCCGCCGGTGGTCGCCAAGGAAAAGATGAACCGGGCGTGGTTCGAGAAGAAGGAGCGCGTGGCTGGGCAGAGCGACGTTGCGGTGGAGCAGCGCTGGGCGAATCCGGACGTGGAGATCAGCACTGGATTCACGCGGGAGCAGGCCATCGAGGAGTCGAAGCGTTGCATGAGCTGCGGCCAGTGTTTCGACTGCGGCAACTGCTGGACGTTGTGCAGCGATGGAGCGATTGTGAAGCCGTTGGTGAAGGGACACCCTTACTCTTTCAAGTTGGAGTTCTGCCAGGGGTGCAAGAAGTGCGCGGAGCAGTGCCCCTGCGGATATATCGAAATGTCTTGAGACCTGGCGAACTGCGGAGTGTCCGCGGCTCACCGAAGCCCGTATCTGGAGGAACATTCGACATGGCGATTTTCGAGCACGGCAGTGTGCGCATCGAAGTCGACGAAGACGGCTTCATGGCGGAACCCGAGAAGTGGAACCAGGACGTAGCCCTGGCGCTGGCGTCGACGGAGGGCGTGGCGGAGCTCTCCGAGAAGCACTGGCACCTGGTGAACTACCTGCGCGACTACTACCTCAAGTTCGGTGTGGCGCCGATGATTCGTAAGCTCTGCAAGGACACCAAGATGTCCCTCAAGGAGGTCTACGAGCTCTTCCCGAGCGGACCTGCCAAGGGTGCATGCAAGGTGGCGGGGCTCCCGAAGCCGACCGGCTGCGTTTGAGATCACGACGCGCCTGACCGCGCGCTGCTGGGTGCGGCGGGCGCTGCCCGTGGCTCTGGCGGGGCGGTCTTAGCGAGGAGTCGCCGTCCCCCGGCACGGACCGGGGGGCGAGCCGACCGTCGCCGACGGCCTCGGAAGACAGCAATTGGGCTCACGAGCGCCGAGCGAAGCACCGGCGTGCGGGCCTGTTGCCGTACGCCGTGCGGGCGAGTTCATCTATCATTCAAGCAGCAGAGCAAAAGCGCTATCCGCGATCTTTCGACGAGATCGCGACCGCGCGACTCCTACGCACGTTTGCCCCACAGCGACCGCGAGTGTCGGCTGCGCAGCGGTTCGTGGAGCGCGATCTGCATTGACCGCCGCACCCCCATTCTCTATACGACTGACAGGCATGTCCGCGCGGGCCCACGAGGCGACGAGAACGCGGACAGCCGCAAATCATGCTAGACCGAGCACTATCGGACAAGCGCACCACCATCGTCGAGCGGTGGCTGCGGGTCGTTCTGAGCACCTATTCCGAAGACGCGACACGATCGATGCGTCGCCAATCGGATCGTTTCGCCAACCCGGCGGGGCACCTGATTATCGCGGGAATAGGTGCGCTTTTCGACGAGCTGGCGGCGGGCGCACGGCAGGACCGGGTGGCGGGCATTCTCGAGGACATGCTCAAGCTGCGCGCGGTGCAGGACTTCTCACCGTCTCAGGCGGTGGGCTTCGTGGGTGCAATCAAGAAGGTGGTGCACACCGAGCCCGGAATGAACCTGACGGCGGAGCAATGGGCCGAGCTCGACGAGCGGGTCGATCGTCTGCAGCTCAGTGCGTTCGACGTGTACATGAGGTGTCGCGAGCGCGTGTACGAAGTCCGGTACAACCAGCTGAAGAAGATGAATTACACATTGCTCGAGCGAGCGAATCGCGTGTTCGCGGCGTCGGTGCGTCCTGGCGGACCAAAGGCATCGAGCGGCGGGATCGACGAAGAGAACCGAGGTGAGGACCGATGAATGCGCTGTACGCCCTGGTGGCCGTAGTCGTGCTCTTCGCAGTCGCCTTCGTGGCGGGGCCTAGTCTGCATTCCGTGTTTGCGGTTGCGGTGCCCTACGCGGCCATGGCGACGTTCCTTGTGGGGGTGGCGTATCGGGTGGCGTTCAAGTGGGGCAAGGCGCCCGTTCCCTTCGCCATCGGGACGTCCTGCGGACAGCAGAAGTCGCTGCCGTGGATCAAGCAGGCCGCGATCGAGAACCCGTCGACGACCTCGGGCGTGGTGGCACGCATGGCGCTGGAGGTCTTGACGTTCCGGTCGCTGTTTCGCAACACGAAGATGTCGGTGAAGGGGGCGGGGCAGGTGACCTATGACGGCGAGTGGCTGTTGTGGGCGGGAGCGATCGCGTTTCACTACTCGTTTTTGGTGATCGTGCTTCGGCACATGCGTTTCTTCACCGAGCCGGTGTTTCCGGTGGCGACGCTGCTGGAGAAGATCGACGGCTTCTTCGAGGTGGGGGTTCCGACGGTGTATGCGTCGGGGGTGATCCTGGTCTGTGCGGTGGGATTCCTGCTGGCGCGACGGTTGATGTCGCCGCAGCTGCGGTACATCTCGCTGGCAGCGGACTACTTCCCGCTGTTCCTGCTGATCGGGATCGGGCTGTCGGGGATTTTGATGCGCCACTTCATGAAGACGGATGTCATCGGGATCAAGGAGCTGGCGGTAGGGCTGGTGACGTTCAAGCCGGTGGTGCCGCGGGACATTGCGCCGATCTTCTACGGGCACCTGTTCCTGGTGAGCGTGCTGCTGGCCTACTTTCCGTTCAGCAAGCTCACGCACATGGCGGGCGTGTTCATGTCGCCGGCGCGCAACCTGCGGTGCAACAGCCGGGAAGTTCGTCACATCAACCCGTGGAACCGCCCGGTGAAGGTGCACACCTACGAGGAGTACGAGGACGAATTCCGCGACAAGATGAAGGCGGTGGACCTGCCGGTGGACAAGGACGAGTAGCGCAACGACGTCATCTATCGGGTGCGGCAAACCGCAGCCGGACGAGAGGGTGAAGCGATGTCAGAGGAACAGCCGAAGCCGGAAGAGCTCGCGAAGGTCGACTTCCAGCCCCCTGAGAAGGACTGGATGAGCGTGCCGCCGTCGTTCCGGAAGGGGACGTACAACTACCCGGCGGCGAAGAAGAACATCGACTACCTGGGGTTCCCCAACGGCAGGGCGTGGGCGGTCGACGACAAGGACTGGCAGCTTCCGCCGAACTGGAAGGAGACTGTCCTGGGGGGGATGAAGGACCGGCTGGAGCGGTTCCGGTCGTTCGCGCTCTTCATGGACATCTGTGTTCGGTGCGGGGCCTGCGCGGACAAGTGCCACTTCTACATGGGCTCTGGCGATCCGAAGAACATGCCGGTTCTTCGCGCGGAGCTACTGCGGTCGGTGTATCGGCAGAACTTCACGACGGCGGGCAAGATCCTCGGCAAGCTGGCGGGAGGTCGCGAGCTGACCGAGGACGTGATCAAGGAGTGGTACTACTACTTCTACCAATGCACGGAGTGCCGTCGATGCTCGGTGTTTTGCCCCTATGGCATCGACACGGCGGAGATCACGATGATGGCGCGGGAGCTGATGTACGAGCTGGGCATCGGCATCAACTGGGCGCTGGAGCCGGCGGCCAACTGCTTCCGCACGGGCAACCACCTGGGGCTGCAACCCCATACGTTCAAGGACAACGTCGAGTTCGTGGTGGACGAGCTCGAGGAGGCCACCGGCATTCGAGTGGAGCCGTCGTTCAACCGCAAGGGGGCCGAGATTCTCTTCATCACGCCCTCGGCGGACGTATTCGCGGAGCCGGCGATCTACACGCTGATGGGCTATCTGCTGCTGTTCAAGCACCTGGACCTGGACGTGACGTTCTCGACGTATGCGTCGGAGGGAGGCAACTTCGGGCTGTTCACGTCGCACGACACGATCAAGCGTCTGAACGCGAAGATGTACGCTGAGGCGAAGCGTCTGGGCGTCAAGTGGATCCTGGGGGGCGAATGCGGGCACATGTGGCGTGTGGTGCATCAGTACATGGACACGCTCAACGGGCCTGCGGACTTCCTGGAGGTGCCGAAGTCGCCGATCACGGGCACGGTGTTCGAGAACACGCGGTCGACGAAGATGGTGCACATCTGCGAGTTCACGGCGGACCTGATCAAGAACGGGAAGCTGAAGCTGGACCCGGCGCGCAACGACAAGGTGATTCCGACGTTCCACGACTCGTGCAATCCGGCGCGAGCGTTGGGGATGTTCGAGGAGCCTCGCTACATCATTCGGAACGTGTGCAACCAGTTCCACGAGATGCCGGAGAACACGATCCGGGAGCAGACGTTCTGCTGTGCAGGAGGCGCGGGGCTGGGCAACGACGAGAACATGGAGATGCGTCTGCGCGGGGGATTGCCGAGGGGCGCGGCGCTCAAGCATGTACGCGACGAGCACAACGTCAACACGATGGCGTGCATCTGCGCGATCGACAAGGCGACGCTGCCGCCGCTGGCGGAGTACTGGGCGCCGGGCGTGCGGATATGCGGTGTTCACGAGCTGGTGGGCAACGCGCTGGTGATGGACGGCGAGAGCGAGGATCGGAAGGGGCGAAGGATCAATCTTCGCAAGGAGAGCCCGGAGGAGCAGGGAGGAGGCGCCGATGTATGATGCGGGCAAGATTGTCGTCGGGCTCGCCGTGCTGGTGGGGGTGACGGCGTTTCCGGTGTGGTACGGGCTGGCGCGGGGCACGAGCTACCAGCTGAAGCTCGAGGCGCCACCGAACGGGGCGACCGAGTGCGTGCTGCCGGTGAAGGACGGGACGATGCGTGCGCAGCACATGCAGCTGCTGGATGCGTGGCGCACGGAGGTGGTGCGCGACGGGCTGCGCAACAAGGTGACGGTATCGGGCAAGGAATGGGACAAGAGCCTGACCAAGACGTGCCTGGGCTGTCATTCGAACAAGACGGCGTTCTGCGACAGGTGCCACAACGCGGCGTCGGTGACGCCGTCGTGCTGGAACTGCCATGTAGCTCCGGAGGGAGGCCAGTGATGCGAGGCGGCAGGAGAGACTTCTTGAAAGCGGCTGGCGGCACGGCGCTGGCAGCCGGGGTCTTGCCGGGGATCTCGTCGTGCGCCGGGGATCAGCAGGCGGGCGTCCAGGGAGCGGGCAAGCGGCTGGCGATGGTCATCGACCTTCGGGTGTGTGCGCAGCACGAGGATTGCACCAAGTGTTCGGAAGCGTGCCATGCGGCGCACAACGTGCCGAGCTTCCCGAAGGCGCAGGGCGAGACGGTGCCGAACGTCGAGTACGACCAGGTCAAGTGGATCTGGAAGCAGGACTTCGATCAGGCGTTTCCGACGGAGGAGAATCAGTACCTGCCGTCGCGCGTGAAGGCCAAGCAGCTGCCGGTGCTGTGCAACCACTGCGACAATCCTCCGTGCGTGCGGGTGTGTCCGACGAAGGCGACCTTCAAGCGGGAACAGGACGGCATCGTGATGATGGACTGGCACCGATGCATCGGATGCCGCTACTGCGTGGTTGCCTGTCCGTACGGTTCGCGCAGCTTCAACTGGTGGAACCCGCGGCCGTACATCGCGAAGATCACGCCGGACTTTCCGACGCGGATGAAGGGTGTCGTGGAGAAGTGCACGTTCTGCGAAGAGCGGATATCGCGGGCCCTCAAGCCGGTGTGTGTCGAGGCCTGTCCCTACGGGGCGATGGTCTTCGGCGACTTGAACCAGCAGGACTCCGAGGTGCGGATGCGGTTGACCTCGGCGTTCAGCATTCGACGCAAACCGGAGCTCGGGACGCAGCCCGAGGTCTACTACCTGGTGTGAGGCTTCCATGTTCGAGAAAGCACTGGTTGGAAGTCGACGATATTGGGCGTGGATTCTGTTTCTGTGCGTGGTGGTGCTGATCGGTGGGCTTTGCTACCTGTGGCAGCTGCGCGACGGCATGGGAATCACGGGCATGAGCCGGGACGTGACGTGGGGGTTCTACATCGCCCAGTTCACGTTCCTGGTCGGCGTGGCAGCGTCGGCGGTGATGGTGGTGCTGCCCTATTACCTGCACAACTACAAGGCGTTCGGGAAGATGACGGTGCTGGGCGAGTTTCTCGCTGTGGCAGCGTGCTCGATGTGCCTGCTGTTCGTGATGGTGGACATCGGTACGCCGTACCGGGCGCTGAACATGTTTCTGCACCCGACGCCGACCTCGATCCTGTTTTGGGACGCGGTGGTGTTGAACGGCTATCTGCTCTTGAATGCGACGATTACGCGGGTGTCGCTGGTGGCGGAGCGCAAGGGAGAGCATCCGCCCAAGTGGATCAAGCCGGTCATCTACCTGTCGATCCCCTGGGCGGTCAGCATCCACACGGTCACGGCGTTCTTGTACTGCGGTCTGGGCGCGCGGCCCTTCTGGTTCACGGCGATTCTGGCGCCGCGGTTCCTGGCGTCGGCGTTCGCCTCGGGCCCATCGTTCCTCATTCTGCTGCTGATGGTGGCGCGCAAGTACACCAAGTTCGAGCCCGGCCACGAGCCGATCGCCAAGCTGGCGCAGATCGTGTTGTACGGGATGCTCATCAACCTGTTCTTCGTCGCGCTCGAGTTCTTTACCTCGTTCTACAGCGGCGTCCCCGAGGACAAGGTGCACTTCGAGTACCTGTTCGTGGGAATCGACGGCCACAATGAGCTGGTGCCGTGGATGTGGACGTCGGTGAGCATGGCTGTCGTTGCGGTCGGCATGCTCTTCTCGCCGAAGGTTCGCAACGACTACAAGCTGCTGACCATCGCGTGCGTTCTGGTGTTCGCGTCGATCTGGATCGACAAGGGCATGGGGATGGTGGTGGGCGGCTTCACGCCGACGGTGTTCGGGACGATCACGCACTACATGCCGACGCTGCCCGAGGTGCTCATCAGCCTGGGGATCTACGCGATCGGTTTCCTGATGATCACCGTGTTCTACAAGATAGCATTGGCGGTACGCGACGAGGTCGGCTGAGCGAGCTGTCGCGATGGAGTTGTGGTGCTGTACCCGTTGTTCCTGAAGCTTCGCGGACGGTCCGTGCTCGTTGTCGGAGCAGGCAGCGTGGCCGTCGCGAAGCTGCGAGGGCTTCTGGGCAGCGGGGCGCAGGTGACGGTCGTCGCGACGCGGGCGAGCGAGGCGGTGCAAGCGATGGCTGCTCGCGGGGCGCTCGTACTGTACGAGCGTCCGTTCGAGGAGCAGGACGTGGCGGGCCGGCTGCTGGTGGTGGCGGCGACGAACGATTCGGAGGCGAACGCGAGGATTCGCCGCTGCTGCCAGGCGCGTGGCGTGCTGATCAACGCGGTCGACGATCCGGACAACTGCGACTTCTTCGTGCCCGCGGTGGTGGATCGGGGCGCGGTGCAGGTGGCGATCTCGACGCAAGGCGCGTCGCCAGCGTTGGTGCGGGTGCTGCGCGAGGAGATCGAGCGCGTGCTGCACCCGACGATTGGGCGGTACGCCGAGCTGGTGGCATCGGCGCGTGCACGGATCCGGGCCATGGTGCCGGAGTTCGAGGCGCGTCGAGCGGCCAACGAGGCGGTGGTCAGGAGTCGCGCGAGGACGCTGCTGGAGCAGGGCGACGAGGCGTCCGCGCTGGCCGAGATCGAGGCGGTGCTCGAGCAGCTGCGGAACACTGAGGTGAAGCCATGAGTAGTCGGCGGATACCCGGAACGGTGTACCTGGTGGGAGCGGGCCCGGGGTCGGCGGATCTGATCACGATGCGCGGGTGCAAGCTCGTCACTTCGTGCGATGCGCTGGTCTACGATCACTTGGTCGCGCAAGAGCTGGTGGAGATGTCGTCGGCGCGCACGCGCTACTACGTGGGCAAGGTCGCGGGCAGCCATGCGATGCCGCAGGACAAGATCAACGAGCTTCTGGTGGAGCTGGCGACGAAGGACGGCGGGCCCGAGCGCATCGTGCGTTTGAAGGGCGGCGATCCGTTTGTCTTCGGGCGGGGAGGAGAAGAGGCGCTGGCGTGTCTGGAGGCGGGCGTGCCGTTCGAGGTCGTGCCCGGGGTGAGCGCCGGGGTGGCCGCGCCGGCGTCGGTCGGCGTTCCGGTGACCCACCGCGACATGTCCCACGGCGTGGTGTTCCTGACGGGTCACGCGAGGGGCGACGGGGAGCTGCAGCTGCCATGGGATTCGTTGGCGAGCTGTGGCCTGACGCTGGTGTTCTTCATGGGAGTCTCGACGATCGACCGGATCAGCCGCGAGCTGATGAGCCGGGGCATGGCAGGCAGCACGCCGGCATTGGTCATCCAGGAGGCAACGACGCCCTCGCAGCGTCATGTGCTCGACAGGCTCGAGACGATCGGCGACGCGGTGCGGGCCGAAGGGTTGCGACCGCCGGCGTTGCTCGTCGTGGGCGAGGTCGCGTCGTTCGTGACCCGGTTTGCAGGGAAAGTGTCGACGAGCCAGATGTGGGCGGAGGGCAAGTGCGAGTTCCCGACGCATCCGAGCGCGCATTGAGCCACGTGGCCGGGCGCGGGGAGCAGATCTGACCGTGGAGGCTGCCGATGAAACTCAGTACGCGAGCTCGATACGCAGTCAGATTGATGCTCGAGGTGGCGCGTCGCGGCACAGAGGCGGAGCCGGTGAGCATGCGGTCGATCGCCGCGACCACGGGGATTTCCAAGGCCTATCTGGACCAGATCACGATCCCCTTGCGCGGGATGCGCTTGTTGCGAGGGCGAGCGGGGCGTTCGGGGGGCTATGCGCTGGGCAAGCCGGCCAACCAGATCACGGTGCGCGAGATTGTGGAGGCGGCGATCGGCCCCGTGGACTTGGTGGAGTGCGTGGGAGAGCCGGAGTTCTGCCCGCGAGCCAAGGGCTGTGAGACGAGGATCATCTGGGCATTGATGGCGCATCGCGTGCGAGCCGTGCTCGACGAGTACACGCTGGCGGATCTGGTCGACCCGAAGTTCCTCGAGGGGGCGAGGCGGCAAATGAACGAGCCGTTCGTGCCCACGAGCGCGCTTCGAGCGCACGCGCGGACCCGTGGCACGCCGCCTTGGAAGCAGGCCTGTGGGCCGCTGGACGACGTCCCGCCGGCGTCCGAGCGCCAACCGGTCAAGCGAGGGCGCCAGGCGGCGCGCTTGCTCCGCAAAGGGCTTGTGTCCGGCTGAGCGACGAAGCATCCATCGGGCATGACTCCGGACGAGGCGAGCGCGGCGGCAGCGGAGCTGCGAGACATCGTGCAGGTGGTGCGCGAGAACCTGCTGTGGCAGGCGGCGAGCGGGGTTGTGGGCGTACCGCGCGCGCGAAACGTTCGTCGCTTGGGGGCGGTGGACCAGGCGCAGGAGGCTGGTGCGGCCGCGAGGCGGGCGCCCGTGCTCGAGCCCGCCGAGGCTCCGGAAGAGCGGCCGCTGGAGCTGGGCCGAGCGAGGCAAGAGCCGGCGGCGCCTGCACACGAGCCGGCGGCGCGAGAGGTCACCGCGGTGGTCCGGGTCGCGCCGGGCAAGCGGCTGGCGCTGCTGGCCGAGCTCGCGGAGGAAGTGAAGGGCTGCACGAAGTGCGCGTTGCACGCGGGTCGCACGCAGACCGTGTTCTCCAGGGGCAACCCGTCGGCGGAGTTGATGATCGTGGGCGAAGGCCCGGGGGCGGAGGAAGACGCTCAGGGAGAGCCATTTGTGGGGCCGGCCGGGCAGCTTCTGGACCGGATGGTGGGAGCGATGGGCTACGAACGCGACGAGGTCTACATCGCGAACATCGTCAAGTGCCGTCCGCCGAACAACCGGACGCCGCAAGTGGAGGAGATGGCAGCGTGCCTGCCGTACCTGCACAAGCAGATCGAGATCGTGTCTCCGCGGGTGATGCTGGCGATGGGCAACACGGCGGTGCGGGGGCTGCTCGGGGTGAGCGAGGGGATCATGCGCCTTCGAGGCAAGTGGAAGCTGTACAAGGGCCGGATCCCGGTGATGCCGACGTACCACCCGGCGTATCTCCTGCGAGCGGAGGGGACGAAGCGGGATGCGAAGCGCGAGGCGTGGGACGACTTGAAGGCCGTGATGGGGGCGTTGGGTCGCAGCGCTCCGACGAAGAAGGGGTAAGGTCAGTCGGACATGGAGTCGTTGTCCGAGCCGTTCTCGTACAGCTTGTCGATGGCGTCTGCGTAGTGCTTGGCGATCACGTTGCGCTTGACCTTGCCGGTGGGTGTGAGCTCGCCGCCTGCCACCGAGAAGTCCTTGGGCAGGATGGCGAACCGCTTGATGGTCTCGAAGCGCGCGAGACGGTGATTGACGCTGTCGACATCGACCTGGATCATCGCGCGAACTTCGGGGTCGCGCGAGAGAACGTCGACATCGACGGGGCGGCCGTTCTCGGCGGCCCAACGGCCCACGGTCTTCTCGTTGAGGGTGACCAGCGCGCCGAGGAACTTGCGCTTGTCGCCCACGACGATGCAGTGGGAGACCCAGGGTGACTGGCGAAGCAGGTTCTCGATGTTCTGCGGCGCGATGTTCTTGCCGGCGGCGGTGATGATCAGATCCTTCTTGCGATCGGTAATCTTGAGCATGCCGTCGGCGTCGACGAAACCGATGTCGCCCGAGTGCAGCCAGCCGTCGTCGTCGACGACCTCCTCGGTGGCGTCGTCGTCCAGCCAGTAGCCCTTCATGACGTTGGCGCCGCGCAGCAGGATCTCGCCGTCGGCGGCGATCTTGTTCTCGACGCCGTTGAGCGGTGGGCCGACGGTGCCGTACTTGAGGCGATAGGGGCGATTGATGTTGGAGGAGCCGGTGGTTTCCGTCAGACCGTAGCCTTCGAGGACCGTGATGCCGATGGCGTCGAACCACTCGCCGAGCTCGGCCGCGAGGGGAGCGCCGCCCGAGATCGCGAAGCGCAGGCGCGTGCCGAACCGATCGCGCAGCTTGGAAAGCACCAATCGATCGGCGTAGCGATGCTCGGCCAGCAGGGGCAGGCTGGGCGTCTGTCCCTTGCGGCGTACGCGTGCCATGCGGTGGCCTACGTCGATGGCCCACCGGTACAGCCGCTCCTTGACGCGACCCTCCTCCTTGGCTTTCTTCTCGGCGACCGCGTAGAACTTCTCGAAGACGCGGGGCACGGAGCCGAAGAACGTGGGGTTGACCTCGGCGGCGTTGTCGATGGCGCGCAGCATGTTCTCGGCGAAGGTGATCGTGCCGCCGATCTCGAGGTGCATGACGTACAGCACCTTGCCCATGATGTGCGCGAGCGGCAGGAACACCAACTGCTCGTCTCGTCCGGAGACCTCGAGGGTCTCGCGCGCGCTGCGGATCTCGAAGCAGAAGTTGTCGTGGGTGAGCATCACGCCCTTGGGGCGTCCGACGGCACCGGCGGTGTAGACGATGCTTGCGAGCGCGTCGGGCTTGCAAGCCTTGATGCGATCGTCGAGCGCGGCGGCATTGGTAGCGTCGTCGAGCAGCGTCTCGCCGGTGCTGACGAAGTCGGCGAGCACGCTCGAGGGGGTTTCTACGAGCTGGGCGACCTCGAAGCACGTGAGGGAGCGCTGGGCTTCGTGGTGGGGGATATCGCGGAGCGATTGGCAGTCGAACACGACGATGCAGCGCAAGCGCGCGACGACGGACGAGGCGACGCGCGTGGTGAGCTTTTCGAAGTGCTGGGGGTTCTCGACGAAGACGGCGACCGCGCCGGAGTTCTCGAGGATGAAGGCGGTCTCTTCGGCGGTGAGGGTGGGGTAGATAGGCACGCTGACGGCGCCGGCCATGAGCACGGCCATGTCGGCGACGACCCATTCTTCGCGGGTGTTCGAGAGGATGGCGACGCGGTCTCCGGGGTTGACGCCGGCTTGGATGAGGGCCGCGGCGACCGCGCGGCTCTTGCGGTTCCACTCGTCCCAGGTGGTCGTGGTCCAGCGCCCGGCGCGCTTGGAGCGGAGCGCGGAGCGATGGCCGCCCATGCTCAACTGACTCGCGAAGAGATCCAGGATGGTTGTCATGGCGATCGAGAAGCACGCGGTCGAGACGTGTTCCGGCGACACGTCGACCCAGCGCCAGGTGAACCGGAGGCACCCCTATCGGGACATCGATTTCACTCTAGTCCAGGAAGGGCCGCGGGAACCAGAGGGGACGAGATGTCTCGTCAGAACCCGAGGGCGTAGCCGAGCTCGGGCGAGATGACGGTGCCGGAGGTGGGGAACATCTGGGAGATCTTGAGGTCGGCGACGATGCCGCCGCTCGGGGAAATGGCGTACATGACTCCGCCGCCCAGGCCGGCGAAGGACTGGCCGGACTTGCGCCAGGCCGACACGGTCTGGGTCTGGGGGTTGATCTGGATGGTAGGCGCGTCCGGAGCATTGCCGGCGCGGACGTAGCAGCCCGTGGTGCCGCAGTTGTCCTGTTCGCGGACGGACACGTCGACGCGGGTATCGACCTGGGCCATGCCGCCGCCGAGGAACACGAAGGGACGGAAGCCGACGCGGGAGAAGGGGCTCTTGCCGAACCAGTAGCTGGCGCGCACTTCGAGGTGGAAGGGCAGGAACTTGTTGCCGCCGTCGGGCTGGGGGCCTCCGCGGAAGGCCCAGCCGGCGCGGGCGCCGAGCATGAAGTTGGCGCCGAGCAGGCGGTCGAAGCCCGCGAGAATGCGCGCGGTGGCGGGAGCCAAGCCGCCGGCGATCGCATTGCCGTTGCCCGACGCGATCGGGTTGCCGTGGTACTGCTGGCCGACGAAGTCGCCGTAGGGGTTGGCGTCGCGGATGAAGCAGGCGTAGCCGTTGTTCTTCTGGCTATCGACGCCGCAGACATCGCTGCCGGACACGAGTGCGAGATCGAAGTCGCCGTAGAGGCCGACCCAGTTCTTCTTGGCGGGGCCCGAGGAAGCGGATCCGCCGCCGCCGCCCTCGTCCTCGCCTTCCTCGCAGACGCCGCCCTTGCAGACCAGGCCGCTCTGGCACTCGCGGGTTTCGTCGCACGACGAGCCCCAGCCCTTGTCTCCGCGCTTGCCGCCCGCGCTGCATCCCGGGAAGCCGGGCGGGCAGTCTTCCTTGGCAGCGCACTGGGCCGGCGGCGGCGTGTTCGGCATGTGGGGCGGGTCGCCGTCGAGCTGGTTCTTGATCTTGGTGACGTACGGCTTGTTGGTGCTGCCCAAGCCGGCGATCTGGTCGCCGGAAGCGTCGAGCGCCTTGACGTAGTACTTGAGGTCGCCGGTGGTGGTGACGTCTTCACAGGGGATGTTGTTTCCCCAGCCGCCGCGCATCTTTCGGAGCTCGAGCTTCTTCCAGCTGCCGCCGAAGGGCTTGTACATGACGATGACCTTGTTGACGGTCATGCCTTCGGGGACGGTGACGAAGACAGGCACGGGGGTATTGATCATCTGCTCGGGGACGGCCTCATGGGAGAGCTCCTCGCTGGAGGGCTCGTTGCCGCCGCCGGTGCCGCTGGGCTCGGTGGGTTCGGAGGGACCGGTGCCGCCGCCGCCGGCCTTGGCCTTTGCGTTCTCGAACACCTTGTCGATGTCGGGGGTGGTGAAGTCCTTCTCGGGGCTCACGGAGGAATCGAGCTTGATTGCCTCGACGAACGTGGCTTCGGCGTCGGAGGCCTTGCCGGCGTTGACCTGGACGATGCCGAGGTGCACGAGGATCTGGGCCTTGAGCTTGGGGGTGCAGCCGCTGGGGCCGCACAGGGCGACGGCCTTCTGCAGGTCTTGTTCGGCCTTGGGGAAGTCGGCCATCAGGAAGTCATTGTTCATGGCGTCCTGATCGGCCTTCTTGGCGGCAGCATCTTTGGGGCCGGCTACGGCGAGCTGAGAGAGCGTGCCGAGCGCGATGAAGGTGGCGGCGGCGATGGAAGCGAGGCGGGAGCGGCGGTCCACGTGTGATGTCTCCTTGGGGCTTCGCGAGTCGTGTGTCGATGCCTGCAACACTCGAGCTGATGTAGGAAAGCGAGTGCTTGTGAGCTAGGGGTTCTGCGATTCGATCCGGATGAACTGCACGCGACGGTTCAGGGCTCGGTTCTGCTCGGTGTCGTTGGGAACAAGCGGGCGTTCCATGCCGTAGCCCTTGGCGCGCAGCCGACTGGGGTCGATGCCGCGCTCGATGAGCGCACGCATGACGGCGTTGGCGCGCTGGTCGGAGAGCTTCTCGTTGTAGGCCTTGCCTCCGCGGTTGTCGGTGTGCCCCTGCACCTCGATGCGGACGCGCGGATTCTGCTTCAGGATGTCGGCCACGGCGTCGACGATCGGGAAGCTCTCCCGACGGATCGTCGCCTTGTTGTAGTCGAAGTGGATCTGCTGGAGGATCTTGATCTCCGTGTCGGTGATGATCGCGAGCGAGGGCTTCTTCGGGCATCCGGGGCGATCGCCGCCGGGAGGTCCAGGCTCGTTCGGGCACATGTCTTCGAGGTCGGGCACGCCGTCGCCATCGTTGTCGAGGTCGGGGCACCCGTCATTGTCTTCGTAGCCGTCGGGATCCTCGGCGTCGTTCATGCAGCTCTTGTCACCGAGCTTGTCGGCCTGGTCCGGGATCCCGTCGAGATCGTTGTCCGGGTCCGGGCAGCCGTCGTCGTCGAGGTAGCCGTCCTTGTCCTCGGGCTCGAGCACGCACTGGTCCTTGGAGTCCGGGATGCCGTCCCCGTCCGTATCCGGATCGTCGGGGCACCCGTCCTCGTCCTGGTAGCCGTTCCACGTCTCGGGCTGGTCAGGGCACTTGTCGTCGGGATCGAGGTAGCCGTCGCCGTCGCGGTCACCGGGCTTGGGCTTGGGCTTTTCGATCTCGAAGCCGCGCTCTGCGCAGACCTGAGGCGGAGACAGGAAGTAGGCGGCATGCGCGTTGGGCTCGGCGATGTCCAGATCCTGCTTGGCGCGAGACAGGAAGCCCTGGTCGAGATCGATCAGCGCGAAGCGCAGGTGAGAGCGCGCCATGGCGAGCTCGCGCGGGGCGCAGCGAATGGCGCCGTTGCGCTCGGCCTGGTTGGTGATCTTCTCGAGGCCATCGATGCGACCGCGCATGACGGAGCCGCCGCCGCATGCGGACAAGAACACGAGCGCAAAGAGCGCGCACCACACAGCCGAAGGCAAGCGGGTCATCGTCCGGCACCTCGGTGCGCTTCGCGCGCGAGCTGGATGGCCTTGTCGGCGGACTGCTCGGCGATCTCGGCGAGGTCGATGGCGTCGCCGTAGTCGCCTTGCGAGGCTTCCTCCTGGGCTTTGGTCATGTGCTCGCGCGCCAGGTAGTACTCGTAGGGGGCGCGCTTTTCGGCGCCGACCTCCTTGGCTTGCTCGAGCTTGGACGACGCGGAGCTGGCCTGGACGGCGTAGACGAGCCCGCCGCATCCGCCGAGGGCGGTCAGAGCCAGCAGCACCACGATCGCACGGGCTGCATCCATGACGCGTAGCCTCATCACCGACGCCAACTCCTCCGGGGAGATCCCCGGCGAACAGAACCCATCGGCCCCGGGCCGCTCGAAGACCGCGGCATAGGGCACGGGGGCACGCTAACAAGTCGGGCAACGGGTCGTCAACCCGCCCGGCAGGGCCGGGTGCCGACGAGGGGCTGGCGCCCCTACGCTCCCGTTGGTCGCCACCCGGAAGGCGGCGAGGTTGGATCGGGGCACAGGTGAGGCTGAGCGATCAGGGTGGTTGAGGACGGGTCGGCGGGCGGAAGGCGCCCGGCAGGGCCGGGTGCCGACGAGGGGCTGGCGCCCCTACGCTCCCGTTGGTCGCTACCCGGAAGGCGGCGAGGTTGGATCGGGGCACAGGTGAGGCTGAGCGATCAGGGTGGTTGAGGACGGGTCGGCGGGCGGAAGGCGCCCGGCAGGGCCGGGTGCCGACGAGGGGCTGGCGCCCCTACG